>NZ_JBCHVD010000005.1:0-221194 GCF_046736435.1 Arthrobacter sp. LAPM80
ATTCGAGTAATTCCTAAACGCTTTCCGCATTTAGTTTTCATCGACGCGATATCCATACTTTATTCTATTGGAATTCATTTACCTAATCCGCAGAGTGTGCGGCTGGTCACTTCATGAATTCCTCAAATCAACATTTCCGTTCATATATTCCGACTCGTAGAGTCGATGATATTAGAAAGAAGATTTATTAGATTTGATTGCCTGCAAATTGGGAGTCGGTGCTTCTTTCGAAGCGGCTCAACCTTGTGCAAGCAACAGATAGAACAATACACAGAAGCCCGCCCCAACGCAAATCAGGGACGGGCTTCTGGGGAAACTCTCAGGTTGGGGATCAGCCGGCCAGCTCAACCATGGACAGCGTCCTCTTGCCGCGGCGCACCAGCAGGTACTTTCCGTGCACCGCATCCGCGGCACCAAGAACAGCGTCCACATCGGTGACCTTGGCGTTGTTGACGTAGGCGCCGCCCTCCCCCACTGTGCGGCGGGCATCAGAGTTGCTCTTGGACAGGCCCGAAGCAACCAGCAATTCAACAATCGTGAGCCCGGCAGCCGGGGCCGAAGCTCGCGGCAATTCACGCGTTGCGGATTCGAGGGTTGCCAGGTCAAGCTCGCCCAGTTCGCCCTGCCCGAAAAGTGCTGCCGAGGCGGCAATGACCTTCAAGGTCGCATCCACACCGTGAACAATGGACGTCACCTGGAAGGCAAGGGTGCGCTGGCCTTCGCGGGCCTGCGGCTTTTCGGCCACAGACTCACCGATGGCGGCGATTTCCTCGCGTGAAAGGAAGGTGAAGACCTTCAGGCGGTCCACCACATCGGCGTCGGCGGTATTCAGCCAGAACTGGTACATGTCAAAGGGGCTGCACATGGTGGCGTCGAGCCAGATGGCGTTGCCTTCGCTCTTGCCGAACTTGGTGCCGTCGGAGTTGGTGATCAACGGTGTGCCCAGCGCATGCACGGAGACACCCTCTACCTTACGGATCAACTCGGTACCGCTTGTCAGGTTGCCCCACTGGTCCGAGCCACCCTGCTGCAGCACACACCCGTATTGGCGGTACAGCTCCAGGTAGTCCATGCCCTGCAGGATCTGGTAGCTGAATTCGGCGTAGCTGATGCCCTCGTCCGAGTTCAGGCGCGAGGCAACAATGTCCTTCTTGATCATGGTGCCGACCCGGAAGTACTTCCCGATGTCTCGCAGGAAGTCAATGGCGCTCATGGGCGCGGTCCAGTCGAGGTTGTTGACCATACGCGCCGAGTTCTCACCCTCGAAGGACAGGAAGCGCTGCACCTGGCCCTGGAGGTAGCCAACCCACTCGCCAACTGTTTCCTTGGTGTTCATGGTGCGCTCCGCCGTCGGACGCGGATCCCCCACCAAACCGGTGGATCCGCCCACCAGGCCCAGCGGCTTGTGGCCGGCCAGCTGCATGCGGCGCATGGTCAGGAGCTGGACGAGGTTGCCAAGGTGCAGGCTGGGGGCTGTGGGGTCGAAGCCGCAATAGTACGTGATCGGCTCGCCGGCGAGCAGTTCCTCAAGGGCTGCTTCATCGGTGGAGACCTGGACCAGGCCTCGCCACTTCAGTTCCTGCCAAACGTTGGCAAAGGTGGAGTCGTTCTCGGGGGCGCGGAGTTCAGTTTGCAAAGACACACCACAAAATTACCAGCACGACGGCGTATCTGCGCCATCCGCGCCCCGTTGCGTCCCGCTCCGGTCAGCTAAGGAACGGGACGCATCGGGAGGGTTCTACTTTTCGATTCCCGCCGGCAGAGGTTCAGAGGTGACAAGACGCAGGCGCTGGGTGGGGCGGGTCATGGAGACATACAGGTCCCCGACCCGTCCGCCCGCACCGCGAAGCAGCGCCGCGGGTTCTGTGATGATGACACCGTCGAACTCAAGGCCCTTGGCCTCGTGCGGGTCAATCACCACAATGTCCTGTTCAAGGGAACCCGCGCCGTGGCCGATCCGCTGGCCATACACGGCACGCAGGGCGGCCGCGGTGGCCTGCACCATGGATGCCGGTGCAATGACTGCCACCAGCCCCCCGCCAACGGCTGCTGTTTCCTCGGGCATGACGGAAACCACCTGGGCGATCACATCGGAAACGGCCACGTGGTCAACAATGGGTTCCCATTCGCCCTCGCGCACTGCCTTGGGTGCCGAAACCACTTGGCCGGCGGCGTTCGCCATGCGCACCGCGGCCTCGGCGATTTGAGCCGGTGTGCGGTAGTTGACTGTCAGTTCTTCCATGGTCCAGCGTTCGCCCATGAACGGCGTGAGCGCCTGCTCCCATGACATGGCGCCTGCCGAGGAACTTGTTTGGGCGATGTCGCCGACGATCGTGAAGGACTTCACGGGACAACGGCGCACCAGCAGGCGCCACTGCATGGGTGAAAGCTCCTGCGCCTCGTCAACCACCACGTGGCCGTACGCCCAGGTCCTGTCAGTCAAGGCACGTTCGGCACTCGTCATCGAAGCTTCCCCGACAACGTTGTAGTCGGCAAGCTGCTCTGCCGTGAGGATGCCGTCAACGCCGGAATCCTCCAGCTGCTGGTTCATGTTGGAGATGGCCTTCTCGGCATTGGCGAGGTCACGCTTGCGCTGGGCCTCCGCGGACGCCTGGACCCGGCCACCCGAGGCATCCATTTCGCCCAGGAGTTCGGCGGCCTCATCCAGCAGCGGCACATCCGATTCGCTCCACGGCGCACCGGGGCGGCGGGCCAGCAGCCGGCGCTCGGCCGGGGTGAATCCCGGCGTCACGGCCTCCAGGATTTCGGGCTTGCTGAACAGGTCGCCGACAAGCTGGCGGGCGGTCATCGGCATCCAGCACAGGTTGAGCATGACCCTCACGTCCCGGGAGGAGCGGACGTCCTCAGCCAGGTAGGACCTGTCCGCGTTGTTTCCGGCGCCTGCCGATTCAATGTGCTCACGCAACTGCTCCGTGAGCTCTCGCAGCAGCGTCTTGACGAAGGTGAGGCGGGCTTCGTTGTGCGGCAGCCCGGTGGCCCTTGCCTTGTCCCTGGCGCGGCGCACCGCCTTGACGGTGAGAACCAGACGGGTGCCCTCGACGTCGAGCCTGACATCCTCGCGCGGCAGGCGCTGGCGGTTAGCCACGGCATTGGCCATAACCTGGGCCATGGCAAGGCGGCCCTTGAGCTCGGCGGTTTCGGCCGATTCAGTTGCCGTGGCAGTGACTCCGGGGAACAGGTTGCCAACGCTTGCCATGACCACGCCGGTCTCGCCCAGCGAGGGCAGCACGCGTTCGATGTACTTCATGAATGCGTTGGAGGGGCCCACCAGTAGCACGCCTGCCGACTGCAGCCGTTCCCTGTGCGTGTACAAAAGATACGCGGCACGGTGCAGCGCCACGGCTGTCTTTCCGGTGCCGGGACCGCCCTGCACGACCAGGGCGCCGCTCAGGGGTGAGCGGATGATCCTGTCCTGCTCGGCCTGGATGGTGCCGACGATGTCATTCATGCGGCCCGTACGCTTGGAGTTCAAGGCGGCCAGCAGCGCACCCTCGCCCTGGAGGCCTTCACCGTCAACGAGCATGGTGTGGTCAAGGACGTCGTCCTCGATGGCCTTGACGTTGCGGCCCTGGAGCAGCAAATGACGACGGCGGCGCACACCCATGCGCTCGAAGGCCGTGGCCTGGTAAAACGTGCCTGCCTCGGGGGCACGCCAGTCGACCATCAGCTGGCGCAGGTCCTCGGCGAGCAGCCCGATGCGGCCGATGTAGCGGCTCTGCGCGTCGTCGAGGTCAAGCCTGCCAAACACGAGCTTGTCGTCGACGGCGTTCAGCTGCGCCAGGCGGTTCTCGTACAGCGCCGCAAAGGCGTCACGTTCGGAACGGTTTTGGTGCGTTCCCATGGACTTGGCCCGGCGCACGTCACCTAGCTGCTCCACTTTTTCGGCGCGGAGTTCATCCAGGCGTGAATAAAGTCCGTGGACATAGCTGCGTTCCTGGGCCAACTCGTCGTCATACATGCAAGGCTCCTGATACTGAAGGCATTCCGCCAAAAAGGCGGACCGCCCAGTATATCCCGCCAAGGGCCTCGGTGGCGGCAGGTGTAGGGACGGCAACACCGTCCCGCCCCACCTCACACGTGCAGCAGTGACTCCACGTCGTAACCGGCAAGGTTTTCGCGTCCCGGCAGGGCGTCGATTTCAAGCACCACACCGACACCTGCCACCACGGCGCCTGTTCGCTCAAGCAGTGCGGCTGCCGCGCCGAGCGTTCCGCCTGTGGCTAGGACGTCGTCGAGAATTAACACACGTGTGCCGGTGGGGATGTCGTCCTGGTGCAGCTCCAGGGTCGCCTCGCCGTACTCGAGGGCGTAGCTCTCGGAGTAGACCTCGCGGGGCAGTTTTCCGGCCTTGCGGATCGTGATGACGCCCGTTCCTGTGGCGTACGCCGCGGCCGCCGCAAGGAGGAATCCGCGGGCCTCAACCCCGGCCACGGCGTCGAACTTCCCGGCGAAGCGGGAGACGATGGAATCGACCACCAGCTTCAGTGCCGGACCGTCGGCAAAAACGGGGGTTAAATCTTTGAAAACAATACCCTCCGACGGGTAGTCCATCACCGTCGCGCACAATCGCTGAAGAACAGCGGAAACCTGCGGATTTTCAGCAGTTTCCGCCGGGGTGGAAATGGGTGGTTCAGGGGTACGTAATGTCTCGTTCACCCTTCAACGGTACAGCGTTCGGAAGAGGGGCTTTTCCGGCGCCCAAAAAGGTGCTTATATATTCTCCGTGCAACACAACATTTCACTTCCCGGACACGGTGTCCGGCTTGTGCCGCTAAGGCGTCGTCACGCGGCAGATCTGTTCCCCTACATCGATGTAGACATGTGGGCGGGCATGGCCTCAGAGAGGCCTACCTCCAAGCGTGCCCTGGAACGTCTTTTTGCGGCCAGGATCGCCGATCCCTCGATCATTGCCTTCGCGGTGATCGATGAGGACACCGGCACCGTGGCCGGCACAACCAGCCTTTACGACTTCGTGCCGGAGCAGTCACGGGTCGAGTTGGGCATGACGTTTTTTGGCCGGAAATACTGGGGCCGCAACGTCAATGCCGCCTCGAAGCTGGCCCTGCTGACCTTTGCCTTCGAGGAACTCCTGGTGCACCGGGTGACGCTGCGCTGTGACGTGCGCAATGTGCGCAGCGCGGCTGCCATCACCAAGCTCGGCGCCACCCTGGAAGGTGTGCTGCGAGGCTATCGGCGCGGGCATGACGGCGCACGGGTTGACTCCAGCGTGTACTCGCTGCTCGAGCACGAATGGCCGGCCTCGCGCTCGGGCCTCGTACACCGGCTCACGCCTGCGGACCTGTTGCCGGAGGTGACCGAACTCATTGAGTTTTCGGAACAGCTGGCGCGGGCCGACGCCCAGCACGTACCGCTCCCGGCCTGAACTTGGACACCGTCGGGTCGCCGTCGATCCAAAACCGCCACGGATAGGCGTCGGTGCCACCGGGGCCGCTGATGCCGACCCGCGGACCTGTCATGACCCGTTCAACTGGCACCTTCGGCAGGGTCACCGTGACCTCGCCGCCGAGCGCGTACATGCCGTTGTGTTCGCGGGAGAACCCCATGGCCTTGGCCAGCCGGGCGGGACCCTGCGCCAGCTCGCCGTCGTGCTTGGCTGTGGGTCTCCTTCGCCGCGCCAGTTCAATGCCCTCGACCACCTCACCCGAGCGCATGAGGCAGCCCGAGGACAGCCCCTCCCCGCGGCAGACAAGGTTGGCGCTGAAGTGCATGCCGTAGCTGAAGTAGACGTAGAGGCGCCCGGGCGGGCCAAACATGGCCGAGTTGCGCTCGGTCCTGCCCCCGTAACTGTGCGATCCGGGGTCGGGGTCCGCCGAATCGCGCGGCCCGAGGTATGCCTCAACCTCAGTCAAACGGACGACGACGGGGCCCTCCGGACTCTCGTGCCGCACCAGTGCGCCCAGCAGGTGGGGCCCCACCTCCGGTGCGGGGTATTGAAGAAGCTCAAGGATGTTAATTGGCTTGTCCATGCCCCCAACTTAGCAGTGTGGCCCACTGCGGCAGGGTGCCGGGCCGCCCCGTGAAAGAATTCCCCCATGGCTCTTGCGTTGGACTTCACCCCGCCCTTTGACCCCGGCATCTTTGACTTCCTTGCCGCACGCGCCGTCGGCGGGGTCGAGCAAGCGGATTCCGCCAGCTATGCGCGCACACTGCTCCTGCCCGGTGGCCACGGCTGGTTCCGCGTTGCCTGGGACGGGGCAGCCCTGTGGCTCGAAAGTGAGGTGGAGGAGCCGGGCGACGGGGCGGAACTCATGCTGCGGGTCCGGCACCTGTTCAACCTTGACCACAACCCGCGTGCCGCCGATGAGACGCTGTCTGCCGATCCCCAGCTGGCGCCTCGGGTGGCGGCCTTGCCCGGCATTCGGCTGCCTGGCTGCGTCGACTCCGCGGAGATGCTGGTCCGGGCCATGGTCGGCCAGCAAATAACCGTCGCAGCTGCCAGGACGGCACTGAACCAGCTCGTCGCCCTGTCAACACCGAGCCGGCTGCCACACGGCTCCATGACGCATTTCTTCCCAACACCTGCGGAAATTGCCGGAGGAGGGCGCGCGATCCTGCGGGGCCCGCAACGCCGCGTCGACTCCATTCTTGGCGCGGCGGCAAGGCTGGCCGACGGCACCCTGCACGTGGACGGACGGGACACCGTGGAATCCCTTCGTGCCAAGCTGCTTCCAGTGCCGGGCATCGGCCCATGGACTGTGGGCTACCTGGCCATGCGGGTGCTGGCCAGCCCCGATGTCTTCCTGCCCACGGACGCGGCGGTCCGCAACGGTTACGGGCTCCTGCGCGGGGACACACTGGCCGCGGCCCGCACCATCAAGCCTGCCGAGCTCGCCCGGATGTCGGCCCCGCTGCAGCCCTGGCGTTCCTACGCCACCTTGCACCTGTGGCGTGTTGCCGGGGAGAAGTAACGCACCGGACCCTCCCTTGCCTTTCCTGTCACCCGTTTGAGTGACAAATCGGGTTTTTCGGCTCGCAGCCATCCGGCGTAGCGGCTTTTCCTGCCTACAGTTCAGCTAGGCGGATGCTCTCGCGAACGCACTGTTGCGCGATGGCATCATCAGGAGAGGTCATGACCATCGAGAATGCACGCGGCGTCGAACTGCAGGAAAGAATTCCCCATGAGATGCTGGCTGATGAACCCAGCATGGCCGCTTTGGCAGCGCAGGCCATCGAGGCCGCAGGACCGGGGCACCGGGCAGACCCGGACAGCGTGCTTGCCGGCATACGTCGCATGGCAACCACCCAAATCCGCCACTGGTTTGCCGCGCTGCACCGCCCGGCCGAGGCCGAACACATTGAACGCATCGTGGCCCGGGAGGACTTTCACGAGCAGGCCCTCTGGGACCACCTCACCGGGGATCCGGGAAAAATCTCCGTGCATAACCAATTGGCGCAACTGCTCACCTCCGAACTGGCCCGACAAATCCTTGTCGGTTCCATCCGACAGGGTAACCACAACCCGCAACAGCCCGCCAGGTGACCTCCCGCATGGGCGTTGGACGGGGCCTCGGCGGGTAGCATCAATGGAGTGCGGGGTCGGTTTGTCGATACCATGATCGGTTCCTTCACATTCACAAGGTTCTTCGTGCTTGTTGGTATCAAGTCTTCCCGGCACCGCTAACGCCGTCCCCGCACTCGAACGTACAGTTAATGGCAATGTTCCAGCCGGGGATTGCGATCTACTGTACGTTCGATGGGGCTCACTGCGGCTTCCAGCCCCTTGCCCGCAGCGCTGCGGCAACCTTACGGACGACGGCGGGGCGCTCACCCCGGAGATCATCGCGTGCTATCCGGATTTCCTGCCACCCGAGGGACATGGTGGTCTCCAACCTGCGGATGTCGCTCTGGTACTGCTCCGGTCCGTTGTGGTGGTTGCCGTCGTACTGCAGGCTGAACCGGTACTGTCGGTAGGCGCCGTCGGGCCACAGGACTGGCCGGCCATATTGATCCTTCACAACAACGTTCAGTTCCGGTTCCGGCAGCCCGGCCGCAACCACGGCCAGGCGCATGAAGGTCTCCGGCGGCGAGTCCGAACCAACCCTAACAAGGTCCAATGCGGCGCGGGCGTTGCGCAGGCCACGCAATCCCGGGTGCCGGGCCACCATCCGGGCCAGGTCCCCGATGCTGCAGATCGCCAGGCGTGGCACAGGAAATTCGGGTCCGTGGCAGCAGAGCAGGTAATCACCCGCCGCGACGAGTTCCTCAAGTGACAGGCAGGCTGCCAGGTCCAGCCAGGTCCTGGCCGCACTGGTGAGCCTGACGCCGTCGAACTCCCAGATCTCCGTGTCGGCGAGGGCCAGCCGGTGCCCCACCACATTGACCCGTCTCGGGTTTCCCGCCGTCGGCGGGCCCGCCAAGTGGATCCGCCAGTCACCGTCCTGCCTGGGCGGCAGCGGGATCCCCCACAACCGGGCGGCCGAGAGGTGGCTCAGGACGTGTACAGGGTTGACCTCGGTATACGCCGCCACCGCATCGGGCCCCCGGAGCGGCACCCCATCGGGCACCCTGATGTCGCGCGAAACACGGATCAGGTCCTTGGCACGGGTTCGCACACGCGGCACCCCTGCGGCATCGGAGGACTTGGTGGTAAAAGACCTCCGGAGCAGGTGCTGGGGCAGTTCGGAACGGCGCATACCCCATTGTTTCGCGGAAAATCGACCGTTTTCGGGTTATCCACAGGGGAATGAGGCGCCTAAAAAATCGGTCGTACAGTTGATGGCAATGTTTCTGAAAAACATTGCCATCAACTGTACGACCGATGTGGCGGGAGAGCGCAGGACGCGGGCGGGCGGAGAGGTTCCGTGACCGCTACTTCGCGCTAAACGCTGAGGGCCAGGGCAGCAGCGTCGGAAGCTCCACCGAATCGGCGGCGGCCTCGGCGCGCAGACTTCCCATGGTGGGTGTGCGGCCCGACAGCCATGCGGCAATGTCGGTCAGCATGCCCGAGACGGACACAGCGTTCTCGCCGGATCCGACCGTCATGGGCGGCAGGGCCAGGGGTAGCAGCTTCAGGCGGATGCCGGCGGGCACACGGACCGAGAGGAATTCGATCAGGTACAGGCAGAACTCCTTTGACCATGTCTCAGGTCCCCGGCCCAGCTTGAGATCGGCCAGGTGGATGACAAGCTCACGCCAATACGCCAACGCCCCGTCACGCACCACGCCGTTGCGGTAACTGATGGGAAGCGACCATTGTGCCTCGTCCAGCCCGTCGAGAACCGTCAGCGCGCGGGTTAAGGCGGCAGAAATGTAGTCACGGTGCTCGGCCGCGGTGTGTCCGGCGTGCATCTCGATGGCCTGTGTGCGTCCACCCTGGCCGCCATCGTAAAAATCGACGAGTTCCCCGCGCAGGGCGTACTCCACCTGCCGGGCAACGGCGTTGGAAACGTGAGCGATGTGCGCCAGCACGTGCCCGCGCGTCCAGCCGGGCAGGTCGGTGGGCGCAAGGATGTCGGCGTCGCTGAGGCCGCCGAGTTTTACGCTTACATTGTCGGCTGCAGCCTTGAGCCGGTCCATCAGCTGCGCATTGGAAATTTCAGTCATGCCCCCAGCGTAGCGGCCGAGGCGCCCAACTGGGCCCATGGCTGCCAGGGACCCGCCGCGAGCCTGCGAGTGGTGGGAGCCTGCGAGTGGTGGGAGGCCGAGAAGCGCTAGACGGAAATTGCCCGCAGTCCATCAAGGATGCGGGCAATTTGCGTGTGCTGTTGTGGCAGGTACGACGCCGGTCAGGCCAGGAAGGTGCGGACCTCGCCCAGCTGTCCCTCAAGTGCCGCCAGCTGCGCCAGCACTGCCGACGGCGCGGTGCCGCCCTGGGCGCTGCGGCTGTTCAGCGATCCCTGGGTGCTCAGGACCGAGCGTACCTCGGGCGTGAGGTGTTCGGAGATGCCCGCGTACTCGGCATCCGTGAGGTCCCACAGCTCAACGCCGCGGCCTTCAGCAATCTTCACGGCAGCGCCCGAAAGCTCGTGCGCATCCCGGAAGGGAACGCCCTGACGGACAAGCCATTCGGCAATGTCCGTGGCCAGTGCGAAGCCCTGCGGTGCCAGTGCCTCCATGCGCTCGGTGTTGAAGACAAGCGTGGCCATCATCCCGGAAACGGCGGGCAGCAGCAGTTCAAGGGTGTCAGCCGCGTCAAAGACGGGCTCCTTATCCTCCTGCAGGTCCCTGTTGTAGGCGAGGGGCAAACCCTTGAGCGTTGCCAGCAGACCCGTCAGATCACCAATGAGGCGTCCGGCCTTGCCGCGGGCAAGCTCTGCCACGTCGGGGTTCTTCTTCTGCGGCATGATCGAGGACCCCGTGGAGTAGGAATCATGCAAGGTGATGAAGGAGAATTCCTTCGTGGCCCACAGGATGACTTCCTCGGAAATCCTTGAGAGGTCGACGCCGATCATGGCGCACACCCAGGCGAATTCGGCGAAAACGTCACGGGAGGCGGTGCCGTCGATCGAGTTCCACGCTGCGGAGTCGAAGCCGAGATCGGCGGCGACGGCGTTAGGGTCAAGACCCAGCGATGAACCGGCCAACGCACCTGAACCGTACGGCGAAACCGCTGCACGCTTGTCCCAGTCGACGAGCCGCTGCACATCGCGCAGCAAGGCCCAGGCGTGGGCCAGCAGGTGATGGCTCAACAGGATGGGCTGGGCGTGCTGGAGGTGTGTGCGCCCCGGCATGGCTACGCCGTGGTGCGCCTTGGCCTGCTCCACGAGCGCGTCAATCACCGAGAGGACGCCCGCTGCGATGATCCGTGCGTGGTCGCGCAGGTACATGCGGCCCAGCGTGGCGATCTGGTCGTTGCGTGAGCGGCCCGCGCGGAGCTTGCCGCCCAGGGCCGTTCCCGCCCGTTCAATCAGTCCGCGCTCGAGCGAACCGTGCACGTCCTCATCGGACTCGGCCGGACCGTAGGCGCCCGACTTCACGTCGGCCTCCAACTCGTCCAAGGCGGCAAGCATGCCCACAAGCTCGGCGGCGGACAGCAGGCCCGCCGAGTTCAGCACACGGGCGTGTGCCTTGGATCCGGCGATGTCGTACAGCGCCAGCCGCCAGTCAAAGTGCGTCGACTTGCTCAGTGCCGCGAGGGCATCTGCGGGGCCGCCCTGGAAGCGGCCGCCCCACAGTGCGCCCTCGTTTGTCCCCGAACGCACCCCTGCCTCGCTGCGCTCGGCCGGGGACCCCTGCGTCTGTGGGCCCTGCTTGGAAGATGACATCGCTAGAGACCCTGGACGCGCTGGTCGCGGGTCGAGGCGACCTTGGAGGACATGCCCCACAGCTCGATGAAGCCCTTGGCCTGCGACTGGTCGAAGGTGTCGCCGGTGTCGTAGGTGGCCAGGTCGAAGTCGTACAGGGACGTCTCGGAGCGGCGGCCGTTGACGATGGCCTGGCCACCGTGCAGGGTCATGCGGATGTCCCCTGATACGTATTTCTGGGTGTCTTCGATGAAAGCATCCAAGGAACGCTTCAGCGGTGAGAACCACTGGCCGTCGTAGACCAGCTCTGCCCAACGCTGGCTGACAGTGGCCTTGAAGCGGGCCTGCTCGCGCTCGAGGGTGATGTCTTCGAGGTGCTTATGGGCAGTGATGAGCGCCATGGCGCCGGGTGCCTCGTAGATTTCGCGGCTCTTGATGCCGACGAGGCGGTCCTCGACGACGTCGATGCGGCCAACGCCCTGGGCGCCTGCGCGGCGGTTCAGTTCCTGGATGGCGTGCAGCGGGGAGACCTTCACGCCGTCAATGGCAACGGGGACGCCCTGGTGGAAGGAGATGATGACCTCGTCCGGTGCCGGGGGGAAATCCGGGGTGGCCGTGTAGTCGTAGATGTCCTTGGTGGGGGCGTTCCAGATGTCTTCGAGGTAGCCGGTTTCGACGGCGCGTCCCCAAACGTTCTGGTCGATCGAGTACGGGTTCTTCTTGGTCGTCTCGATCGGCAGGTTGTGGGCTTCTGCGTAGGCGATGGCCTTGTCACGGGTCAGGGCCAGGTCACGGACGGGTGCGATGCACTTCAGGTCCGGGCCCAGGGTCTGGATGCCGACCTCGAAGCGGACCTGGTCGTTGCCCTTGCCGGTGCAGCCGTGGGCGACGGTGGTGGCGCCGAATTCGCGCGCTGCCTTGACAAGGTGCTTGACGATGACGGGGCGGGAGATGGCCGACACCAACGGGTAGTGGCCCTGATAAAGGGCGTTGGCCTTCAGGGTCGGCATGGCGTATTCGTTGGCGAACTCGTCACGGGCGTCGGCAACGTAGGCCTCGACGGCGCCGCAACCGAGCGCGCGCTGGCGAATGTCCTCAAGGGACTCCCCGCCCTGTCCAACGTCAACCGCCACGGCGATGACTTCTGCACCGGTGGCTTCACCGATCCAGCCGATGGCAACGGAGGTGTCAAGGCCACCGGAGTAGGCCAATACAATGCGTTCTGTCACGTTCGTGTCTCCCTAAAAAAATTGAACACTCCGCAGAGTGTGTTTCCTCGTTGCTTCAAAGCATAGTGCATGATTATGCATTATGGCTAAAAGATATTCATGGCGCGCCGGGAGGGCCGTCACAAAGCACGTCCCGGCGCAATTGCCCGCTACCGGCAAACTGGCAGGGCACGTGGCCTGTGGGGGAAGATGGAAGGCAAAGAGGCGGGACCGAAGGCCGGTGTGGCACAGATCCTGCCGCCAGCCGCAACCGGTGGAGGAATTTCCAGAATGTCAGCACAAGAAGCATCACCGAGCACTTCCGGCCCGGCCCTGGCAACGGGCGAGGGGCGACCGCCGAAGCTGGCCACCGTCCCGGCGTTCATCGACTACATGGGCCAGGGCTGGGGAACACCTGACCGCACCCCGCCCGTCGTCGAAGGTGCCGCCACAGCCGCAGGACACCACCGCTCCCGCCTCTCCGAACAGTTCCCCGGCCAAACCCTGGTGGTAGGGGCCGGCACCGCACCGCTGCGCGCCAACGACACCTACTACGACTTCCGGCCGGATTCCGATTTCTACTGGCTCAGCGGCGCCGCCATCGAAGGCGCGGTCCTCCTCATGACACCAACGGGTGCATCCCACGATGCAACCCTGTTCATCCCCGCGCCCTACTATCCCGGTGACCCGCAGTTCTTTGCCAACGCGGCCCACGGCGAGATGTGGGTGGGGTCGGCCCCCGACTTTTCGGACTGGTCGCAGGCCCTGCACCTGCCCGTCAAGCCCCTCACCGAGCTCGACGCCGGCATCATCGCCGCCATGCGGGCCGGCGCGGGCACGCTTTCCGCGGGAATCATCGACGCCGAAGTGCGCAGCCGCCACGGGATTCCCGCAGGCAGTGAACTGGGGAGCTCCCTTGCCGTTCTTCGCATGATCAAAGATGAGTGGGAGATTGCCCAGCTGCGCGAAGCCGTGGACCACACGATAGGCGGGTTTTCCGCCGTCGTCGGTGAAATTCCGACGGCCATCAGGGGCGGCGGGGAACGCTGGCTGCAGGGCACCTTTGACAGGCACGCACGCACGCACGGCAACGGGGTGGGCTACGCGACCATCGTCGGCAGCGGAAAGCACGCACCCACCCTGCACTGGGTGCGTTGCGACGGCCCCGTCCTTGAGGATGCTGCGCTGCTGCTTGACATGGGCGTGGAGGCCAACAGCTTCTACACGGCCGACGTCACGCGCACCTTCCCGGGAAGCGGCACCTTCAGCCCGATCCAGCGCCAGGTCCACGACCTGGTGGAAAAGTCGCACAGGGCAGGCCTGGCCGCCGTGGGACCTGGCAGGCCGTGGAACGACTTCCACCACGCCTGCATGGAGGTCATTGCCAACGGCCTGAACGACTGGGGCCTGCTGCCCGTGTCGGTTGACGAGGCCCTGTCCCCCGCGGGCCAGCACCACAGGCGCTACCTCGTGTGCGGGGTGGGCCACCACCTGGGCCTGGACGTGCACGACTGCGCACAGTCAAGCCACGACAACTACCAGGGCGCACCCATGGCGCCCGGCATGGTGCTTGCCGTTGAGCCTGGGCTGTACTTCCACGAGCACGACCTGACCCTGCCGCCGGAACTGCGCGGCATCGGCGTACGCCTTGAGGACAACGTCCTGATCACCGACGGCGGCTCGCTGGTCCTATCCGAGGCACTCCCGATCGATGCCGCAGGCATTGAGGCGTGGATGGCACAGGCACAGAAGGCCTAGCGAACTTCAGCGGCGGTTCCGGGCAGCTCCCGCCCCTGAATGAGGTTCCCGGCGCTTTAGCCCGTCATGCCCCGGCGCTTGATTCGGCGGCAAACTGCAGGAAGCGTTCGGCCGCCTCCGCACCGCCCTGCGGGTCCCTCGTGATGACCATGACTGTGTCATCCCCGGCAATCGTGCCAAGGATGGATGGAATGACCGAATGGTCGATGGCAAGGGCCAGGAAGTTTGCGGCCCCGGGCGGGGTGCGCAGCACCGCGATGTTCGCCGACGACTCGGCCGTCACCAGCAGTTCCCCGCACAGACGCACGAGGCGCGTGTCAAGGAGCTCCTGCGAGGAGGCTGAGTGCATGCTCCGCTCCCCTCCCTCGCGCGGCAGCGCATAAATCAGGGCACCGTCCTTGCCGCGCACCCGCACGGCCCGCAGTTCAACCAGGTCGCGCGACAGCGTTGCCTGGCCAACCACCAGGCCGTCGTCGGCCAGCAATGTGGCCAATTCCGCCTGGGAGCGCACGTCGCGGCTGGTGAGCAGTGCCGAGACGCGGGCCTGCCTGGCAGTCTTCGTTGCCGGCATGGATGCACCGGCACTGGTGGCCCTGGCCATCCTTATCGACCGGCCGGACTGGCACCCGCGCCGGCTGCTGCGCCGGAGCCGGCGGCAGCAACGGCGTCGGCCGCACTCTTTTCAACAAGCCACACCATGAGCGCCTTCTGGGCGTGCAGGCGGTTCTCGGCCTCGTCCCACACAACCGACTGCGGGCCGTCGATGACCGACGCGGAAATCTCATAGCCACGGTACGCCGGCAGGCAGTGCAGCACGATGGCGTCGGGGGCGGCCTGGGCGAGCGCGGCGTCGTCGAGCGCGTACTCGGTGAAGAGCTCCAGGCGCGCGGCCTTCTCCTCCTCCTGGCCCATGGACACCCAGGTGTCCGTGACCAGGATGCCGGCCCCGGCCACAGCCTGCGCAACGTCTGTGGTGATCAGCACCGAGCCGCCTGTCTGCGCGGCACGTTCCTGCGCGGCAAGCACCACGGCCTCTGCCGGCAAATACCCGGCAGGTCCCGTGATGCGCACGTGCATACCGGCCGTGACACCGGCGAGCAGGTAGGAGTTGGCCATGTTGTTGGCGGAATCGCCCATGTACGTCATGGTCAGTCCGGCCAGCTCACCCTTGTGCTCCTTGATGGTGAGCAGGTCCGCGAGCAGCTGGCACGGATGGTAATCATCGGAGAGTGCGTTGATGACGGGCACCTTGGAATTGGCGGCCATCTCCTCAAGCCCTGCCTGGGCGTAGGTGCGCCACACGATGGTTGAGACCATGCGTTCAAGCACCTTGGCCGTGTCGGCGACGGATTCCTTGTGGCCGATCTGGGCCTCACCGGGGTTGATGATCAGCGGGTTTCCGCCCAGTGCCGCGACGCCTGCGGCGAAGGAGACACGGGTGCGGGTGGAGGTCTTGTCAAAGATGACAGCCACCGTTTGGGAACCCGAGCCGTCGCCGGCAAAGGTGTTCTTGGAGTACGGCTGTTTTTTCAGCTGCGCCGCGAGGTCCAGGACCTCGGCCTGCTCGGCCGGGGTCAGGTCGGTGTCGACGAGGAAGTGGCGAGTCATCAGGAATTTCCTTCCGATTGGTGCGCGGCAAGTGCCGTGGCGAGCAGTGCCGGGAGCGCTGCGATAAAAGTTTGCGCCTGCTCGGCCGTCAGGTTCAGCGGCGGGGCAAGGCGGACGGTGTTGGGGCGGGGCGCATTGACGATGAAGCCGGCATCCAGCGCCGCGCTGACAAGCCCGGCGGCCACGGGCTCGGCGAGGTCAAATCCGATCAGCAGGCCAAACGCCCGCACGTCGGTGACGCCGTCGACCTCGGCGAGGCCCCGGGCGAAGAGGTCGCTGACGGCGCGGACGTTGGCGAGCACGTTCTGGGATTCAAGCACGTGCAGGGTGGCAAGGGCAGCGGCGGTGGCCACGGGGTTTCCGCCGAAGGTTGTGCCGTGCTGGCCGGCGCTGAGCAGTTGTGAGGCCCTCTCACCGAAGGTGACGATGGCGCCGATCGGGAAACCGCCGCCGAGCCCCTTGGCCAGCGTCATCGCGTCGGGCGTGATGCCCGCGGCGATGCCGGCAAACCAGTTGCCCGTGCGGCCCACCCCTGTCTGGACCTCGTCCAGGATCAGCAGGGCGCCGTGTTCGGTGGCCAGATCGCGCGCGGCCTGCAGGTACTCGGCGGAGAGCGGCCGGACGCCTGCTTCGCCCTGGATGGGTTCGATGACGAGCGCCGCAACGGTGCTGTCCATGGCCTGGCGCAGGGCATCGATGTCGTTGAAGGGGAGGTGCCGCACGCCGGCGGGCATGGGCTCGAACGGTTCGCGGTAGGCCTGCTTGGCCGTCAGGGCCAGGGCGCCCATGGTGCGGCCGTGGAAGCCGCCCTCGAGGGCCAAAATGGTGGGCCGTTCCTTGCCGCCGTGGGCACGGGCCAGCTTGAAGGCAGCCTCGTTGGCCTCGGTGCCGGAGTTGGCGAAGAACACCTTGGACCCGGCCGGGGCCTGGCACAAATCAAGCAGTTTTTCCGCAAGGGCAATCTGCGTGGGGCTCGTGAAGAAGTTCGACACGTGCCCCAGGGTTGCCAGCTGGCTGGCGATCACGGAGGTGACGAAGGGGTGGGCGTGGCCCAGTGCGTTCACGGCGATGCCACCGAGCAGGTCGAGGTATTCCTTGCCGTCGGCGTCCCAGACCAGGGCGCCGGCGCCGCGCACCAGGACCCGCTGCGGGCTGCCGAAGACGCCCATGAGCGCGTTGTTGTAGCGCCCAAGCCACTGTTCGCTGGTTCCGGTGCCTGTCACGGCCGCGGCGTTTGCGTTGTTCAAATCCAGGCTTGCGCCGTCGGCTTGCTCAGTCATCAGTTTTGGTCCTCGTCCGGGAAAATTTGCGTCCCATTGCCTTCGAAAGTCATCAATTCAAGCAGCACCGAGTGGGCGCTGCGCCCATCCACGACGGCGGCACGCCCCACACCGCCGTCGACCGCGGCAAGGCACGCGCCCATTTTCGGGATCATGCCCGATTCCAGCGATGGCAGCATTGCACGCAGCGCGTTGGCGCTCAGCTCGCTCAGCAGCGATGACTTGTCGGGCCAGTTCGCGTAGAGGCCTTCGACGTCGGTCAGGATCACCATGCGTGAGGCACCCAGCGCCACGGCCAGGGCTGCCGCGGCGGTGTCGGCGTTGACGTTCAGCACGGTGGAGGCGTCCCCAACCTCCGGCGCCACGGTCGAGATGACGGGGATCCGCCCGGCCTCCAACAGGTCAAGGATCGCGCCGGGGTTCACGCCCACTACCTCACCGACGAGGCCAAGGTCAACGGGCAGCCCGTCGACAATGGTGCCCGTGCGCTTGGCCTGCAGCAGGGCGCCATCCTCCCCGGAGAGCCCCACGGCGTACGGGCCGTGTTCGTTGATCAGGCCAACAAGCTCGCGGCCCACCTGGCCCGTCAGCACCATCCGCACAACGTCCATGGCCTCTGGGGTGGTGACGCGCAGGCCGCCCTTGAACTCGCTCTTGATGTCCAGGCGCTTGAGCATGGCGTTGATCTGCGGGCCGCCGCCGTGCACCACCACGGGCTTGATGCCCACGTGGTGCATGAACACGATGTCCTCGGCGAAGGCGCGGCGCAGCTCGTCGTTGATCATGGCGTTTCCGCCGTACTTGACCACCACCACCGTGTTGGCCAGTTGCTTGATCCAGGGCAGCGCCTCAATCAGCGTGCCGGCCTTGTCCTGCGCGGTTTCCACCGAAGTCATCATGTTTTCCTTCAAAGTCGTTGTGTACTGCCTGGGTGCGGTCCTGCGGCGTCGGTTGCCCCTCGCGAGCAGTAGGATTTTGCTGCTCGCGACCTCGCTGGCACAATCCATCCTCGCTCCGGGGCCGCCGGCGGCGCCGGCGCCGCCGGCCAGGATACCCCGGGGTTACGACGAGTAGGCGCTGTTTTCTTCGACGTAGGCGTGGGTCAGGTCGTTGGTCCAAATCGTGGCTGAGGCGTCTCCGGCGTTGAGGTCGATCTCGACGGTGACCTCGCGCGGTGTCAGGTCGACCAGGTCACGGGAGTCCCCGATGCAGCCGTTGCGGCAGATCTGGACGCCGTTGATGCTGACGTTGATCTTGTCGGGGTCAAAGACGGCGTCGGTGGTGCCCACGGAGGCCAGCACGCGGCCCCAGTTCGGATCGTTGCCGAAAATGGCGGTCTTAAACAGGTTGGAGCGGGCTACGGAGCGTGAGACCACTTCGGCGTCGCGTTCACTGTCGGCATTCTTAGTGGTGATGGCGATGTCATGGCTGGCGCCCTCGGCGTCGGCAATCAAGTCCCGGGCCAGCGTGGCGCAGACCTGGGTGAGACCTGCAGTGAACTCATCCAAGTCGGGGAACGCCGTGGAGGCACCCGAGGCCATGAGCAGCACGGTGTCATTGGTTGACATGCAGCCGTCGGCGTCAGTCCGGTTGAAGGTGACGCGGACGGCGTCGCGCAGGGCCGAATCCAGGCCCTCGGCACCGACTCCCGCATCGGTGGTGACGACCACCAGCATCGTGGCAAGGCCCGGGGCCAGCATGCCGGCACCCTTGGCCATGCCGCCAATGGTGTAGCTGAGCCCGTCGCCGTTGGGCGACGAGGTCCAGACCGCCTGCTTCGGGACAGTGTCGGTGGTCATGATCGCCGTGGCGGCGGCAGCTCCGCCGTCGTCAGCAAGAGCTGCCGCCGCGGCATCGACACCCGGCAGGATCTTATCCATGGGAAGCTGCTCGCCGATCAGGCCGGTGGAGCATACTGCAATATCTGTCGCTGACAGGCCAAGAACCGCCGCGACCTTCTCGGCCGTGGCGTGCGTGTTCTGGAAACCCTCCGGACCTGTGCACGCATTGGCACCGCCGGAGTTCAGGACGACGGCGTCCACCCGGCCATCGCTGAGCACCTGGCGGGACCAGTGGATGGGGGCCGCAGCGACCCGGTTTGTGGTGAAGACTGCGGCCGCACTGCGCTGCGGGCCATCGTTGACGATCAGGGCAAGGTCAGGATTACCTGATGTTTTCAGGCCGGCCGTGATACCTGCGGCGCGGAATCCTCGTGGTGTTGTCACGCTCATGGTGCTACTCCTTGGAAGGTCAGGCCAGTGGTTTCGGGCAGGCCGAGGGCGATATTCATTGACTGCACTGCGCCGCCGGCCGTCCCCTTGGTGAGGTTGTCGATGGCACAGCAAACAACCACGCGGTTGACGTGGGCGTCATAGGCGATCTGCAAGGCCGCATAGTTGGAGCCTTGGACCGACTTGGTGGAGGGCCACTGACCCTCAGGGAGAAGCCGTACAAAGGGCTCTTCGGCATAGGCCTCTTCCCAGATCTCGCGCATCGCCGCACCAGGATCCTCGAGCGCGGCAAACTCAGCAGAGACCTTAGCCGTGGCTGTGGTCAGGATGCCACGGCTCATGGGCGCCAGCGTGGGGGTGAAGGATACCTTTACCTCCAGGCCTGACGCGTTCGAGAGACCCTGTTCAATTTCGGGCGTGTGGCGATGGCCGCCACCCACGCCGTAGGGGCTCATGGAACCCATGACCTCGGAGCCGATCAGGTTGATCTTGGCCGCCTTGCCGGCGCCGGAGGTGCCGGAGGCTGCCACAATCACGACGTCGTCGGGCACCAGGGCGCCGGCGGCGAAGCCAGGCATCAATGCCAGCAGGGAACTTGTGGGGTAGCAGCCGGGAACGGCGACACGCTTGGCGCCGCGCAGCTTCTCGCGGTGGCCGGGGAGTTCGGGCAGCCCGTAGGGCCAGGTGCCCGCGTGTTCGGAGCCGTAGAACTTTTCCCACGCGGTGGCATCCTCGAGGCGGTGATCGGCCCCGGCGTCGATGACAAGGGTGCTTTTGGGCAGCTGGGCTGCGATCGCCGCTGAGGCGCCGTGCGGAAGTGCCAGGAACACGACGTCGTGCCCGGAAAGGTTTTCCACCGTGGTGTCGACAAGGACGCGGTCGGCCAGGGCATGCAGGTTGGGGGCCAGGCTGCCCAGCCGGGAACCGGCGTTGCTGTGGGCGGTGATGGCACCAATGGTCACTTCGGGGTGGCTGGCCAGCAGGCGCAGCACTTCTCCCCCGGCATATCCGCTGGCTCCGGAGACGGCTACTGAGATTGTCATATGTTGACTATACAGCAATATTATTCATTGTTACCGATATTTATGCATTTGATGACTTCGCGTTCCAGGCCCACCTTATGATGAGGGTAAGCAATGCAGCTTCCAACGATTTGGAGTCACTGATGACCGAACAATGCAACGCCATCGTCGCCACTGCACCCGGCGGGCCCGAGGTTCTGCAGCTCACCCGAGTGCCAATTCCCGTCCCCGGCCCCGGTGAGGTGTTGGTGAAGATTGCCGCGGTGGGCGTGAATTTCATTGAAAGCTACCAGCGCTCAGGCATTTATCCGGTCCCGTTCCCTTTCACTCCCGGTGCCGAGGCAGCCGGAACCATCCTCTCCTTGGGACCCGGGGTGAAGTCCTTTGACGTAGGCGATCGCGTGGCCACCGCCGAAGGCATTGGCTGCTACGCCGAATACGCCATTTTTCCGGCCGACAAGGCGTTGCCGGTGCCCGCGGGCGTGCCGTTGGATGTTGCCGCGGCACTGCCCCTGCAGGGCATGACAGCGCATTACCTGATGAATTCCACCTACCATGTTGAACCGGGACAGAACGTTCTGGTGCATGCAGGGGCAGGCGGCGTTGGACTGCTGTTGACCCAAATGCTCAAGGAACGCGAGGCCAGGGTCATCACCACGGTGTCAACGGATGAGAAGGAAGAGCTCTCCCGGGCAGCCGGTGCTGACGACGTGCTGCGCTACGCTGATTTCGCCGCGACAGTTCGCGAGCTCACCGATGGTGATGGAGTCGACGTGGTGTACGACGGCGTTGGGAAGGACACCTTCGACGGCTCGTTAGCGTCGTTGCGCACCCGGGGCACACTCGTCTTGTTTGGCGGCGCGTCAGGTCAGGTCCCGCCGTTCGATCTCCAACGGCTCAACGCGGGCGGCTCCCTGACGGTGGTCCGACCCAAGCTCGGAGACTACCTGCTCAACGCCAAGGAACGCCTGTGGCGTTCAACGTCAGTGTTTGATGCTGCAGCATCCGGCCACCTGGCGGCGAGGATCGGTGCGCGCTTCCCGCTGGCCGAGGCCGGTTCGGCGCACACAGCCCTTCAGGGTCGGGTCACAACGGGCAAGGTCATCCTGGAACCATAGGCGTACCGCGACGGGCCAGGGCCGACTCTGCTGATACGGACACATCCCGGGCAGTTTCCTGTCCCATAATGCATAAGGCAATATGGACTGTCCCATTCCAAACGGCCATTTCTGTGCAACATAGCTGGGACTTATCGCCTCAGTACCAAGCAGTCCGCCTCAGCCGTTATGGTGAAGCCATGATGCAACCTGCCGCTGCGACCGAGTCCCGTCCGATCTGGCACAGAACCATTGGCGCAGCAGTCGTCTCCGCTGCCTCACTGTGGCTCACTTGGACAGCCCAACAATTACCGATGACCTGCCCGGCCATCTATCCGGCACCAGCCAGCTGCAGCCCGGATGCCCGCTTCAGTCCCGCAGTTTGGGGAACTGTTGTCATCATCAGTCTTTTCTCTGCATTGTTAGCAGCCAGTGCCGTGATTCGACCAGAACTAAAAGTAGTTGTCATGCGATGGCTCATGGCAGCGCTGGGTGTCGCTGCAGTTGTTGTTCCCCTATGGACTCTGGGTTCCTCCGGCTTCAGCCTGTAAATAACCAGAATTCCCACTCAAGGCTCCTCGGACCACGAGCTACGGGAAATGATTGAAATAACCGGTTCGGGCGAGGCCGGAATCAGGCGGGTTCTGCCTGGCTGTCCTCCCGGCGGGATTCCCAGCGGCGCAGCAGCAGGGCAATCAGCACCGCAACAACAAAACCAACCACCGTGAACAGCACCCGCTCCACGGTGAGTTCGAAGCCACGCTCGGCGTCGCCGAGGGAGGCGAAAATCAAGAGCATGGGTGTCAGCGCCAGCGTCTGCATCAAATACGCCCCTCCCATGGTGTACCAAACGAGCATGAACAGGCAGAGAACCGCAACAACCACGGCGGCCCACAGGGGCAGGAAGATGACAACGAGGAGGGCGAAAACAGCTCCCAGCAGCGTTCCCAGAATTCGCCCGTTGAGCGTCGCCCTCCGCTGGTTAGGCAAGGGGCGCAGGGCCATCAATACGGTGACAGCTATCCAGTAGCCGTGCGGGATGTTATTCGATAACGTCCAATACATGACAGCTGCACAGAGCAGGCCCACCACAATGCCGTGCTCCCAGGCGACGGCCTTGGCCACAGGCTGGACAGGTGCCTGGAACTTGAGCAGTTTGGTGATCAGCGTACCTACGGCGCCACCGACAACGATCCATACAGCGGCCTGCCACCACGAAAGATCGATAGGGCCTGGACCAAACAAGATGACAAGAATGGGCGCAAGTGACAGCAACCCGGCCGATCGCTGGTTGGTCAGCGCGGAGATGATGGCTGAGATAAAGAGCAGGACGGCGATGGCCCACGGGGTCTCGCCTGCGTAGGAGGCAAGAGAGCCAAGTGCAGCACCGATCAGCACAAGAACTGCTGTCTGACGGGGTGTGCTGATGGGTGAAACGGCCATGCCGAGTCCCATGGCAATGCCAAATCCCATGCCTGCGGCGGGGCCTACAAGGACGCTCACCAATGCCGAGGGCACCAAAAGCGCCACCAGCAGTTTAAGGGTTGTGGGCAAGGTACCCGGTTGTGGGCGGCTAAAAAATGCCATGACGTTGTTCATGCCCTTTCAAAAAAGTCAGCAGCTCGGCCTGTTCGAACGTTCCGTCGCCGGAACGGCCCAGCCGGGCATGAAACCAACACTAGCCTTCACAGCGGGCAAGTCCATGGCCCTCGGAGCACTTTTCGCTTGTGGCACGATGTACGCGCCGGCATCCATCCACCTGCTACACACGGGCATTTCCGTGGCGCGGCACCCCACCAGTACCTCGACCCGGCGCAGCACTCCCTTGGCCGGATTACACCGACCGTTCGCTGGCACCCGGGTGGGATCCGCCGACGTGCTTCCTATCACGCAAGGCCAACAGCAGGCTGGCTGCGGTCTCGGGATCCCCAACCGTGACGGCGAACTGTTTGTGGGCTGTGGTGGTCACGATCAGGCCGGGTCCTGCTCCCATCACGACGGCGGACCGGCCGGGCATGACGCGGTAGCCCCAGCCGCCCCATTCGACAGGGCGAATTTCGGCGACCTCAACGGAGACAATGTCATCAAGGCGGATGCGTTTGAGCGGAATCCGGCCCAGGGTGGAGACAATGCGCAGGCCGCGCCAGTCGACAGTCACGTGCATGTGTGCGATCAAGGCAACCAGGATGGCGCTCAACAGCATGGCCCCGCTGCCGATCCAGGCGCTGGAAAGATCACCCTCGGTGAATGCGGGGATGAAAAAGGCACCCATTGAAACCAGGAGAACCGCTGGCAACCAGAGCAGCGTTTTTGACGTGATGGTGCGCGACCAGGCCCCGGCCTCCTGCTCCCCCAGTGGCATACGGCGCTCGAATTCCGTGGTCGTGAACTTCGGCTTGGGCGCGATGAAATACGGGATGGCGCCGAACAGGAAGGACGCCACCAATGCTGCGAGCCACCACCCCAGGATCGCATCTTCGGCGCTACCGGCGCGGAGGGTCAAACCGGCTGAGATGAGCCAGGTGGCCGCACCCATGCCCGAGATCATCCCAGCGAATCCCAGTGTTCCGCGCAAAATTGCTGGGCGCAGGCCGCTGAAGAAGGCTGCGACAAGTCCACTCACAGCGGGAATGCCCGTCAGCAATAATGCTACGGTGAGCGTCGCCCCGGTGCTCATGAAGTCATCAGGCCTGCCGGTTCCGGACCAGTGTGAGGCAAGTTCGGCCGGAAGTATATCGCGCCATGCGAACCAACTCACGCCGACGACTACCAGCGGCAGAATCCCCGCAATAGCTGCACCGATCCGGCGCGTGGCACTGGTCCTTTGCTGTACCTCAGTCATGCTTGTGCAACTCCCCCAATCAATCGCACAATGTCCTGCTGGTTCATGCCCAGCTTGCGCGCTTCGTCCATTAGTTGTTGAGCCAATTCCGTGATGCGGACAAGTCCGGGGCCGGCATCGTGACGCACGAAGGCCCCCCGACCCTGGCGCATCTCGATGATGCCTTCATCGCGAAGCGTCTTGTAGGCGCGAAGCACCGTGTGCATGTTGACCTTTAGCGCAGTGGCGAGGTCCCGCGCAGGCGGCAGGCGCTCCCCCGGCAGTAGGGCTCCATCCACGACGCCGGAGCGCACCTGGATAGCAATCTGATCCGCGAGGGACAATGGCGACGTCGCATCAACACGGAATAACATGTTTGCAATCCTACTATAACAATGCGAAGACTATGAACGCGCCGACAGGCAGTGCCAAAAAAGCCGCCATGTGGGATCGTTCTCTTATGAGAGAGCTTGAGAGTGGCGCCCTTCAATTGCAGAAGTCTTCCGGCGCGAACGGTTACGTGATTCCGCTGGGCAGCACGTACGCCGTCCTCGACCCGGGCATGTGGTTCGGTGCGAAGGCCGTCATTGGAGAGTTGGCCACCGCCGGAATCCTCGGATCGGTGGGCCACATCCTGTTGACCCACTATGACCTGGACCATGCAGGGGCCGCCCTGGCCCTGGCAAACGAGACGGGTGCTCAGCTGTGGATCGGGCGCGCCGATGCGGACATCCTGGCGGGGCGCCGTCCGCCAGGGTCGCCCGGGCGGCGGATCACGTCCCGTTTCATGCGGCCAAAGCTCCCCGACAACGCACTTTACATCGAGAAGGACGCCCGTTTCCCCGACTCCATCACCGCCATTCCCACGCCCGGACACACGCCGGGGCATTTCGCGTTTTCCTGGGAGCGGACGATCTTTTGCGGAGACGCAGCCAGGGTGCAGCCCGGAGGGGACATGAAGGAGTTCATCCCCTTCCTGAACACGGACAGGCCACTGGCACGGGCGTCGATGCAGATCCTTGAGGCGCTCGACGTCGACTGGGTCTGCCCCGGCCACGGCAGGGTCACCCGTAAGCTCTAGCGCCGCGCCTTAAACAGGTGACCCGCAGTCAACGGCGAAAAACTCACGGAAATCGTGAATTTTCGCCGTTGACTGCAGGTCACTTGGTAGGCCACGCTCCCGCGGGAGTCGTGGCCGGCGGCGGGGATCAGCGCTGGGTGGCGCCGAACCTTTCGGCGGCAAGGTCGACGGCGGACGCACGCGCCGCCGACGCCTGATCTGCCGTCAGGGTCCTGTCTGCCGCGCGAAAGCGCAGCCCGAACGCCAGCGACTTCCGGCCCTCGGGAATGCCGGTGCCCTGGTAGACGTCGAACAAGGCAACGTCCTCAAGCAGTTCGCCGGCGCCTTCGCGCAGGGTTTCCAAAACAGCTTGTGCAGGAATCTCCTCGGGAACCACCAGGGCAACGTCCTGGGTCGCGACGGGGAAGGTGGAGATCGGCTTGGCCACGATGACGTCGGCAGCAGCGGCAAACACGGCGTCGGCGTTGATCTCCATGGCGACGGTGCGTGCCGGCATATTCAGTTCTGCCAGCAGCTTCGGATGAAGCTCGCCGGCGTAGCCGACAACGTCGCCGTTGCGCAGCGCCAAGGCGGCGGCGCGTCCCGGGTGGAACGCCTGGTGTGCGCCCTGCGAAACGACCAGTTCAACACCAACAACCTCTGCCACCAGGTGGGCGGCGTCAATCGCGTCGGCCCAGTCCCATGCATGCGGCGTGTGTGCCGGTGCTGCGGGGGAATCCTTGCCCGTGAAGACGGCGCCGATGGTCAGCGGCTGGTACGGAATCCCGTCGTACAGGGAGTCAAGCACCTCATCCGACGGCTTGGCACCCAGCGGCGGGATCGAGGCGGTCCCCAGGGTGTCCGATGGCAGGAACACCAGACCCGACTCAAACAGTGCGAGGTCGTGGAAGCCGCGTGAGTGGTTGCGCTTGGCAATCTCAATCAGGCCCGGCAACATCGAGGTCCGCAGGAAGCCGAATTCCTCGCTCAGCGGGTTGGCCAGCTTGATGGCCGGACGTGTGGCCCCAGCCTCGGCCACGCCGAATGTGTCGTTGGACGCCTTGGACACGAACGGGTAGGCCAGGATCTCGGTCAGACCGAAATCGGCCAGCGCCTGGACCGTGCGGCGGCGCTGCTGCTGGACGCGCGTGTAGCCGCGGCCCGGAGGTGCCGTAGGAAGGGTCGAGGGGATCAAGTCGTAGCCGACAAGGCGGGCCACTTCCTCCGTCAGGTCTTCCTTGGTGAGAAGGTCGTGACGCCAGCTCGGGGCCGAGACGGAATATCCGCCGTCGACCTTTTCAACCAAGGCGCCCAGGTCCGTCAGCGAACCCATGATCTGGGCCTGCGTGAACTCGATGCCGATGCGGGCCGAGGTGAATCCCGACGGCAGAAACACAGGAGCCGGCACGACGGGGCTGCCAACATCTGTGGAGGAGGTCTCCTCGGTGCCGCCGGCCAATTCAACCAGGAGGTCGACGGCGCGCTGGGCGGCAATGTCGGCGACGGCGTAATCCACGCCGCGCTCGAAGCGCTTTGACGCCTCGGAGGGCAGCTTGTGGCGGCGGCGTGAACGGGCAATCGAGACTTCCTCGAAGTGCGCTGCCTCGACCAGCACGGTCGTGGTGGCGGAGGTGACCTCGGTGGAGGCACCGCCCATGACGCCGGCGATGCCAATGGGACCGGAGCCGTCGGTGATCAGGAGGTCCTCGACGTCGAGCGTGCGCACCTTCCCGTCGAGGGTTTCCAGGGTTTCACCGGCTGCCGCGCGGCGCACAACGATGCCGCCGGCGAGCTTGTCGGCGTCGTAGAAGTGCAGCGGCTGGCCAAGCTCCACCATGACGTAGTTGGAGATGTCAACGGCAAGGGAGATGGAGCGGATGCCGGCCAGGCGCAGGCGTGCGGACATCCACGCCGGAGTTGGCGCAGCGGCGGTGACTCCGCTGACGGTGCGGGCCACAAAGCGATCGCAGCCGGGGTTGCCGTAGATCGGCGCCTCATCGGCAAGGCTGACGTGGAAGCCGGCGCCTGTCGAGGGGGAAACCGTAACCCGCGATGCCGGATCGGTGAAGACGCTGTCAGTGGCGTGTGCGTATTCGCGGGCAACGCCGCGGATGCTGAACGCGTAGCCGCGGTCAGGGGTGACGTTGATTTCGGCTGCTTCGTCGTCCAGGCCCAGCAGGGCCAGCGCGTCGGTGCCCAGTTCCGGGTCAAGGCCCAAGGTGGAGAGCACCAGGATGCCGTCGTGGTCATCTCCTATGCCCAGCTCGCGCACGGAGGCGATCATGCCCGCCGAAACGTGGCCGTAGGTCGTCCGGGGTGTGATGCGGAAGTCGCCGGGCAGCACTGCTCCGGGAAGGGTGACAACAACCTTGTCCCCCACCTCGAAGTTGTGCGCACCGCAAACGATGCCCTGCACACCTGAGGGGTCAATGCCGTCAATGTCCAGGGGCTGCGCTGCACCTTCGGGCACCACACGCACGGAGCACCAGTTGATGGTCTTGCCGTTGGACTGCGCCTCGGGCTCCTTGGAGAGAACCTGGCCCACCACGATGGGACCGCTGATCTCATCGAGGGGACGGTGCACGCCCTCCTCTTCGAAGCCAACCTTGACGAGTTCGTTCATTACATCTTCGGCTGTTGCGCCAGCCGGTACCTGCGCGTACTCGCGCAGCCAAGTCAGTGGAATACGCACCGCTTAGATCTCCATCCCAAAGTGTTCGCTAAATCGTACGTCGCCCTCGATCATGTCGTGCATGTCGCCCACTTCGTTGCGGAACATCAGCGCACGCTCAATGCCCATGCCAAAGGCAAAACCTGAGTATTCATCCGGGTCAATGCCGGCGGCGCGGAGCACGTTCGGGTTGACCATGCCGCAGCCGCCCCATTCGATCCAGCGCGGGCCGCCCTTGGCACCTGGGTGCCAGATGTCCAGCTCGGCGGAGGGCTCGGTGAAGGGGAAGAAGTTGGGACGGATCCGCACCTTGGCTTCCTCGCCGAACATCTGCCGGGTGAAGTGCTCTAGCGTGCCCACCAAATCTGCCATGGACAGGTTCTTGTCGATGGCCAGGCCCTCGAACTGGTGGAACACGGGTGTGTGCGTGGCGTCGAGCTCGTCGGTGCGGAACACCTTGCCCGGGCACAGCACGTAGATGGGCACCTCGCGTTCCAGCATGGAGCGGACCTGCACCGGTGAGGTGTGCGTGCGCATGAGCAGGTGGGCCTCGGGTGGCTCCACGAAGAACGTGTCCTGCATTTCGCGTGCCGGGTGGTCGGGGGCGAAGTTCAGCGCGTCAAAGTTGAACCACTCGGATTCCACTTCGGGTCCCTCGGCGATTTCCCAACCCATGCCCACGAAGATGTCGCAGACGCGGTCCTGCAGGGTGGAGAGGGGATGTCGGGCACCGGCGCGACGGCGGCGCGGAGCCGCGGTGACGTCAACGGTTTCCTCGACCAGGATGCGCGCGGCGTCCTCGGCCTCGAGCACCTCTGTACGGGCGGCAAGTGCCTTGGCGACACGGCCGCGCGAGGCGCCCATGATCTTGCCGGCTGCGGCCTTGAATTCCTTGGCGAGTCCGCCGATTTCACGGTTGGCAAGGCTCAGCGGCGACTTTTCGCCGGTGTGCGCCAGGCGCGCGGCCTTCAGTTCATCCAGTGTTGACGCGGCGGCAATGGCTGCGAGCGCGTTCTCGACGGCTGCACCAATGGCGGCTTCGTCGAGCGGATCTGGGACCGTTGCCGGTTTTGTGGTTGGTTCGGGCATCTCGGCCGTCGTGGGGGGCATCTCAGACATCTACAGTTTTTACCTAAGCTCGTGTGCGAGTAAGCGGCGGGGTAGCTCCTCCCGCCGAGTCCAGTCTAGTTGACAGCGCCTGCGTGTTTTGTCTCCGCCGGTCCCCCGTGCCGCCGACTCTTTGGCCGTTGCAGCGCCCATGCCCGCATCCGCCTTGCTACGCTGTCGCTCATGGGCTTCTTCCCGCCATTCGGCGCTTCACGCACGACGCCGGCCTGCCGCCTTGCGCTGCTTGCCTCCCCTGCGCTGGTGTCTGGCGGGTGCACCCTGCGCGTGCGCGCCGTGGCCAATGCCGTCAACCTGTCCACGGCGGCAGGGCTGCTGCTTGCCGGGTTGACACGCACACGGGTTGAAAAGGGTCCGCAGGGGCTGGTGTTTGGCACAAACTACAAGCCAAGGCTCCCCCTCGCCGGAGCATTCACTGTGGGCAATGTGGTGTTCTACCGGGCCGGGCGGGCCTTCATCGACTCCCGCCCGGACCTGCTTGAACACGAAGCACGCCATGCCACCCAGTACGCGTGGTGCCTTGGCCTGCCCTTCCTCCCGCTCTACGCGGCCTGCGCAGCATATTCCTGGTGGCGAACCGGCGATCCCGGCAGCAGGAACTTCTTCGAGCGCAATGCGGGGTTGGCCCTTGGTGGTTACCGCGAGCTGCCAACGATCACCCGGCTGCCCCGGCTCAGGAACTTTCTTGCCCGCCCTCCGTTGAATCCATCATCACGTTCAGACATACCTAGGGAAGGGATCCGCCCATGACCGATCACGAGAACTGCATTACAGTCACCGGCCAGGGCACCGTTCAGGCCGCCCCAGACTTCTTTAACATCAACATTGGCATTGAGGCTGCCCAACCCACGGTGCGCGAGGCCTACGCGAAGGCCAGCGACGCCATGAACGCCGTCAATGCCACGCTGCTCTCGCTTGGTGTGGCCAGGGACGTCATCAGTTCCTCCTCCCTTGACGTCAGGGCCGACACACGCTGGCAGGAAGGCACGGGATCGGTGGTCACCGGCTATACGGTCTCGAGCACGTTGACTGTGGCGCTGCGCTACGACCAGGGTGCCCAGGACGTCATTGCGGCCGTCGTGGATACGGGGAACAACTCAGTGCGCCTGAACGGACTGTCCCCCGTCCTTTCCGATCCGGCCCCCGCCCAGGATGCGGCGCGGGCGCTCGCCTGGGCCGATGCCCTGCGGGCCGCCGGACTCTACGCGTCCCTGGCCGGGCGATCTCTGGGGGCTGTGCGCTGCGTCAGCGAGGGCACGGTCCACGACGCCGTCCCGCGCCCCATGATGGCCCGCGCCGCCTTGACCACGGACAGCGCCATGTCCATCGAGCCCGGCCAAAGCAATGTCACGCTTTCCGTCAAGGTGACGTGGCAGCTGGTCTAGGGAAAACGGCTCGTGCGGCACCCAACCCGGGTGCCGCACCAACCGGTTCTTCTTAGCTGGAATCCCTTCGGGAACGCCTTAGGGCACGACGATCTCGCGCTTGAGGATCTTTCCGGTGGGCCCCTTGGGCAGGGCGTCAAGGATGATGACCTTGCGGGGGTACTTGTAGGCCGCAACCCTGGCCTTGACGAACTCCTGGATGTCGGCTGCGAGCGCTTCCGGGTCCTCCGCCCCCACGGCTCCTGGCCTGAGCGCAACCGCAGCGCAGACCTCTTCGCCATGGACGTCGTCGGGCCTTCCAATGACCGCGGCCTCGGCCACGGCGGGGTGTTCGTATAGGACTTCCTCCACCTCGCGCGGGTAGATGTTGTAGCCGCCGCGCAGGATCATGTCCTTCTTGCGGTCGACGATGAAGAACACGCCGTCCTCGTCTTTGCGGCCAAGGTCGCCTGTGAAGAACCAGCCGTCCTTGATGGCAGCGGCCGTGGCGTCGGGGTTTTGCCAGTAGCCCTTCATGATGAAGCCGCCGGATGCGACGATCTCGCCCACGGTGCCGGCTTCGACGTCGTTGCCGGCGTCGTCGACGATTTTCAGCTCGGCCCCAGCCACGACCGTGCCGATGGACCCCGCCTTGCGGATGCCGTCCACCTGGTTGAAGCAGATGACGGGGGAGGTTTCGGACAGTCCGTAGCCTTCAAGGAGCGTGGCTTCGAAGCGGCTTTCAAATTCATGCAGGATCTCCACGGGCAGCGCGGATCCGCCGGAGGCTGCCACGCGCAGGCTGGAGACGTCGTAGTTCTCCCGGCCGGGTGCCCGCAGCAGGGCGATGTACATGGTGGGCACACCCTCAAAGATGGTGACCTTGTCGCGCTGGATGATTTCAAGTGCCTTGACCGGATCGAATTTGGGCAGGATTGTCACGGTTGCCCCGCCCAGCACGGCGGCATTCAGGGCGCAGGTCTGGCCAAAGACGTGGAAGAACGGCAGCCCGCCAAAAAGGACGTCGCTTGCCTCGATGCTGAACAGGCTTACCGACAACTCGGCGTTGCTCAGCAGGTTTCCATGGGTGAGCTCGGCCCCCTTGGGCTTGCCCGTGGTGCCGGAGGTGTAAAGAATGACGGCGGTGTCGTCCTTTTGCGCGGCGGCAACCTCCGTGATGGCCTCACTGTGGGCCAGGAGGGCCATGATGTCCGCATTGATGGGAATGACGTCGGTTCCTGTGGCTGCCGCTGCCCCCTGGACTTCACCCATGACCCCTTCCCAGGCGAAGGCCAACGTGGCGCCGGAATCGGTGAGGTGGTATTCAATTTCACGGGACTTCAACAGCGGGTTCAGCGGCACCACGACGGCCCCGTAGCGCAGGATTCCATAGTAGATCGGCGGCATTTGGGGGATGTTGGGCGAGATCAGGGCCACCCTGTCCCCCGCTTTTACCCCGTGCGCCGCCAGCAGCCCGGCCACCTTCGAGCCGAGCGTCTCCAAGGCACCGTAGGAAATCTCAATGTCATCCATCTTGATGGCAACCGCAGCAGGGTTTCGCCGCGCAGATGCGCCAACAATGGTGGCCAGGTTCGTCATGTCTGCTCCTTTGTGCGGGGGCCGCCTTGCACCGGCCGCCGGGGCACCGTCGCCCCATGACTCAACCCTAACGCCACATGACGTGATTTCCGCCACATGACTACCGGCGGGTAACAAGCGTCCGCGTATCGGCGCATTGCCCTGAATTAGAATATATGTTCCAATAAAGTCATGCGGTGGACAAGTCAGCAACTCAACCAGCCTCTTTTTGCACAACAGCCAGCCCCGGACACACCGGCTGTGCCCTTGCTGCCGCTGGCAGGACTGGTAAAAAGCGTCCAGACGCCCGAGTTCGCCGGCATCACCTTCCATGAGGTTCTTGCAAAGTCAGCGCTGAACAAGGTGCCGCCCAGCTCGACCATGCCGTTCGAGTGGACGGTCAACCCCTACCGTGGCTGCTCCCATGCCTGCGTCTACTGCTTTGCGCGCAAGAGCCACACATACCTCGACTTCGATTCCGGCGTGGACTTTGATTCCCAGGTCGTGGTGAAGGTAAATGTGGCCCAGGTGCTGCGCAAAGAACTTCTCAAGCCATCCTGGCAGCGCCACCACGTGGCGCTGGGGACCAACACCGACCCCTACCAGCGCGCCGAGGGACGCTACCGGCTCATGCCCGGAATCATAGCTGCCCTTGCCGATTCAGGCACCCCGTTTTCCATCCTGACCAAGGGCACGCTGCTGGCGCGTGACATCGGGCTGCTGCGCACCGCCGGGGAGAGCGTGAGTGTGGGCATGGGAATTTCATTGGCCTTGGTGGATGAAGGGCTGGCGCAGGCCATCGAACCGGGGACGCCCTCACCCAAGGCGCGCCTGGCCCTGATCAGCAAATTGCGCGAGGCAAATCTGCCCTGCGGCGTCATGGCCATGCCCATCCTGCCCTGGCTCACGGACTCGGAGGAAGCCCTTGATGCGCTCTTCGGCGCGCTTGCCCATGCCGGAGCAACGGGGGTCAGTGCCGGGGCGCTGTACCTGCGCCCTGGAACCCGTGAGTGGTTCATGCAGTGGCTGGCCCGCGAGCACCCCTCACTGGTGGGGCGCTACCAGCGGCTGTACGGACCGGGCGCCTACGCCTCCAAAGAATACCGCCAGTGGCTTTCGGTGCGGGTGAACGAAGCAAAGTCCCGCCACGGCTTCACCTCCGAGGGTTTCATTCACGACGCCCGCCGGGAGGAGGCCCAATACCCAGCGGGCAGCATGCCGACAACGGTCACTCCGGGGACAGGCAGTACAACCGGGACCGGCATTCGTCGCATCCCCCTGCACGGTGGCTCACTGCGCAAAAAGGCGGGAACCCCCGTGGGGACTCCCGCCTCTTCAAGTCTTGCTCCGACCTTGTTCTAACCGCGTCAAGGCCTGCCTATCATGCTGTGTGGCTTATCCGCTCTTGCGGCGGAACTCGCGCTTGTGGGCTGCTGCTCCGTGGGACGCATTGATCTTTGCGCCTCCCGTTGCCGTCACGCTGCCGTGCTGCTGGTTCTTCTTGTTTTCCAGGGCCTGGCGAAACTTTTCCTTCGTTTCGTCGCTGGCCCCGGTGGTGGCTTGTTCGTCGTGGTTCTCACTCGTCATGGCACAACCTCCTTGGGGTCTACTGCACCCAGTCTGGCACAGGGAGGCGGAATTTCAACACCCCGCAGGGCCCATTCTTCCCCGACCGCTATCCTTTGTCCCCGGGGGCCGTGGTCAAGGCAATGAGCGCGTGCACGATGGGAAGGTCAGCCGGGATCCACTCAAGCGCGAGGATTTCCTGCCCCGCAAGGTCCACCCACAGCAGCGTGTCGTGGTCCTGAAGCGGCTCGGGCGTACCGTCCGTCACCCGGCCCAGCCACACGCGCATGCCGGCGCCGGCATTCAGTGGCCAGCCGCCCGGCGTCGGACCTTCAAGTTCGGCACCCAGTGCAGCCGTGACCCCCAACTCCTCAACCAATTCCCGCAGCAGGGCCTGCTGGGCCGACTCGCCGGGTTCGATCTTGCCGCCGGGGAACTCCCACATGCCGGCATATTCCGGCGGGGCGGTCCGTCTGGCCGCCAGCAGCCTCTCCGGTCGCTCAAGGGAATCCACCAGGGCCGCGCCCACTATTTGTTTTATCCGCGTCACCTGCCCAGTCTAGGGCGAACTAGACTGGGGACAGCATCTTCATGCCCGACCGAGCGGCCTGCGCCCAGGACGTCTACACCGCCCGCCCAGCATTGTGCGGCCGCACAGAATTCGCTCCCTTTCGAAAGTCATACATGTCCCTGCTTAAAAAACAGCGCACTGCCACGACCGCCGCGTCCCCCAATGTGGTGGCCTGGGCCATCTTGTCCCTGGCCATTGGCGGGTTTGGCATCGGCACCACGGAATTCGCCATGATGGGCCTGCTGCCTAACGTCGCCGAGGGCGTGGGCGTCAACGAGCCGACGGCCGGCCACGTGATTTCCGCGTACGCTCTTGGCGTGGTCGTCGGCGCCCCGCTGTTGGTCGCCATCGGGGCCAAAATGCCGCGCAAGGCACTGGCGCTTGCCCTGATGGGCCTGTTCACAGTGGGCAACCTGCTGTCGGTTTTCGCCCAGGACTACCCAACCCTGCTTGTCACCCGCTTCATCGCGGGCCTGCCGCACGGCGCGTTCTTTGGTGTGGCTGCCGTGCTGGCGGCCTCCCTGGTGGCTCCGAGCAAACGTGGCCGGGCAATCTCCATGGTCATGATGGGACTTTCGGTGGCCAACGTCCTCGGCGTGCCGTTGGCTACCTTTGTGGGGCAGCAGTTTGGCTGGCGCTGGCTGTTCGTTTTCGTCTGCATCATTGGCGTCGTCACCATCGTGTGCGTTTCCATTTTTGTCCCTGCACAAAAGGCGCATCCCGAGGCCGGCCTGCGCAGGGAACTCAGCGCCCTGCGCCGCGGCCAGGTGTGGCTGACACTGCTGGTGGGCGTCGTCGGCTTCGGCGGTTTCTTCGCCGTGTACACGTACGTGGCAAGCACCATGACGGACGTTGCAGGCTTCGCTGCCAGCTTCCTGCCTCTCATTGTCGGCCTGTACGGCGTGGGAATGGTCGCCGGAAGCTACGTGGGAGGGCGGATGGCCGACTGGTCTGTCATGGGCAGCATCTACGCCATGATGGGCTTCATTGCCGTCGTGCTTGTCATCTACGCCGCCACTGTCCACATCCAATGGATGGCACTGCTGATGATCTTTGTCATTGGCGCTTCCGGGTCCATGCTGGTTCCCTCGCTGCAGACACGACTACTCGATGTTTCCCCCGGCGCGCCAACGCTGGCATCCTCGCTGAACCACTCTGCCCTGAACATGGCCAATGCCCTCGGGGCCTTCGTCGGCGGACTCGTCATCACCTGGGGCTGGGGGTTCACCGCCCCGGCGCTGGTGGGTGCCGCGCTTGCGGTTCTGGGTCTGGGCATTGCACTGCTCAGCGGCCTGCTGGACAAGATCGGCGGCAGGCGAGCCGCACAGGAGGGCGCCCGCTGACTGCCCCCCAGGCCTGAACCCCGTCCCCCGCTTCAGCACTGAGGGCGGGGTTTTTTGCATCCGCAGCGGTGTGGAGGCAGGTCCCAGATGCCGGTGCCACTGTGTTGGGCGCCCCGTCCACTTAGGGCACGGCGTTACCCCGCGCGGCGCTGTGCCCGGGCGCTGGCGTACAGGCAGACGGTGGCGGCGGTGCCAAGGTTCAAGGACTCCGCAGACCCGTACACGGGCACGGCCACCCGGTGGTCGGCCAGCGCCTTTTCCTCACCGGCCAGGCCCTGCGCCTCGTTGCCAAAGAGCCACAGGGTGGGGCTCTCCAGGGCGTACGTGGAATCGGGGATTTCCTGGTCGAAGGCGCGGGCGGCGCTTTCATCCTGCAGCATGTCAAGGTTCAGCTGGCCGTAGCCGTCGGCGGCAAGGATGCCCACCCCGGCTGCCTTGGCAGCGGCAACAACCTCGCCGACGTCGGCTCCGAGCACAACGGGCAGGTGGAACAGGGAACCTGCCGTTGACCGCACGGCTTTGGGGTTGTAGATGTCAACGCTTGACTGGGAGAAGATCACGGCGTCCGCCCCGGCTGCGTCGGCGGCGCGAAGGACGGTGCCGGCATTTCCGGGATCCTGCACACGGCAGAGCATGGCGATAAGCTTCGGCTTCGCGGCCAGAACCTCAGTCAGAGGGACGTCCACGAAGTTGCACACGGCAAGAATGCCCTGGGGGTTCACCGTGTCCGTCATGGCGGACAGGACAAGCTCGCTGGCAATCCTGACCTGCAGCCGCTGCCCTGGAGCTGATGCGGCGTCCATCAGCTCGGGGTACCTCTTGAGGCATTCAACCGTTGCGTAGAGCTCAGCGACAACCGGCGTCCCACCGGCTGCAAGGCATTCGCGGTGTGCCCGCAACGCCTCACGGACAGCTTGCGGCCCCTCGGCAAGGAACTGCCGGCGCTTTAAACGGCCCGAGCGCCCAACCAGCTTGGCAACATCCCTCACTCGATCTGCTCGAGGGTTGGTCATTGCTTCTGCTGGCGGGCGCCCGGGTTCACTCATGCTTAGGACTTTATCAGCCACCGCACACGAACAAGGAACCGGAGGGTTCCTCGGGAAAAACTGGAATTACTTTACTGCCGGAGCTGAGGTGTCAGCGGGCAGTGCAGCCTTGGCGATGTTCACCAGAGCGGCGAAAGCACCGGCGTCGTTGACGGCCAGGTCGGCCAGCATGCGACGGTCAACCTCGATCTCAGCAGCCTTCAGGCCCTGGATCAAGCGGTTGTAGGTCAGGCCGTTGGCGCGTGATGCAGCGTTGATGCGCTGGATCCAGAGGCGACGGAAGTCACCCTTGCGCTTGCGGCGGTCGCCGTAGCTGTACACAAACGAGTGCAGCAGCTGCTCTTTGGCCTTACGGTACAGGCGTGAACGCTGTCCGCGGTAACCCTTTGCGCGCTCAAGAACAACCCGACGCTTTTTGTGGGCGTTTACAGCCCTCTTCACACGTGCCACGTGCGTACTCCTTCAAGTTTAAAGATCCCAAGCCAATCATGCCAGGGAAGGCTTTGATGAAACGGTGATCGCCCCGAAATGGGATTCACACCAAATTGACTTGCGAAATTAGATGCCGAGCATCTTCTTGATGTTGCGCACATCTGCCTTGGCGACCAGGAGGTCACCCTTGAGGCGGCGCTTCAAGCTGGAAGGCTTGTGCTCCAGGTAGTGGCGGCGGTTGGCCTGCTGGCGGCGCAGCTTACCGGAACCGGTCAGCTTGAATCGCTTCTTCGCACCACTGTGTGTCTTCATTTTAGGCATGAGGACCTGTCTCCTTACGTATCCACCGGCGCTGCCTGTGGTTCTCTTGCAGCGACTGGTTGGGTCACTGTGTGGGTGTATTCACCGCTGAAAAGGTGAAACCTTATTCAGCCGAGCTGGGGGTTTCGGCCGCCGGTGCGCTCTTTTCGGGAGCGGACTTGGCGGCCGGCTTTGCTGCAGCCTTGGGGGCCGGCTTCGTTGCGGGCTTCGCAACTGCAGGCTTGGCCATCGGCTTCGGCATGGGGATGGGCTTGGCGGCGACCGGCTTCGGCGCTGCCACAGGCTTGGGTGCAACGGCCGGCTTCACTGCGGCCTTGGCAACAGGTGCCTTGGCTGCGGGGGCCTGTGCTGCGGCTGCCTTGGCGGGAGCCTTTGCAGGTACGACGGCGGGAGCCGGCTTCTCGGCCGGGGCCGCCTTGGGTGCAACAACCGGTGCGGGTGCTTCCACAACGGGCGCTGCCTCTGCGGCGGGCGCCTCAACAACAAGGTCGGCAACCGGAGCGGCCGTCTCGAGAGCAACGTCGGCGGCCGGAGCCGCGGCGTCGTCACCCAGGTGCAGTCCGTCAGGGAGCAGGTCGGCCAATGACTGGGTCATGGGCGCCTTGTTGTCGCGGTCAACATCAACGCGGGCAGTGCCATTGGCAACTGCCTCGTTGTGGGCCTTCGCGTCGGCACGCTGCTGGTTGCGGCGGGCTTCAGCCTTGGCTTCGGCCTTGTTCTTCAACGGACCGATGACCATGACCATGTTGCGGCCGTCAATGCGGGGGCTCGACTCGATGATGCCGACCTCGGCCACATCCTCGGCGAACTTCTGCAGGAGACGGATGCCCATTTCGGGGCGCTGCTGCTCACGGCCGCGGAACTGGATCATGGCCTTGACCTTGTCACCGGTACCGAGGAAGCGCAGTGCATGTCCGCGCTTGGTCTCGTAGTCGTGCTTGTCGATTTTGAGGCGGAAACGAATTTCCTTCAAAACAGTGTTGGTCTGGTTCTTGCGGGCTTCACGAGCCTTGACGGCGGCTTCGTACTTGTACTTGCCGAAGTCCATCAGTTTGCACACCGGCGGCTTGGCCGTCGGTGCTACCTCAACCAGATCCAAGTCGGACTCGGCTGCCAAACGAAGGGCATCCTCAATGCGGACGATACCAACCTGTTCGCCTGCCGGCCCAACCAACCGCACCTCTGGGACGCGGATTCGATCATTGATGCGTGGCTCGCTAATGTGTAGCTCCTGTTGCATAAGAAGGGGTGAGTACCACCAGCAACGAAGAAGGCCCCCAGTTGCTGATGCAATGGAGGCCTCAAATAATCGGCGCGGCACCCCCGTCAAAGGGATTTGCCTGCCTTCCCCAAGGGAAAGGCGCCGACCTGAACCAGACAACGCCATGAAGGGTCGAAAGGTGGGAGAGGACTCCACTTGCAAACCCGGTGCGATCACGTTCGTTGGCCCTGTGACTTTCGTCTTTAGGACACACGATAAATAACAGCATCGAGTCGGTCTGTGACAAGCTTAGCAGTATGAGTACCCCAGATAATAATTCGGACACCCGCAACACGTTTCAGGCAGCCCCGGAGGAAGTCTTGACGGACACCCAGGCCTCCTCCGCGGTGCGTGACATCGCTGAAGTTCCGGCCATTGAAGTCATTACGACGGCGGCCGTCCACCTCATGAGCGCAGCCGCAGTCAAGTGCGGACTTGCCGCCGGCCCCGACGCCGAGGAGCTCAAGGACCTGGACGAGGCCCGCAAGCTGATCACCGCCCTTGCCGGCTTCGTCACTGCCGCAGCACCGGAAATCGGCAGCCAGCACGCCGGACCGTTGCGCGACGGCCTGCGTTCACTCCAGCTGGCGTTCCGCGAGGCATCGACCATCCAGGATGCTCCGGGCAAGGGCCCGGGCGAGAAATTCACCGGAGCAGTCAACTAAAAACCGCTCCGCCACTGGCCTTCACCAGCGGCGGAGCGGTTTTTTTGCTGGCCACAGCTGCGAGCCCCACACCCAGGCGACTGCCCACCGTCCGTTCCGGCGGTTCTTGCTGTTGGGCCCTACACGGGGTCGGGCTCGCCCAAAAGGTCATCAAAGTCACGGGAATTTTCGGCGCGCTGCGATCCACCGAGGTTTTCAACGCCGTCGGAGAATCCCCTGCCACCATTGACCCGCAGCGCGGCAGCGGAACTTCGACGGCGCCACACAGCCACGGCGAGCAGGCCGACGATGGCCAACACACCGCAGATCAGTCCAACGATCGCAAACCCGGCCCACGGGCCAATTCCGTCGATCACGGCACCGGCAAAGGGCGAGCCCATGGCGCTGCCGATTGTCATCGACGAGCCGTACCACCCCATGGCCTCGCCGCGGCGCTTCTCATTGACCAGGTCCGCAATGTGTTCGGCGCTGGAGGTCAGCACCGGTGCGCATACCAGGCCGGGCAGGATGGAGAGCAGACCCAGCTGCCACGCATTCGTGGCGAAGCCCATGGGAATGATCAGGATTGCCATGGCCATCAGCAGCCACAGCGGGTTGATTGAGCGCTTCAGTGCGCCGTAGATGATGCCGCCGACAATTGAGGCGCCGCACCAGAACAAGAACACGATGCCGAGGTCGCCAACCTGATCGTTGTAACGCATGACGGCGACCATGCCAACATTGGTTCCAGCCAGGACCAGGCCGGCACCCAGGGATGTTCCCAGGATGGCAAGCACGGCAATGTTGACCCAGCGCAGGTTGTGCCGGGAGCTGCCCCACAGCTTGGCGATGGGATTTTTGCCGCTGAGATCGGGGGCCGGCCTGTCCTCAACAGGATCCACCGGATTCACTTCCGGGGCGCCGACGGCAACAAAGGAACCCTTCTGCCCCGTTCGCGTCGGGGGGTTGAACACCATCAGGAAGACGCCCGCCATGGACGCGGAAACACCGATGATGACAAGGCCGACCACAGTGTGGGTGGTGGTGGCAAGCATGACGCCTGCGGCCGGGCCGACCATGAAGGTGAGTTCCCCGCCCATTGAATCCAGAGCATAGGCCGTGCGCCGTTGTTCCTGGGGAACCATCACACTCAGGGCCTGGCGGACAACGGAGAAGATGGGGACGGCGAAGATGCCGCCAATGACAGCTGCAACAACGAGCAGCTGGAAATTCAGGAAGGGTGCCACGCTCCAGACAGCCGCCTCGGCAACAATGGAGGGCACCAGGGCCCGGCGAAGGCCGTGGATGTCAACCACCCGGCCGCGCCAAGGCGCCCCGAAGGCCATGCCAATGGTGATGGCTGCCGCGACGAGGCCGGCGGAGGCATAGCTGAGCTTCATGGTTTCCACTACATGCAGTGTCAACAGCACGCCGGCGGCTGCGTGCGGTATGCGTGCAAACATGGCGACAATCAGAAGCCTGCGCACAGGTCCGACCGCGAGGATTTCGCGGTAGGCGGCAAAATTCACGTTGGAACTACTCTCTCTTGTGAACCATCACACAAGACGTGGTGCGCCCCTGCGATGAATTATGTCTTTGGATTCGGGTTTCGCAGCCGAATCTGGACAGAGTCAACCGCTTGGGCAAAGGCGTCGGCGCCTGCCCAGTATTCCTGCAATGATGCAAGCGCGCCGTTCACGCCGGACTGGTCAAGTCCGGGCAAAAGGGTGATGGTGACACACAGTTCCGGTCCGGTTCCGCCGCCCATGACCAACCGTCCCTGCGGTTCTTCAATGGTGTCCCACTGGGATTGTATGCCCTGCCCGGCGCTTGCAGAAATGTCGAGAACGGCAGGGTGGCCCAAGGACGCAACGGATTCGCACAGAACTTTTTCAACGGCGGGATCGGCGTAACTGGGAACCCAGTCCTGCTGCTGGGCAAGCGCCCACATTGCGGGCCTGCGAACAACAAACGGCCGCCGCGAACCTGGATCGACCACCATGAGCTGGGCTTCCTCGGCCACTGCTGACAACGCGGCCCGAGCCGCATAGACAGCCACGGGGCGGGCTTCAGGATGCCACCGCGTAAGTGCCTCGGCATGGGAAAACGCCGGCAGTGCCCGGCGCCCGTCGGGACCCTGCAGGGTCACCAACGCCATGTCGGACTCCTTGTCCGAGACCAGTCCGTTCTCCCCGACGGTCTGCTGCGCCAGCTGCGCCACAATGGGAATGAAAACCCGGGCTGTGGCCAGGGCAGCAACAACCTGCGCCTCCGTCCCGGCGCCCGAGGCAAGCCCCGCCAGGGCAGCGGCATAACCGGCATCCATGGCGCCGTCGTCCGTGTCGAAGTTGTGGTACTTCTCATCCCCGGGCAAATGACGGCCCGTCCAGGGCTGCCCGGCGGAGTCGGTGGGTCCACCGGCCCCCGCCAGTGCGGCGGCAATGTGACCGGGCAGCGCTTTCTTGGGCATTTCGGTCATGGTTTAGCGGCGGCCTGCAACGTCGAGTGCCTGCGGGAGCGTGAACTGGCCGGAGTACAGGGCCTTGCCGATGATGGCACCTTCAACGCCCTCGCCGACAAGCTCGCGCAACACGCGGAGGTCTTCCAGGCTGGAAATGCCACCCGAGGCCACTACGGGCTTTGACGTGCGGGTGCACATTTCACGCAGCAGTTCCACGTTCGGCCCGCGCAGGGTACCGTCCTTGGTGACGTCGGTGACGACGTATCGGGCGCAGCCGGCATCCTCCAGGCGGGCCAGGACTTCCCAGATGTCGCCGCCTTCCTTGGTCCAGCCGCGGCCGGCCAGGGTGGTGCCGCGCACGTCAAGCCCGACGGCGATCTGCTCCCCAAAGCGGTCAATGACCTTGGCGGTCCATTCCGGGTTTTCCAATGCGGCGGTGCCAAGGTTCACGCGGCCAATGCCAAGTTCCAGCGCGCCTTCCAAGGAGGCGTCGTCACGGATGCCGCCGGAGAGTTCCACCTTGATGTCCAGCGCTGCCACCATTTCCTGGAGCAGGTGCTTGTTGGATCCGCGGCCAAAGGCGGCGTCGAGGTCAACCAGGTGGACCCACTCGGCGCCGTCGTTCTGCCAGTTCATGGCAGCCTCAAGCGGCGAACCGTATCCGGTTTCAGAGCCGGCCTCGCCCTGCACCAGGCGCACTGCCTGGCCGTCCACGATGTCGACGGCGGGCAGCAATTCCAAAATGGGGGTGGTCATGGGGTCCTCAACGTTGTTGGTCCGGTGGATGGAAAACCGCGGCCCGGCCGCGGGTTGGTGCGTGGAGCTAAAGCGTGAACATGTAGGCGGCCACGAGCGACATGGCGGCGAGCAGCACGAAGCTGACGGGTATCCAACGGGCGGATTTCTGCTGGTAGAAGGTGTACGCCCCTCCAATGAGCAGTCCTGCAAGGCCCATCAGCAGCAATGACCACATCAGTTGGCCGTCCCGCCGTCAGGGTTGCCCGCCGGTCTGGTGAGGGAGGCCACCCAGTTGCGCAGCAGACGTGCGCCCGCATCACCGGATTTTTCCGGGTGAAATTGGGTTGCGCACAGGGGTCCGTTTTCCACGGCGGCAATGAACGGGGCCCCGTGTTCGGACCAGGTCACCATGGGCGGGCGCATCTTTGGCTGGAGCACTTCAAAGTCCCACTTTTGCACGCCGTAGGAATGGACAAAGTAAAAGCGCTCGTCTTCCACGCCCTCGAACAACATGGAGCCTTCGGGTGCCTTGACGGTGTTCCAGCCCATGTGGGGGACGACGTCGGCGGGCAGCAGCTCTACGGTTCCGGGCCACTCCCCCATGCCTTCCTCCTGCATGCCGTGTTCAACACCGGCGTCAAAGAGCACCTGCATGCCGACGCAAATGCCCAGCACCGCACGGCCGCCGGCAACGCGCCGCCCGATCATCCGCAAGGCGTCGACGCTTTTCAGTTCGGCCATGACCGAGCCAAAGGCGCCCACGCCGGGAACCACCAGACCGTCGGCGTTCAGGACGTCATCCGGTGCGGCGCTCAGGGTTACCGTTGCGCCGGCACGCTCCAGGGCGCGCACGGCGGAGCGCACATTGCCCGAACCGTAATCAAGGACGGTGACTGTGGGTTGCCTTGCTGCTGGCTGATCGGCGTCGAAACTCACAAAAGGCCCTTCGTGGAGGGGATTCCCGTAACGCGGGGATCGGGTTCGACGGCAGAGCGCAGGGCACGGGCGAAGGCCTTGAACTGCGCTTCGACGATGTGGTGCGGGTCCCGGCCACCGATGACGGTCATGTGCAGGCAGATTTGGGCATGCAGGGTGATTGCCTCGAAGATGTGGCGGGTCAGCGAGCCTGTGAAGTGGCCGCCGATCAGGTGGTATTCCTGGCCTGCAGGCTCACCGCTGTGAACGAGGTAGGGCCGGCCTGACACGTCAACAACGGCATTCGCGAGGGCCTCGTCCAACGGCACAGTCGCCTCGCCGAAGCGGCGGATCCCCGCCTTGTTGCCCAGCGCAACCTTGAGGACCTCACCCAGGGAGATGGCAACATCTTCCACCGTGTGGTGCGCGTCGATGTGGGTGTCGCCCGTGGCCTTGATGTTCATGTCGATCAGCGAGTGCTTGGACAAGGCCGTCAGCATGTGGTCATAGAACGGCACAGACGTGTCGATGTTCGACACTCCCGTGCCGTCGAGGTTGATCTCAACCATGACGCTTGATTCGCTCGTGGCCCGCTCCAAACGGGCAGTACGGCCCTGGGCCGGAAGTGTCTCAGTCATTGCAGCAGTCCTTCGGTTTGTGAACACCACTTGCCATGCACCGGGCAGGGGTGGGCGCGCGAACGGTACTAAGTATTTACACCAGTTTAGAAGAGAGTGCCGGGTAATGCCCAAACGGCCGGCGCCGCACCCAGGGCACGACGCCGATTCAAGACGTTCGTCCTAGCCCGCAAGGATGGTGCGCAGCCCGTTCAGGAACGCGCTGGTTTCAGCCTCGGTGCCCGCGGTGACCCGCAGGTGCCCGGGGATGCCGACGTCGCGGATCAGGACGCCGTCGGCCAACAGGGCTTCCCATACCTTGTGAGGATTTTCGAGCCCGCCAAAGAACACGAAGTTCGAGTCGGATGGCGCGGGGGTCAGGCCAAGCTCAGTCAGTTCGGTGACGATGCGGTCGCGCTGGACCTTGATGGCTTCAACATTGGCCAGCAGGGACGTCGAATTCCGCAGGGCTGCGACGGCGGTTGCCTGCGTGATGGCCGAGAGGTGGTACGGCAGCCGGACAAGACGCAGGGCATCGGCGACTTCAGGTGCGCCAGCGAGGTAGCCCAGGCGCGCGCCGGCGAGGGCGAAGGCCTTGCTCATGGTGCGTGAGACCACGAGGCGGGGGCGTCCGGCGAGCAGGCCGAGCGCACTGGCGGTGCCTGCGTGGGAGAACTCCGCATAGGCCTCGTCAACAATGACGATGGCCTGCGACGCCTCACCGGCCTCATACACCGCCTCGACGACGTCAAGGCCAAGGGCTGTGCCTGTGGGGTTGTTGGGTGAGCACAGGATGACGATGTTAGGCGCGTGCTGGCGGACCTGCTCGGCGGCCGACTCCGCAGAAAGGCTGTAGTCCTGCGCACGCACTCCGGCAATGTAGCCGGTTCCGGTGCCACTGGCCAGCAGCGGGTACATGGAGTAGGTGGGAGGGAAGCCCATGGCCGTACGGCCAGGCCCGCCAAAGGCCTGGAGCAACTGCTGCAGGACCTCATTTGAGCCGTTGGCGGCCCAGAGGTTTTCTTCACCGAGCCCGTGGCCCAGGTAGGCGGCCAGTTCCTGGCGTAATACCGTAAATTCCCGATCCGGGTAGCGGTTAAGGCCATCGAGTTCGGCTGCGACGGCGTTGAGGATGGCTTCCTTCGCGTCTGCGGGAACGCCAAAAGTATTTTCATTGACGTTCAAAAGTACCGGAACATCCAACTGGGGGGCACCGTAGGGGTGAAGGCCGCGCAGATCGTCACGGAGCGGCAATTGACCTAGGCGTTCAAACTGATCCATGATCCAAGCTTATTTGCAGGGGCCGCGAAAGATCGAACCGGCGACAGCATGCGGACACATTGCCCGGCCCAGCTACCGGGGAATGGGAACGAACAGGCGCTGGCCGGCCTGAATGGCTCCGTTGTCCAGTTCGTTGAGGGCGACAATCTCACCCATGACCTCGCGGGTGTCGCGGCTGGGGTTGGACTCGGCGGCGATGGTCCACAGGCTCTGCCCCTGCAGCACCGTCACCGACATGGCGTAGTCGGCCATGTCAACGGGGGCGTACTGGACAGCTGCATGGGCAGGGGCAGCCACCGACCCGAGCACGATGGCCAGGGCTGCAAACACGACAACGACGGCCATGATGATGGCGGGGATGCCCAGGAACACCAGGCGGCCCCGGCGCGTCAGCTGCTGCCGTCCGCCGCCGGGGCAGTCCACGCCGGGGCGGAAGAGCCCAAACCAGGTGGTGCCTGGGCGGACGGCTTCGGCCGGCGTGTCGGCCGGGGCCTCGGCACCGGCCAGCCGAAGGTTTCCGCGGGTGCTGCCAAGGGTTGCTGCGGAGATAACCATTGCATTCATGACTTCTGGTCCTTTCGCCGTGGAGCCGGATCCCTGGCCACAAACATCCAATGGATCAAATTTCCACACGATACATATTCGATAGAACGTATGTTCTATTTTTCTACTAGTACAGTTTTAGCATCTATGGACGACACTTGCCAAGGGCAAATAGAACAAATGTTTGATATTGCCCCTGACGTGGCTTAAACTTGCGGTACAAGGATGGGCCGTTAGATGCAGTCCACCAGCAGGCACTGACATTCTTCAGGGCAGCCACGAAAGGACACGGAACCATGACACTTCCAGAACCGCCGCATCGCATCCCCCAGGCACCCAGCCGCGCCGGAATGAAGGGATTGACGGTCCGCCAGAAGAAGATTCTCGAATGCATCCAGCGCTCGATCGCCGACAAGGGATACCCGCCCTCCATGCGCGAAATCGGCGACACCGTGGGACTGGCCAGCCTCTCAAGCGTCACGCACCAGCTGACCCAACTCGAACGGCACGGCTACCTGCGCCGCGACCCCAAGCGCCCCCGCGCCATGGAAGTCCTGATTCCCTTGGTGCTTGACAATGGTCAGGTGGAAATTGACGGGGTCAACTCCCCCGCATCCCTGCGCAGCTCAAACGGCCTGAACTTTGCCGAACTAAGCAGTTCCTCCGACACCGCATTCGTCCCGCTCGTTGGCCGCATTGCGGCCGGCGGCCCCATCCTTGCGGACCAGTCGGTGGATGACATCATGCCGCTGCCGCGCCAAATTGTGGGCAGCGGGGAACTGTTCATGCTCAAGGTCCAGGGCGATTCCATGATCGACGCCGCCATATGCGACGGGGACTGGGTTGTCATCCGCCAGCAAAACACCGCCAACAACGGCGAGATTGTCGCGGCCCTGCTCGACGACGAGGCCACGGTGAAGACGTTCCGCCAGCGCGACGGGCATACGTGGCTGCTGCCGCAAAACACCCGCTACGAGCCGATCCTTGGCGACCACGCCACTATCATGGGCAAGGTCGTTTCGGTCCTGCGCAGCCTTTAGTGCAGCGCAGCCTTTAGGCCCGGCACCTCCGGCCACCAGCCTGAAGAGCAGTGAAGCGCCCCGTCCACGTGTGGACGGGGCGCTTCACTGCTTGGTTTCACTTTTTGTGTGCGCGGTATCGTTTCGCGAACATGCTCCGGCACGGAAGTGTCGGCTACTTGCCCGACAGCCTCGTCAGCGCCGAGAGGGCCACTGCCCTGTCCTTGGTGGCCCAGAACGGCGGCAGGGCCGCACGCAGGAAGCCGCCGTAGCTGGCATTGGCCAGCCGGGAGTCAAGGACGGCCACGACGCCGCGGTCCCCGCTTGAGCGGATGAGGCGTCCAACTCCCTGGGCGAGGCGGACGGCCGCATGGGTCGCCGATATGGCAATGAATCCGTCACCGCCATTTTGTGCCACGGCGCGGGCCCTAGCCGTGACGAGTGGATCGTCGGGGCGCGGGAAGGGAATCCTGTCAATGACGACAAGCCGGCACGAAGCCCCCTGGACGTCAACGCCCTGCCACAGGGACATGGTGCCAAAAAGGCAGGTGTCGGTTTCATCCGCGAACTGCTTGATCAGCCCTGACATTGAGGAGTCGCCCTGGCAAAGGATCTTCACCTTGAGCCTCTTGCGCAGCTTTTCGGCCGCGTCCTCAGCCGCCCTGCGCGAGGAGAACAAGGCCAAGGTGCCGCCTCCGGCCGCCATAATCAGATCGGCCAATTCATCCAGCTGTTCCGGGGAAGTGCCGAAGCCTGGCTTCTTCAGGTGGGCTGCCACATACAGCATGCCCTGCTTCGGATAGTCGAACGGGGAGCCGACGTCGGCACCTGTCCAATTCGGCGCGCTGGGACCCAAAAGCCCCAGGCCTGCGGCCGTGGCCTGGAATGAATCCCCGATGGCAAGGGTGGCCGATGTCAGGACCACGGTGCGGTCTGTGAACAAGCCCTCCCGCAGTTTCATGGCCACGCTCAGGGGAGCAATGCTCAGTACTGCCGGTTCGCTCTCGTCAGCCTTCTGGTAGCCCTTGCCCGGGGCAAAAGTTCCGGGGCGCGATGCCCACACCACTTCGCGGGCATCGTTGGCTGCCAGCAGCCGTTCACACAGGTCAAAGATCAGGTTCAACCGTGACCTGGCAATGGAACGCCCGCCGTCGGCGGCGGCATTGCCCTCAGGCTTGGAATCCGATAGTGCCGCCCGCACGGCGTCTCGCACCTGCTCCACGGCCTGGCTTTGGGCTTCGTTGAGTCCGCTGGGCAGCAGCCCCTCGGGAATCCCGGCAAGGACCATGTCAAGGCCAGTGGCACTTGCGTGCAGCGCGTCGACCGAAACAGCCGTGTGTTTGCGGGTGCTGGAGGCAGCCGCCTGGATCATCTGTACCGACAACTGGCCCGTGACGGCACCTGTCACCCGGTCCTGGAGCTCGTGGGCCTCATCGACAACCACAACGTCGTATTCGGGCAGCACAGCGATGCCTTCAAAAGCGCTGATGGCGAGCATGGCGTGGTTTGTCACCACGATGTCAGCCTCGGCACCCCGGGCACGGGCCAATTCCGAGAAGCACTCGGTGGCCAGCGGGCACTTTTGTGCACCTAGGCACTCCATGGACGTGACCGAAACCTGGCGCCAGGCCTTGTCGGTGACTCCGGGGACAAGTTCGTCCCTGTCCCCGGTTTCGGTGTCCTGGGCCCATTCGCGCAGACGGATAACTTCCTTGCCCAGCACGGACGTGGGTCCGGTGCTCGCGCCTGGCAGGTGCGCGACGCTCGTGTCTTCGCCGAGGCTGAACAAGGCCCCTTCGCCGGTGTCCTCGGTGGGGAATCCACCGCCGAGCTTTTGCTTGCACACATAGTTGCTGCGCCCCTTGACGAGGGCGACCTCGATGGGGCGCGGCAGAACAGGCTCCAGGGCCGCCAGCAGCCTGGGTACGTCCCGGCCCACGATTTGGGCCTGCAGGGCCAGTGTTGCAGTGGCCACAACAGCAGGTTTGTCGCTCGTGAGGGCGTTGACGATCAGCGGCACCAGGTAGGCGAGGGATTTTCCGGTGCCCGTTCCGGCCTGCACCAACAGGTGGTCGCCGCTTTCTATGGCATCAACAACCCGTTTGACCATTTCATGCTGTCCGTCGCGACGCTGCCCGCCCATTGCTTCAACGGCCCTGTCCAAAAGCTCCAGGGCCTGGTGGGAAAAATCACTCTCAGGCATGCTGGACAAACGGCCCAACCTCGGCTGCCAGGTCCTCACGGACCCTGACGTTCACCAGCGTGCCGAGCTCGCCGTGTTCGAGGCTGACGATCTCCGCGTCGCTGCGGTGCAGCTTGTTCAGGATGTCGCCGCGGTCATAGGGAATCAGCAACGTCAGGTTGACGCTGGGGTGCGGAATTGCCTCGGCGATGGCCTCGAGCAGTTCCTCGATGCCCTGCCCCGAGCGCGCGGAAACCACGACCGTGCGTGCCTCGTGCTGGCGCAGCCGTTCAATGACGAAGGGGTCGGCAATGTCGGCCTTGTTCAAGATGATGATCTCGGGGATCTGCAGCGCCCCAACCTCGGCGAACACCGAACGGACGGCCGAAATTTGGCCCTCCGGGTCGGGGTGCGAGGCGTCGACGATGTGCAGGATCAAATCGGCGTCGGCCACTTCCTCCAGCGTTGACCTAAAAGCCTCCACCAGCTGGGTCGGCAGTGCCCGCACGAAGCCGACGGTGTCGACAAGGGTGTAGCCCAGACCCTCCGATGTTTCGGTTTTCCGCACAGTGGGGTCCAGCGTGGCAAACAGCGCGTTTTCAACGAGCACCCCGGCGTCCGTCAGGCGGTTCAGCAGCGAGGACTTGCCGGCATTCGTGTACCCGGCAATGGCCACCGAGGGCACGCTGTTGCGCTTGCGGTTGGCCCGCTTGGTTTCCCTGGCGGGGCGCATGGCGGCAATTTCACGGCGCAGCTTTGCCATCCGCGTACGGATCTTCCGGCGGTCAAGCTCCATCTTCGTTTCACCCGGGCCACGGGATCCGATGCCGCCGCCGGCTGCACCGACACGGCCACCTGCCTGGCGGGACATGGACTCGCCCCAGCCACGCAGGCGCGGCAGGAGGTATTCCATTTGGGCCAGCTCAACCTGGGCCCGGCCTTCACGCGACTGCGCGTGCTGGGCGAAGATGTCAAGAATCAGGGCCGTGCGGTCAATGACCTTGACCTTGACGACTTCTTCAAGGGTGCGTCGCTGGGACGGGGCTAGGTCACCGTCAATGATGACAGTGTCAGCACCTGTTGCATGCACAATTTCCTTCAGTTCCTGGGCCTTGCCCTGGCCCAGGTACGTTGCAGGGTCCGGCTTGGCACGGCGCTGGACGAGTCCGTCCAAAACCTCCGAGCCTGCTGTTTCTGCCAGTGCCGCCAGTTCCCGGAGGGAGTTTTCGGCGTCGGTCATGGTCCCCTTGGACCACAGTCCGGCCAGGACAACCCGTTCCAGGCGCAGCTGGCGGTATTCAACCTCGGTGACGTCCTCGAGCTCGGTGGACAGGCTTGCCTGGCGGCGCAGTGCGTTGCGGTCGGCCAATTCACTCTGGTCACCGTCAAAGCGGCTGTGCTGGAACTTCAAGGAGGAGACGGCCTGCGCCTGCCCGGCCAGTGGCCGGGTGGTGGGCGCGCCCTCAAAGGGGTCCTGCGCCTCAATGTCAGCGTCCTCGCGCACAGCCCGGCCGGCAGCCGCATCCTTGGCCAGGATCCGCTCGATCACGGCCTCGATTTCGGCGACGGACAGGTCCGTGTCAGCAGCTCCAGTGCCGTGGGGGGTTGTTCCGTCACCGCTGTTGCGAGGCAGCGGGTTGTCGTCGGAACCGTTGTGTGCAGATGCGTTGGACATGTTCTCCTTATATAGGCGCTTACCTCAATCGTAGTCCGCCCCACCGACGCGCACACCTTTGCCGCCCACCGCGTGTGGATAAACTCACGCCCGTGTCGGCGTCCCGGTAGGCGCGCCTAGATTCCCAACGGGCGAAAACCACACTAATCTGGCATGACTATGGGTACTCAGGGTGCAGAGCACTATTTCAGTTCACAACCGTCAACGCCGATGAAACGCCGGCCCCTCAGCGTGATTTTGGCCGGTGAGGTGCGCAATCTTCAAACAGCCGGCGGCATCTTCAGCCCTGATGGGCTCGACAAGGGCACAACCATCCTGCTCTCGCAGGCCCCGCCACCGGTCGCTGAAGGGAACCTGCTTGACATCGGCTGCGGCTGGGGGCCGATTGCCCTGAGCCTGGCCCTGCGCTCCCCCGAAGCCACCGTGTATGCGGTGGACGTCAACGAACGATCCATCGAGCTGACAACGGAGAACGCCAAGGCACTGGGCCTGAACAATGTCCGCGCCTCAACCCCTGACGCCGTGGACCCCGACCTTCGCTTCAACACGATCTGGTCGAACCCGCCGATCCGGGTGGGCAAGTCCGAACTGCACTCGATCCTGCTCATGTGGCTGCCCCGGCTGGCCCACAATGGCACCGCGTACCTTGTGGTCCAAAAGAATCTCGGCGCCGACTCACTGCAGCGCTGGCTCACGGCCGAGCTCAACGAACAGTTCCCGGAAGCCGGCTTCACCGTTGTCAGGGACTCCACGAACAAGGCCTTCAGGATCCTGCGCGTCACCCGCACCAAGCCCTAACCGGGGCCTGGCTGAAACTTATCAGCCAAACAACCCGTCGGCGATGACCCCTTCGGCCACCATGACGGCGGGACCGCTGAGCGCAACGTGCTCGCGCCCGTCGGGCCCGGGGAAAAATTCGACGCCCACGGTGCCGCCGGGGATCTCGACAGACCAGTCGTCAGGTGCGCCCTTGCCGGCCCGGAAACGGACTGCCGCGGCGGCCGCGCACGCGCCGGTTCCGCAGGAAAGCGTCTCCCCCACGCCACGTTCGTGGACACGCATGCTAATGTACCCGACGCCGTCTGACTCGAGGGGCTCATTGCGCACGGCAAATTCAACATTGGTCCCATGCGGGGGCAGCGGCGAGACGGCAGGTCCCGCCACCAGGGACGTTCCGGCCAGCTCGGCCATCTCCGACAGCGCAACCACTGTGTGGGGGTTGCCCATGGTGATCGACAGGGCCTCACGCGTGCCTGCAAGGCCGTCGGCGTCAACTCGTGAATCCGCGCCGCGTTCCCGGGCCTCCTGCGGGAAAATGAAATCCCAAGGGCCCATGTCCACGCGGTAGCCACCGTCAGTGCGTGAGACAACTTTCACGCCGGCCCGGGTTCCAATGGCCAGTTCCCGGCCCTGCTCCAGTTCAACGAGCCCCTGGGTGAGCAGAAAGTGCACGAAGACCCGTACACCGTTGCCGCACATTTCCGACTGCGAGCCGTCCGCATTGTTATAATCCATGAACCATTCGGCGCCTGGATGCGCTGCCAGCAACGCCGCACCCTCGGGCACATGGCGGGACCGTACGGCACGGATCAGCCCGTCGCCGCCGATGCCGCGGTGCCTGTCGCACACGGCGGCAATCTGCTGCGGCGACAGCAGGCGGTCCCCGTCGGGATCGGCCATCAGCACAAAGTCATTGCCAGTTCCGTGGCCCTTGGAAAATCGCAGGCCTGTCAGGGGTGTCGGGGCATCAGTCATGGTTCCACTTTAAGGCACAGGGAGCCTAACACGTGCGACGCCGGGCGCCAGCTACCTAGCTTCGCCGTCGTGCACCCGAGCCACCATGGCTGCTGCCGAGGCTGTCAGGGTGGGCGCTGACCAATCGAGCCACTGCACGCGCGGGTCGGCACGGAACCAGGTGATCTGGCGGCGGGCAAACTGGCGCGTTGCCGTAATGGTTTCCTCGCTTGCCCGGGCCACGGTGGAGGCGCCGTCAATAACACGCAGGAACTGCTGGTAACCCAGAGCCTTCTGCGCCGTCCTGCCCTCACGCAGGCCCTGCGGAATGAGCCGCTCCACTTCCTCCTGCAGGCCGCCTTCGACCATCGTGTGGACGCGGGCGGCCAGCCTCTGGTGGAGTTCGGCGCGGTCGCCGTTGAGGCCGATCTGCACCGTGGGGCTGACGTACTCGCGCGCGGGCATGAAGGAGCTGAAGGGCCGGCCCGTAAGCTCAAACACCTCAAGGGCACGGACCACCCGCTTTCCGTCGCCGATGCGGGCCGCCGACACCGGATCCACCAACAAAAGCCTGGCGGCCAGCGCTGCCAGCCCTCCGGCGTCGAGCTCGGCTTCAAGGCGGGCGCGCACCGCGGCATCGGTGCCGGGAAATTCCAGCACGTCGACGGCGGCGCGCACGTACAGCCCGGATCCGCCGACCACGATGGGCAGCTTTCCGCGTGATCGAATGTCGGCAATGGCATCCCTGGCCATGGTCTGGAATGCCGCAACAGTGGTGTCCTCGCGGACGTTAAGGAAGTCCATCAAATGGTGGGCGATGCCACGCCGTTCGGCCATCGGCAGCTTGGCCGTGCCGATGTCCATGCCCCGGTAGAACTGCATGGAATCGGCGTTGATGGCCTCACCGCCGAAGCGTTCGGCGAGCTGCAGTGCGAGCTCCGACTTCCCTGATCCGGTGGGGCCGACGACGGCGACCAGCGGCAGGGCTGCTGCGGGCAGGCTCACGCTGTGCGGATGGGCAGTGACGGCATGCCGAGGCTGACCTTAGGCCGTGCGCCGTCGGACGTGGCTGTGGCGGGGACTCCGCAGGAATCGGCCTGGGCCAGGTCCCAGGCATCGCCTGCACGTGACCGGCGCAGCGTGTAGTCGGCTGCCGTCGCGGGATCGGCCACGAGGTGGAAGGACGCAGAACCTGTGATGGTCAGTGTGACAAGGTCGCCGGGCCGGGGCTCTTGTGCACCGTCGGGAACGCTGAAGTGGACCAGGCGCTGGTCGCGGGTCCGCCCCGAGCGCCTGTTGGTCTGTGCTGCCTTGCGCCCCGAGGATGCAGTGACCATGACCTCGACCTCGCGGCCGATCTGCGCGGCATTTTCCTCGGCGGAAATCCTGTCCTGCAGGGCTGTCAGCCGCAGGAAGCGTTCCTGCACCACTTCCTTGGGCAGCTGGTCGGGCAACTCCGCGGCCGGTGTGCCGGGGCGCTTGGAGTATTGGTAGGTGAAGGCCGTGGCAAAGCGTGACTTCTGGACCACATCAAGGGTCGCCTGGAAGTCCTCCTCGGTCTCGCCGGGGAAGCCAACAATGATGTCAGTGGAGAACGATGCATGGGGCATCCTTTCCCGCACCTTCTCCAGAATGCCGAGGAACTTCGTCGACCGGTAGGAACGGCGCATGTCCTTGAGGATCTTATCGGAGCCCGATTGCAGGGGCATGTGCAGCTGCGGCATGACGTTGGGCGTTTCGGCCATGGCGTCAATGACGTCATCGGTGAAGGCCGCCGGGTGTGGGCTGGTGAACCGGAGCCGTTCCAGCCCCTGAATCTTCCCGCAGGCGCGCAACAGCTTGCCAAAGGCCAGCCTGTCCCCAAATTCGACGCCGTAGGAGTTGACGTTTTGGCCCAGCAGCGTGATCTCGATGGCGCCGTCGTCAACAAGGGCCTGGATTTCTGCGAGGATTTCACCGGGGCGCCTGTCCCGTTCCTTGCCGCGCAGGGACGGAACGATGCAGAACGTGCAGGTGTTGTTGCAGCCGACGGAGATGCTGACCCAGCCCGAGTACACGGAGTCGCGCCGGGTGGGCAGGGTGGAGGGGAAGACCTCAAGGGACTCCAGGATTTCCATCTCGGCTTCGGCATTGTGGCGGGCCCGTTCAAGCAGTACGGGCAGCGCGCCAACATTGTGCGTGCCGAACACGACGTCAACCCAGGGTGCGCGCTTCTGGATGGTGTCGCGGTCCTTCTGGGCCAGACAGCCGCCCACGGCGATTTGCATGCCGGGGTTGGATTCCTTGATGTGGGCCAGCATGCCAAGGTTTCCGTACAGCTTGTTGTCGGCGTTTTCGCGCACTGCACAGGTGTTGAAGACGACGACGTCGGGAACGGCTTCACCGTTTGCGTCCAGGATTCGTGCGGGGCCGGCTTCCTCGACGGCCACCAGCCCGGCGGTCTCCAAGAGACCGGCCATGCGCTCGGAGTCATGCACGTTCATCTGGCAACCATAAGTGCGCACCTGATAGGTGCGGACACCGCCGGCTGGCGCTGCCACTGTCTCGACGCTGGTTGGCATGGTTGTGGTCGCGGAAGAATCAACGCTGTTCTGGGTCAGGCTCACCCCACCAGCTTAAGACCTCTGCCGTGTATCGGCTAAACAGGAGCCGGCTGGCGTTGCGCAACGGATTTACCGCCCTGTGGGCGGGCCGATCCGGCTCCCGGGCCGGGCCGATCAGTACCAGCCGACGGCTTCCGAGTGCGCCCAGGCACCGCAGGGCGAGCCGTAACGGCCCGTGATGTAGCCGAGCCCCCAATTGACCTGTGTTCTGTAGTTGGTCAGCCAGTCGGGGCCCTCCTCGCCATACTTGCTCGCTGGCAGCGACTGGGCAATGCCGTAGGCCCCGCTGTAGGGGTTTGTCGCATTGGTGCGCCAGTTGGATTCGCGCTCCCACAAGAGGTTCAGGCACCTGAATTCACTTTGCGGCCACCCATAGGCCGCCAGCCGTCCTGCAGCGTACGCCTTTGCACCGGCGGGGTCATTGACGGCTCCGCCGGGAATGCCGGGGTCCAGTGCCCCTACCGGACCGGAGCCACCGGGCTCCGTCACCGCCGGCGGGGGTTTGACGGGACCGGGGTTGGGAGCCGGGTTCGGCATGGCGGGCAGGGGCGCCGGGGGCTTCGCACGTTCCTCCGCGGCACGCCGGGCTGCCTCCTCAGCAGCCTGGCGCTCGGCGGCCTGCCGCTTGGCAGCCTGGACCTGTTCGTAGACGGCCAAGGCGGTCTGCCCCTGGCGGAATTCGTGCTCCTTGGCTGCCGTGGTGTTATTCAGGGAGGCCAGCTGCGCCACGAGCGTTTCGTTTTGCGACTTCTTGGCCTTGAGCTGTTCGGCCACGGCGGTCTGCGCCGCGATGGCTGCATCACGGGCATGTGCGGCCTGTGCACTCAGCTCCTGCTGGGCGGTTTCGGCCGCTTTCCGGGTCTTTTCAAGTGCTGCGGCTGCGCTCTGTGACTCCCTTGCCTGGGACTGCTTCACGGCGGCACGCTCACCCACCCTGTGGAGCAATTCCACGCCGTTGAGGCTTTCGGGTGAGTCCAGTGCCGAGATGGTGGCGAAAAGGCCAAGTCCGGTCCCACCGCTCTTATAGCTTTGCACGGCTACGGCAACGGCTGCCTTCTTGTACTTCCCGGCCTCGTCGGCGGCGCGCTTTGCCTGGGCGCCAAGGACATCAACCTCGGCCGTGGCGACGTCAAGCTTGTGCTGCGTCTGCGCAAAGTCGCCCCCGGCAGTGACTGCTGCCATGCCAAGGACGCCGGCTTCCTGCTCCAGGGAGTCAAGCAGGGATGAGATCTTCTGGACTTCCACGGCCGTGGCTGCGGCATCACCCTTGGCCGCCTCGACGTCCGACCAGCTGGGGAAACCTGTTGGCGGGCCGTCGTCGGCCTGGGCAGGCAAGCCGGTGAGGGTTGCTGCCAGCATGAATCCGGCCGTCACGGCGACGGCCAGGCAGCGGGGAAGTATTGAAGGGTGCGTACTCATATGCCGCTAGCATAGCCGCTCAACGGTCCCGGCTGCGCTTACGTGCGCCCACCGGCACGTTGCCACACCACTAGTCCGCGGACAGGTGTTCGTCGATGACCTCGCCTACAACATGGTAGGCCATGGAGGGGTTGAAACCCTTCCGGGCCAGCATGGCCACCCAGCGGCGGGTGTATTTGTCCCGTTCGCTGCGCTCGCCCAGGTCGATGGAACCACGAAGCTTGCGTTGGACCAATTCCCGGGCCTGCTGCAGTTCGGTGTCGTCGTCGATTTGCTCCAGGGCATCCTGGGCAAGTTCCGGATCGATTCCCTTTTCCGCCAATTCGCGCCGCAAAGCCCCGCGTGCCAGATGCTTGTGCAGTGACCTGCTGCGCACCCACAGGGTGGCGAATTCGGCGTCGTCAATCAGCTTCACGGCTTCAAAGCGGTCCAGCACGGCCTCCGCCACATCCACGGGGATGTTCCGCTCGGCCAGCTTTTGGCCCAGTTGGAAGCGACTCTTGGGCGAGTGCGTCAGCTGTTGCAGCACGATGGCCCGGGCCACCGAGGCCGGATTGGCCTCGGGGTCCAGTTCCGGTGCCGGGCGTGCCGTGTTCATGGTTGCCCCTAGAAGCCGTCGACTGCCTTGAGCTTGGGAGCAGCCTCAACCTGGGTTTCGGCAGTGATGCCCACACCCAGCTTGGCCTTGATCAAGCGCTCCAGCTCGTCTGCAAGTTCCGGGTTGTCCTTCAGGAACCGGCGGGAGTTCTCCATGCCCTGTCCCAGCTGGTCGCCGTCGTAGGTGTACCAGGAACCGGACTTGCGGATGATGCCGTGCTCAACACCCATGTCAATGATTCCGCCTTCACGGGAAATGCCAACGCCATAGATGATGTCGAATTCGGCGATCTTGAAGGGCGGTGCCATCTTGTTCTTGACAACCTTGGCCTTGGTACGGTTGCCGACGGCGTCCGCGCCTTCCTTCAAGGTCTGGATGCGGCGAACGTCGATGCGGATGGAGGCGTAGAACTTCAGCGCCTTGCCACCGGTGGTGGTCTCCGGGCTGCCGAAGAAGACACCGATCTTTTCACGCAGCTGGTTGATGAAAATGGCCGTTGTCTTTGTCTGGCTCAGGCGGCCCGTGATCTTGCGCAGGGCCTGGCTCATCAAACGGGCCTGCAAACCCACATGGCTATCTCCCATGTCGCCTTCGATTTCAGCGCGGGGCACCAACGCTGCAACGGAGTCAATGACAATGACGTCCAAGGAACCCGAACCGATCAGCATGTCCATGATCTCCAGCGCCTGCTCGCCGGTGTCCGGCTGGGAGACAAGCAGCGCGTCTGTGTCAACACCGAGCTTGGCGGCATAATCCGGATCAAGGGCGTGCTCGGCGTCAATGAAAGCCGCAAGGCCGCCAAGTTTCTGTGCGCTGGCAACAGCATGCAGGGCCAAGGTGGTCTTACCGGAAGATTCCGGCCCATAGATCTCAACGACACGCCCGCGGGGCAGGCCACCAATGCCCAGGGCCACATCCAAGGCAATGGACCCGGTGGGGATCACTTCGATGGGTGCACGGACGTCATCACCCAAGCGCATGACTGAGCCCTTGCCAAATTGCTTGTCAATCTGGGCCAATGCTGCTGCCAGCGCTTTGTCACGGTCTGCGGAAGCGGCCATGATTCACCTCGGTCTTTCCTTTGCGCCGTTTCCGGCCCCGTGCCACTGCGCGGTTGGCGCAGCACACGGTTAGTGGTCTTTTGCAATGCACATGCAACTTTTTTTACTTCATCACCGGTTTCCCGGTGTCCGCCGGCGGAACTGATCCGCAGGTTTGTCCCTCTACCTAAAACGCTAGTTCAAGGGTGTGACATTGTCTGCGGCTTCCACGCCCCACCCACGGAAATTGTGGACAACTTTTCAGTGTGCCCACGGCGCAGCACCCATTAAACACATTATAGCGTTGATCGAATAGATATTCGAACACTTCTTTGGCGCAGTTCAGCGTGTCGCACCGGGGCCGCCGGGCAGGCGCTGCCGCTGAAACCCCGGAGTGCTCCCGAACCTCAGTTTTTGGGCGCAACGTCCCTGCCGAGCCATCGTGACTGGGGCACATCCTGGACCTTGCACACCTCAATCCAGATTTCCTTGGGATCGAATCCGGCGCGCAGGGCGTCGCTGGCGGTATTGCCGCCTACGCCGCCAAGGACCAAATCGCGGGCCAGGACCCGGGAATAGGAGGGGCTGAATTCGTCATCCATCAATCGCCAAAATTCGCTTACTCGCACTCCCCCATTCTCGCATGCCCGCGCCCCGGGCAGGCGCCATGAACCTGCAGCTGACCGGCAGTGTGCACCCCGATCTGGAGCCGGCAGGAAACGTTCCAGGAACGCCTGCCGTCATGGAACCTCGAGGAACTGAGGTCCCTGACGACGTGTCGGCGCGTGGCACCAAAAAAAGCTGGACCCCGCCCGAAGGCGGGATCCAGCTTAGCTTTAGGGGCTGCACCGTGCGGGACAACCGGGTTTAGAAAGCGTTGGACATCAAGCCCTTGCTCAACTCGTCGGAGAGTTCCTGGTTCAGGTCACGGCCATAACGGGCCGAAAATTCCTGCGGAACAGTGTCCGGGACAGCCACGCCTTCAGCAATGGCCAAACGATCACTCACTTCGCGGAGCATGAGTGACAGGGGCACTTCCAATGCGGCACAAATGGACGCCAACAGCTCAGAAGACGCTTCCTTCTGTCCGCGCTCCACCTCGCTCAAATAGCCCAGTGAGACGCGCGCATTGTGTGAGACTTCGCGGAGTGTGCGGCCCTGACGTTGACGAACATCGCGCAGAACATCACCAATCTCGTGGCGTAACACCACCATTTTGCGCTCCTTCTGCTGATGCGGTTTGTCAACTGCCAAACCCACATCCCGCCAGCGCACTACGCCGTTTACGGATACGGGTTGTTTCACCATCGGTATCGCCTTGCTCCTTGTTCAATCACTGTGGTCGATTCAATCACTTCGATCCATTCGGTTGCGCCTGCCGGAAACTCCGTCATGGCGCCTTGCCCGCTTGGTGTTCTTATCCTAAAGGGGATGTAAGCACTTTGCGTTCACTATGACCAACTATCTAGTCACAACTTTTGTTCCCCGGCAGCTTTAATTACTTGTTCGAGCAGTGAAATAGCCTCCTGGGTGGCCTGCACCCGGATCATTTCCCTGTCACCGGCAAAGTGGTATTCATAGGATTGAACCTCCCCGTCGAACGCCACACCAATGAACACATCCCCCACATCCTTGCCCTGGTGCGGCTCGGGCCCGGCGACTCCCGTCGTCGAAATTCCCACCCGGGCACCCGTCGCGGCGCATGCCCCGAGCGCCATGGCGCAGGCGACGTCGGGGTCAACGGCACCGCGGTACTCCAGCAATGGCGCGGAAACTCCCAGTAGCGCCGCCTTCACCGAGTTCTGGTAGGCGACCACACCGCCCTGGAACATTCCCGACGCGCCTGGTACCTGGACCAGCGTGGCCGCCAGCATGCCCCCTGTCAGCGACTCGGCGGTGGCCACGGTAATGTCAGCGGCCACGGCGGCTTCCACCAGCAGGGCCAGTTGCGTCACAGTCTGCACCGGCTACACCCGCCCTGGGTTGCGCCCGGCACTGCGCAGCTGCCACGCCTTAACAATGTAGTCAACGCCCGTAACAACAGTAACGGCCAGCGCAACCAGCATGACGATCAGCGCCACAAGCGACAGCCAGGGAAGGGCCGGCGTCACCGGCAGCAGGTACACAAAAATGGCTACCGTCTGCAGCACCGTCTTCAGCTTGCCGCCCTTTGACGCGGCCATCACGCCGTAGCGGATCACCACAAAGCGAAGCAGGGTGATGCCGATTTCGCGGACGAGCATGACAATGGTGACCCACCACCACAACTCCCCCACGGCCGAAAGCAGGATCAGCGCCGATCCGATCAGCAGCTTGTCGGCGATGGGGTCCGCGATCTTGCCGAAGCTGGTGATGAGCCCGCGCGCCCGGGCGATGTCGCCGTCGAGCTTGTCCGTGTAAATGGCCACCACAAACAGGACCACGGCAATCCACCGCAGCGGCCCGTAATCGCCGCCGTCGGCCACGAAGGCCCAAATGAAGAAGGGCACCAGCACGATCCGCAAAAGCGTCAAGGCGTTGGGCAGGTTCCAATTCGAAGGGCGCGGCGCCACCGTATCACTCACAGGTCAAGGTTATCGGCAAAGGGGCCCACAGGGACATTTCCTGCGGGCAGGGCCTTCAGCGTCCAGTCAACGACCATGCGTCCTCGCCACCCTCTTCATCGTCGCCGTCGCCGTAGTCAACCGCAAGGGGGCGGCTCGCCAGGTCATCGGCCACAAGATCCCCGCCCCATGACGGATTGGCGTGGGCGTGGTTCGCGTTCGCATTTTCGGCCAGCGCCGCCGTCATCGGATCAACGGCAGCTGGCGACTCTGAAGGTTCGACGCCGGAGCCGCCCGGGATGGGCCCGTCACCGCGGATGGCGGCGAGGGTTTCGGCAAGGTCGTCGGGCTTGACCAGGACATCGCGCGCCTTCGAGCCTTCCGAGGGCCCCACGACGCCGCGGGATTCAAGCAGGTCCATGAGGCGCCCCGCCTTGGCGAAGCCCACGCGCAGCTTGCGCTGGAGCATGGAGGTGGACCCGAACTGCGTGGTGACGACGAGCTCGGTGGCCTGCAGCAGCAGGTCCATGTCATCGCCGATGTCGTCCTCGATGACCTTCTTGGGGGCCTCGACGGAAACATCGTCGCGGTAGGTGGCCTTGAGCTGGCCCTTGACGTGGTCTACGACGGCCTTGATTTCCGCCTCCGTGACCCAGGCACCCTGGACGCGGACGGGCTTTGACTTGCCCATGGGCAGGAACAGGGCGTCACCCTGGCCCAGCAGCTTCTCGGCACCCGGCTGGTCAAGGACCACGCGGGAGTCGGTGACGGATGAGGTGGCAAAGGCCATGCGGGAGGGCACGTTGGCCTTGATCAGGCCCGTGACCACGTCAACCGACGGGCGCTGCGTTGCCAGGACGAGGTGGATGCCTGCGGCACGGGCCAGCTGGGTGATGCGCACGATCGAGTCTTCCACGTCGCGCGGGGCCACCATCATCAGGTCGGCGAGCTCGTCGACTATGACAAGAAGGTACGGGTAGGGCCTGACAATGCGCTTTGAACCTTCGGGCGGGTGCACATTCCCGGCCTTGACTGCCTTGTTGAACTCGTCGATGTGCTTGAAGCCGTAGTTGGCCAGGTCGTCGTAGCGCTGGTCCATTTCACGCACGACCCACTGCAGCGCCTCGGCTGCCTTCTTGGGGTTGGTGATGATGGGCGTGATCAGGTGCGGCACGCCTTCGTAAGCCGTCAGTTCCACGCGCTTGGGGTCGACCATCACCATGCGCACCTCATCGGGGGTGGCCCGCATCAGGATGGAGACAATCATGGAGTTCACAAACGAGGACTTGCCTGCACCGGTGGCACCGGCCACGAGCAGGTGGGGCATCTTGGCCAGGTTGGCCACGACGAATCCGCCTTCGACGTCCTTGCCCACGCCCATGACCATGGGGTGTTCGGTGCGCCGTGCATTGGCCGAGCGCAGCACATCACCCAAAACAACAATTTCCTTGTCGGCGTTGGGGATCTCGATGCCGATGGCGCTCTTGCCCGGGATGGGGCTCAGGATGCGCACATCCGAGGATGCCACGGCATAGGAGATGTTCTTGCTGAGCGCCGTCACCTTCTCAACCTTGGTGCCCGGTGCCAGCTCAATTTCATAGCGGGTCACTGTCGGTCCACGGCTGAAACCTGTGACGGCCGCGTCAACGTTGAACTGCTGCAGGGTGTTGGTCAGGGCTGCCACCACTGTGTCGTTGGCTTCGGTGGCGTCCTTCCCCGGAGGGCCCGCAGGCAGGAAGTCGGATTGGGGCAGCGTGTAGGTGACGTCCCCTGACAGCTGGAGCTGCTCGGAGCGTGCGGGGATGGGCATGGGCGGGGCCATGGGCGGTGCAGGCATGGCCTGGGTGGCGGTTTCGTCGAAGTCGTAGACGCCCGCCCCGGCGTCTGCGCGGATGGAGTTGCCCGCAACGATCCCGATCGCCTCGGTGACCGGCTCGGCGTCGGCGTCGAACACCTCCGATGAGGTGGGCAGGCCCTGGCGGGCCTTGATCTTGTCCGCGGCCAGCTCGTCCCTGGTGGGCCTGCGCACGCCCGGGCGCACCCTGGGCGCGCCCGACGCCGGAACCCGGGTTTCGCCGTCGTCCCCTTCCACAAGCGGGGTCGCGAAGGCCTCGGCGCCCAGGACGTCCTCAAACTCCTCCTCCGGGGCAGCCTTTTGCCGTGCACGCGCTCTGCGCGGCTTCTTCGCCGGCTCCTGGTGGTCGTAAAGGTAGCTTTGGTCATGGCCGTCGCCCTGCGGTTGCCCCTGGAAGCCGGGGTCGGCGCCCATCAGCTTTTCGTAAATGCCGCGCAGGCGCGCAGGAATGTGCCGCACCGGCGTGTTGGTCAGGACCAGGATGCTGGCAAACGCAACGACGGAGAAGAAGACGACTGCCGTGACCGAGCCAAGATTGGCCACAAGACCGCCGCTGAGTGCGCCGACCATGCCGCCGGCGGCGCTGACCTTCTCGAAACCGTCGGCAATGCTGGGGTTGCCGCCCGTTACGTGCGCGATGGCGCATCCGGCCAGTGTCAGGATGGAGAAGCCCAGGGCCACGCGGTTGTTCGTTGACATGTCGGAGGGCTGGCGGAAGACCAGCACGGAGAAAATCAGGAGCATGGGAGGCAGCATCACGGCGAACCAGCCAAAGCTGCCCTGGAGCACGCCGCGCACGCCGTCGGCGAAGGCCCCTGTCAGACCCCACCAGTCAAAGATGGCGATAACCAGGGCCAGCACAAAGAAGAGCAGCCCCGCACCGTCGCGGCGTTCCTCTGCCGGCATGGTGCTTTTGTCTGTGCCCATGCGGCGGATGGCCGCGCCGACCAGGTGTCCTAGTCCCTGCCAGATCGACACGGCCATGCGCAGCGGCCACACCAAATGAACCTCGGGCTCGGGCGCGGAAGGTTTGCTGCGGGACACCGGTGTCTTCGTGGTCTTGGGGGTGCGCGATGAAGCGCCGCCCTGGTGACCGGAGGACGGACGGGCGGGGGAAGAACGAGTCGCCATGCTTCAACGGTACCGCCCGCAGCGCGGAATCATGCGGATTTGACCGCTAAACCACTCGTGGTGACGGGCACAGCGCCGGGGCACGGGGCGCCCATTTCGCCGCTGACGGGTCCGCGCCGACTGGAACTGCCTCCTGCATCGGCCGGGCTTATGCCTCGAGGACCACCGGGATGATCATGGGGCGGCGGCGCAGCTTGCGGTTGACCCAGGTGCCGATCACGCGGCGCACCACTTGCTGGAGCTGGTGTGTTGTGTGGTCGGAGCTGGCCATGACTGCTTCCTCAAGGGCTGCGGCGATCTTGGGCTTGATTTCATCAAACACGGAATCGTCCTCGGCAACACCACGGGCATGGATGTCGGGCCCGGTGACGATCTTCCCCGTGGCGCGGTTAACCACGGTGATGATGGAGATGAACCCTTCATCGCCCAGCACGCGGCGGTCCTTGAGGTCGTCGTCGGTGATCTCGCCGACGCTCTGTCCATCAACGTACACGAATCCGCACTCGACCTGGCCCACTATCTGGGCCACGCCGTCCTTGAGGTCAATGACTGAGCCGTCGTCCGTGAGCAGCACGTTTTCCGCAGGCACCCCAGAGGCGATGGCGATGTTGGCGTTGGCGATCAGGTGGCGGGTCTCCCCATGGACAGGCATGACGTTCTTCGGCGTGAGGATGTTGTAGCAGTACAACAGCTCGCCGGCAGCCGCGTGACCGGAAACGTGCACCTTGGCGGTGCCCTTGTGGATGACGTCGGCGCCCAGCTTCAACAGGCCGTTGATGATCCGGAAAACGGCGTTTTCGTTGCCGGGGATCAGCGATGAGGCAAGGATGACGGTGTCGCCTTTGCCCACGACGATCTTGTGGTCCCCGTTGGCCATGCGGGAAAGGGCCGCCATGGGCTCGCCCTGGGACCCTGTGGACATCAGGACCACCTGCTCATCGGGCAGGTTGCCTACATTTTTCAGGTCCACCAGTACGTCCTCGGGGACGTGCAGGTAGCCGAGCTTTGAGGCAATGGCCATGTTGCGCACCATGGAGCGCCCCACGAAGGCCACCTTGCGGTTGTGCTTCACTGCGGCGTTGAGCACCTGCTGCACGCGGTGCACATGCGAGGAGAAGCTGGCCACGATGATGCGCTTGCTGGCTTTGCCGAACAATGCCTCCAGCGTGGGGCCGATCTCGGCCTCGCTGGTGGTGAAGCCTGGAACGTCGGCGTTCGTGGAGTCAACCAGGAACAGGTCCACACCCTCTTCACCCAGCCGGGCAAAGTGGCGCAGGTCGGTGATGCGCCCGTCCAACGGCAGCTGGTCCATCTTGAAGTCGCCCGTATGCAGCACGGAGCCGCCCTCGGTGCGGATGAACACGGCCAGCGCGTCGGGGATGGAGTGGTTCACGGCAACGAACTCACACTGGAACGGGCCGAGCTGTTCCACCTGTTCCTCCTTGACAGTGAGCGTCCAGGGCTTGATGCGGTGCTCCATGAGCTTCGCTTCAATGAACGCCAGGGTCAGCTGCGAACCGATCAGGGGGATGTCAGCGCGCAAACGCAGAAGGTACGGGACGGCGCCGATGTGGTCTTCGTGGCCATGGGTCAGGACAAGGCCGACGACGTCGTCGAGCCTGTCCTTGATGTAGGAGAAGTCCGGCAGGATCACGTCAACGCCTGGCTGGTCCTCCTCGGGGAAGAGCACGCCGCAGTCAACGATGAGCAGCTTGCCGTCCATTTCGAAGACGGTCATGTTCCGGCCGATTTCACCGATGCCGCCCAGGGGAACAATCCGCAGCGTCCCCTTGGCCAGTTCAGGAGGGGTGCGCAGTCCGGGCTCGGTCATTTGGGTCATGCTTACACTTCCATTCCAGCTTCCGCGAGGTCAGCTTTGATCATGGCGATCTCGGCCTCGCCAGGCTCCACGAGGGGCAGCCGGACGACCGAGTTGGACAGGATTCCCTGCCACTTAAGAATTTGTTTGACGGCCACCGCGCCCTGGACGTGGCCCATGGTGGCCCTGATGAACGGGTCCAGCTCAAAGTGGTACCTGCGCGCTGTTGCGAAGTCCCCGGCCGCTGCGGCATCGATGAGGGCACGGAACTGCTTGGCCGCAATGTGCGCCGTCACACTGACAAGCCCGACGGCGCCTGCCGCCATGAGCGGGAGCGTCAGTCCGTCGTCGCCCGAGTAGACATCAAGGTCGGTGTTGGCCAGTACACGGCTTGTTTCGGTGAAGTCGGCCTTGGCGTCCTTCAGGGCTGTGATCCGCGGGTGATCGGCCAGCTTGATGATGGTTTCGGTGGTGATGGGCACACCGGAGCGGCCCGGAATGTCGTACAACATCACGGGCAGATCAGTAGAATTGGCGATCGCCTCAAAATGGGCCTGGATGCCGGCCTGGCTGGGCTTATTGTAATACGGGGTCACGATGAGCAGTCCATCAATGTCCAGCTTGGCGGCACGCTGGGACAGGCTGACGGAGTGGCGGGTGTCGTTGGTTCCGGTTCCGGCGATGACACGTGCGCGGCCGCCGACGGCGTCGATGACTGCCTGGAACATGCCCAGGTTTTCCTCATCGGTCAGTGTGGAGGTTTCGCCCGTGGTTCCCGTGACGAGAATGCCGTCGCAGCCGTCGTCGACTAGCTTGCTGGCCAGTTCCCCGGCGGCCTGATAGTCCACTGCCCCATCGGCGGTGAAGGGGGTGACCATGGCGGGCACCAAAGTGCCGAACGGACGCGGGGAGATTTCAGAGGCAGACATACCTAAAACGTTACCTGCTACTTGGTGTTTTTCTGCAACGCTGCGACCGTGCCGGTCACCAAAATGAGCCGGGACGCAAGAATATACTTCGCTCATCAACGTTTTCCATCCGCATTCCCCGCCCCGCAAGGCGTTGCTGGCCGCGACTGCGGCTGTCGCCCAAGAGTCAGCAGCGGTGGGTGCGGTTGCGTTGCTATTCCGGGAGGACGGGCTCCAGGCGAGGGAGCATGTCCGGGAGCTTCTGGGCGTAGGTCCGCTCATCCTTCACGATTCGGTCAGGGCTTTCCGGATCGATCGGAACCAACCCCTCAAGCAAATCCCCTGACCCCGAGAACGGGATCCACACCTCCACCACCGGTCCATCGTCACGGCTGTTGTCAGTGTCGCGGGCACGGTCACGACTTGTGCCGCCGGTAAGCCGTTGCCGGCACCCTTGCCGCCGTCGGAGGTTCCGGTTGGCGGCGCGGCGCGGCCAACGATGGCCATGAACTCCTCATGCTGGGCGATCGTGATATGCCCGCCGATGCCGACCAAGCCCCGGTAAGTTATCTCGAAGAAGATGCCCACCTTCGCCAGCAGGTCAGCATGGGAAGGTTTTTGCCCGCCCGGCCTGTATCAACGTGGTTTCAACCTCGGCCTAGATGTCCGGGTCGATGCGCCCGTTCTCGGCCAACCGTTCGGCTTCCTGCACAACCACGCCCCCAGCACACCCTGTGGAGGACCCCGCCCCCAACGAGTCCTGTGCGGTCCACCGTGCAACGGGGTCATTTCAGGACCAGCGCTGGATTTGCTGAGGGAGGGATTCGCAAAACACGACAGGTTGTAACCGAGCGTCACGGAAAACACGACAGGAAGTAACCGAGCGTCAGAGGGACCGCAGGAAGGGGAGCCATTCCGCCAGCACCGGGGCCGGGGGCACCAGCGTTGAACCGTGGTTGCGCCCGGGCAGTTCAACCAGCCGTGCGTTGGGCATCAACTCCACTGCCCGCCGCGAGTCCTCGAGCCGGGCCCTGTCCTCTGTTCCGGCCATGAGCAGGGCAGGGATGGTGATGGCAGCAATCTCATGCTCGGGAACGGCGGGGTCGGCCTCTGTTTGGGCGAAATAGGCCCGCAGGGCAGCGGCGTCATTGGCAAGGAAGGCTGCCCGGGTCTGCGCCTCGAGGGGGCGCCCAATCCGCGCCTCCCAGCCCTGGACAAAGGCGTCCATGGCGCCGGAGCCGAGGGCGGCGTCGTACTCCTGAAAGAAAAGCCGCCCGATGCTGCCTGGCTGGATCCGGAAAGTGCCGCCCAGTGTTGTCAGCGACAGCAGCCGCTCGGGCGCGGCTACGGCCAGTGAAAAGCCCAGCCGGGCACCCACCGAGTAGCCGCCATAGTGGGCCTTGTGCACGCCGGCGTCGTCGAGGACGGCGAGGGCGTCGGCCACGAGGGTGTCCATGACGTAGTCGGCCGGGGTGTGCGGCTTGCCGCTACGGCCATGGCCGCGCAGGTCCATGGTGATGACCCGGTAGTTGTCGCGGAACGCCTTGGTGTAGCCGAATCCGCGCCAAATTGCCTTGCTCAGCGCACTTCCGTGAACCAGCAGAAGGGGCGCGCCCTCCCCCACTGCGTCATAGGCAAGTTCGACGCCGTCGTGCGGGTTCCGTGCGACGGGCATGGCTAGCGCTGCCTGAACAAGGAGACGGCGTCGCGCATGGCCTTGCGGGCGCGCTTGCGATCCCCGGCTGCGTCATAGGCGCAGGAGAGCCTGAACCAGGAACGCCAGTCCTGCGGCGCAGCCTGGGCCTCCACCTTGTACTTTTCAAACTCGGCGTCCGCAGCTTCACGGATGATCCGCCCGGCGGGGGTGCGGGGAAGGTTGTCCACCGGCAGGCCGCCCTCGGCCTCAAGGACCTTTGCCATCTGCTCGGTTCTGGCGCCGAAGGCCAGTTCGCTGACGAGCGCCCAGGCGGCAACCAGCGGGATGAGCAGGTAGGCGGCGCCCAGGAGCTTGGCGATCCAGTCGGGGTCACCCAGCAACAGGACGGCGCGCTGCACCATGACGACCATGTAAAAGACGAGCAGCAGCGCAATCAGCGCCACCCAGATCTTGGTCTTGGTGATTTTTAATTTCGGCCCCTTCGCTGCGGGCCCGGCGGCATTGTCCACAGGCTTAGCCTTCCAGGTCAAGGTAGCCGTCAAGGCCAACCGTCAGGCCCGGGCGGGTGCCCACGGTCCTGACACCCAGCAGGACGCCGGGCATGAACGATTCGTGGTTGAAGGAGTCGTGGCGGATGGTCAGTGCCTCACCGTGGCTGCCGAACAGGATTTCCTGGTGGGCGACGAGGCCGGCCAGCCTGACGCTGTGGACGGGGACGCCGTCAATCAAGGCTCCGCGGGCGCCGTCGAGCTCGGTTTCGGTGGCATCGGGCGCAGCCGGAACGCCTGCGGCGGCGCGGGCGGCGGCAACGAGCGCGGCGGTGCGCAGCGCGGTTCCGGACGGCGCATCGACCTTGCGCGGGTGGTGCAGCTCGATGATTTCAACGGAGTCGAAGTACTTGGCTGCCTTCGCGGCAAAGTGCGTTGCCAGCACCGAGCCAAGGGCAAAGTTGGGTGCGATCAGCACACCCGTTGGGCTGTGCTGTGCCAGCAGTTCCTCAAGGTCGCCAAGCCGTTGTGCATCCCAGCCGGTGGTGCCGACCACCGCATGGATGCCGTGCTCAACGGCAAAGCGCACGTTGGCTTCGGTGGAATCGGGCACTGTCAAATCGACCACGACCTGCGCGCCTGTCTCAACGAGCACATCGAGGGCGTCGTTGCGGCCCAGTGCGGCCACCAATTCCATGTCCGGCGCCGCTTCGATGGCCGCAACGGCAGCCGTTCCCATTCGTCCCTTGGCGCCGAGCACGGCCACCTTCAGCATTTCACTCATGCGTTTAAGACTACTGGTTTTCCGGCAAGCCCCGCTCCGCCTGCGGCAGGTTGCCGGCACCCACCCATTCAGCGGTCCCGTCGGTGAAGAACTGCTCCTTCCAAATGGGCACCCCGGCCTTAACCCGCTCAACCAACTCCGAGCACAGCTCGAAGGCTTCGGCCCGGTGGGAGGAGGCGACGGCGCACACGAGTGCCGGTTCGCCTATTTCCAGCGGCCCCACCCTGTGGGCAATCCAGATGCGCACGGGATGTCCGCTCGGGTCCCGCATCCCTTCGACCAGGGAGTCGATGATGCCCTGGAGCACGCTGGCCGCGAGGGGGTGCGAACTGTAGCTCAAACGAGCGACCTGCCGTCCCCCGTCGTGGTTCCGCACGACGCCGCTGAAGGAGACGACCGCGCCGGCCGTGTCGGATTCCACCGCGGCGATCGCGGCGTCGACGGATATGGGTTCGGCGCTGAGTCCGGCGTAAACGACGTCAACATTAATGCCCATGGTGTCCGCCAACCTGGTCGATCATGTGCTTGATGATGGGATCGAGCACCGCCAGCCCGTCCATGACGCCCGAGGGCGATCCTGGCAAATTCACGATCACTGTCTTGCCCGCGAGACCTGCGTGGCCACGGCTCAGCGACGCCATGGGTGTCTTGGCCAGCCCGGTTGCGCGCATGGCCTCCATGATTCCGGGGATTTCCCGGTCAAGCAGCGGCAATGTCATTTCGGGGGTCTGGTCATCCGGACTCAGCCCTGTCCCCCCGCTTGTCAGTACGACCGCGGGATGTTGGGCCAGCACGGCCCGTAACGCCGCCCCTACCGGGGCACCGTCAGGGACCACGACGGGGGCCAACGGCTCGAAACCGTGCTCACGGAGCCAGTCAACAATGATGGGACCGGTCGTGTCGTCATAGACACCAAGGGCTGCGCGGGTGGAGGCGATGACCACCGCTGCCGTGCCCAGCTGCGTGCCGGGTTCGCAGGCGCTCATGCTGACTGCCCCTCTGCCGCAACGGCTGCCGGTCCAGAACCGGCGACCCAGTCCCCGCTCTTGCCGCCACGCTTGGCGAGCACGCGGATGCCCGATATGACTGCGTGCTTGTCCACCGCCTTGATCATGTCGTACACGCTCAGCGCAGCAACTGAAACGGCTGTCAGTGCCTCCATCTCAACTCCTGTCACCCCACGGGTCTTCACCGTCGCCAACACGGTGACGGCGGTTTCGCCCAGTTCAAAGTCAACAGTGACCTTTGATATGGGCAGCGGGTGGCAGAGGGGAATCAGCTCGGAAGTCTTTTTGGCGCCCATGATGCCGGCAACGCGGGCCACGGCCAGGGCGTCGCCCTTGGGCAGCCCGCCCTCACCGAGGAGCCTCATGACGTCGCAGGTGGTCTCCACGGTGCCCGTGGCGGTTGCTTCGCGGATGGTTTCGGCCTTGGCCGACACGTCCACCATGGCGGCGGTGCCGTCGCGGCGCAGGTGGGTCAGGGAAGGGGCATCTGAGGTAGTCACAACAGCCATACTTCCACTTTTGCCCCGGCCTGCAATTCGGTGACGCCCGAGGGGATGTTGATGAGGGCGTTGGCCTGGGCCAGGGAGCCCAGCAAATGGGAGGACTCCCCGCCAACCTCGCGGACGGATGCGGCGGATTCAAATTCCGGCCCGGAGTAGATGCCCCGGCGGATCTGGTGCTTTCCCAGTGGCGAGGATATTGCGTGTTCCAGTATGGCGATCACCTGGTGCCGCCGGACAGGAGCCCCCAGCACTGCCGACAGCGCAGGTCGCAGGAAGAGTTCAAAGGACACAAACGCGCTGACGGGATTGCCGGGGAAGCCAAGGAACGGGACGCCCCTGAATGTGCCCAGCCCTTGAGGGCCGCCGGGCTGCAGGGCCACCGGGAGGAATTCCATCTCAGCTGCGCTGCCGGCTGCACCCAGGGCCTGCCGCACCACTTCAAAGGCTCCGGCGCTGATCCCGCCCACTGACATCACAAAGTCATACCCGGGAGACGGTTTCCCCAATCCGCCCAGCACCACCCCAACGCTGGCCTCCAACAGGCGCAGCAGGGCCGCCGGGTCGTCGTTGATCACCTCGGAATGCACCACTTCCACCCCCGCTTCCTGCAAGCAGGCGTTCAGGAGCGCCTCGTTGGCATCAAAAATCATGCCGGCCGGCAGTCCGTCGGCGGCGGCAGGATCTCCGGGCGCAAGGACTTCATCGCCGGTGGTCAGCAGCAGCACCCTCGCCCTGCGCCTGACCGCCAGCTCGGTGCAGCCAAGCGCGGCGGCAAGGCCCAGATGGGCGGCATTGAGCACGGTTCCGGCGGCGATGACCACCGACCCGCGCTGGACGTCGCTCCCCTGGCCGCGCACAAATTTGCCCGCAGGGGTTCCCGGCAGCCCGACGGTTTCACCCGCGGCGGCAAACCGGGCCGGAACGGCCCGTTCAATCGGGACAACGGCGTTGGCGCCGGGCGGAATCATGGCCCCGGTCATGATGGGGGCGGCTTCGCCAGGAAGCAGCTCCGTGGGAACGGCCCCGGCCGGAATGGTTTCGGCAACCCGGTAGGAGGTTGATTCGGAAGAATCAATGCTTTCAGGTTGCCCAGAGGGGATGTGAATGGCGTACCCGTCCATCTGCGAGTTCGCGAACGGTGGCAGGTCAAGGGGCGCCACCAAGTCATCGGCGAGCACACGCCCGAGGGCCTGACGCAGCGCGACGGAGGCGCCGCCGTCGTTCATCACCGAGGCAGGCTGCGCGGCCCAGCTTTGCCGCAAAAGCCGCTCAACGGCCTGCTGGTGTTCGGCGACAGTTCTACGCATGACATCCTTCCCTCGGGCGCCGCGCGGCACCCCGTTTCCACCCATCCTAGGTGAGGGGCCAGACAGACGCCGGGTGCGGCGGGCCGTTTGCTGGCCTCAACCCGCCCCCATACCCACGAATGAGTCGATGAATCTTCCCTCAAGCGTGGGTTGGCTGCTCGATGACCCCGTCCGGGAACCCAATAATGGCGTAGCGTGGAACCATGGATACCGAACGCGTCACCTTGGGCATGCCGGAAGTGCGCCCCGGAACTTCCGAGTCTGGCAGCCCCCGCTCCGGCGCCCTTCGCACCGGCGGCGCCGAAACAGGCTTACTGGACCAGTTCGGGCGGGTCGCCACCGACATGCGTCTGTCGCTGACGGACAAGTGCAACCTGCGCTGCCAGTACTGCATGCCTGAAGCCGGGCTTGACTGGCTGAAGAAGGACAAGCTGCTCACGGCGGCGGAGATTGTCAGGCTCGTGGGGATTGGGGTCGAGCGGCTCGGTGTGCGCGAGCTGCGCCTGACAGGTGGTGAGCCGCTTGTCCGTGCAGACCTCGTGGAGATCATTGCCGCACTGCGTCAAAACCACCCGTCCCTGCCCATCTCGCTGACGACCAACGGCGTGGGCTTGGCGAAAAAGGCCCAGGCCCTGGCCGATGCCGGGCTGAGTCGGCTCAACGTTTCAATGGACACCCTGCACCACGACGCCTTCCTGCAGCTGACCCGGCGGCCGTTTCTTGACCAGGTGCTGGCAGGGATCGAGGCCGCATCAGCCGCCGGGCTCGCGCCGATCAAGATCAACGCCGTCCTGCTGCGCGGCATCAATGACGGCCATGCCGCCGAGCTCCTGCAGTGGAGCCTTGACCGTGGCTACGAGCTGCGTTTCATCGAACAAATGCCGTTGGACGCCGACCACGGCTGGACCCGCGAGGGCATGATCACCGCTGCCGAAATCCGCACCCTCCTCTCCGGCACCTTCGAGCTTGCGCCAGATCCCAGGTCCCGCGACGGCGCCCCCGCCGAACGATTCGAGGTCCGCCACCGTGGATCGGATGCGCTGTTGGGGACAGTTGGCATCATCGCCTCGGTCACCGAACCGTTTTGCGCGGACTGCCGCCGCACCCGCATCACCGCCGAGGGCAAGGTCATGAGCTGCCTGTTCTCCCGCACCGAGGTCGATTTGCTCGCCCTGCTGCGTGCAGGGGCATCGACGGAGGACGACGACGCCGTCGCCTCCCGCTGGCAGGACGCCATGTGGGCTAAACCCCGCGCCCACGGAATGGGACACCCTGGATTGGGAGATGCAGACTTTGTGCAGCCCGACCGCAGCATGAGTGCCATTGGAGGATGAGCATGAACGTACGTTTCTTTGCAGCCGCCGCAGCGGCCACAGGGGTTGAGGAACACCGTGTTGACCTTGCCACGCTGGCCGGGACCGACCCGTTCACCTTGGCGGACCTGGCCGCGGCACTCGTGGCGAGCTATCCGGCGTCGGCCTCAAGCCACACGCCGCCGCTGGCTGACGTCCTGACACGGTGCAGCTTCCTGGTCAACGAGGTCTCAACGAGGGATCTTGCCTCGGAGCTGAACGCCGGGGACGTGGTTGACGTCCTCCCCCCGTTTGCTGGCGGCTAACAGCTCCGGCCGGGGCCCGTTCACCACCCCCCGAATAATCGAACGTACAGTTAATGCCCATGTTCTCCCGGAACATGGGCATTAACTGTACGTTCGATTTAGGTTATTGCACGGGTAGTCTTTACAGACCGAAGGTTTCGGATTCCTGGAACGGACCAACCACTGTGATGGTGCGCGGGGAGGCCGCCAGTTCGCGGGCGAGGTCCTGGACCTCGGCAGCGGTGACCTTGCGGATGCGTTCCAGCGATTCATCGGTATCCATGAATTCGCCGGTGACGATCTCGGCACGGCCCAGACGCGACATGCGGGATCCGCTGTCTTCCAGGGCCAGGACGATACCGCCGGAGAGTTGGCCCAACGCCTTGGCGAGCTCGGCCTGGCTCACCCCGTGCTCGGCCAGCTTTTCCAGTTCGGCGCTCAGCAGGCCGATGACCTGGCCCACCTTGGCCGGTGCGCAGCCGGCGTACATGCCGAAGTAGCCGGTGTCGGCGTAGGAGGAAGCGAAGGAGTAGGTGGAGTACACCAGGCCGCGCTTCTCGCGAATCTCCTGGAACAGCCGCGAGGACATGCCGCCGCCCAGGACAGAGTTCAACACGCTCATCACAAAGCGGCGTGAATCAGTGGCCCGCAGCGAGGGGCAGCCGAGGATGATGTTGGCCTGCTCGACCTGGCGCTTGACCACATGCAACCCGGCCGTCCCGGAAACCTCAACAGCGTCATTGGCGCGGCGCGGCGCGGGGACAACGCCTTCGTCGAGGGACCATCCCGCCGTGCGCAGTGCCTTGAGCACCTGGGCGCAGACGTCCTCATGGTCGAGGCCGCCGGCCGCGGTGATGACAAGCGTCTCGGGCCGGTAGTGCTTTTGGTAGTGCGACCACACGGATTCGCGGGGCACGGCCAGGATGGCTTCCGGGGTTCCGCCAATGGGGCGGCCCAGTGCATGGCCGCCCATGACGGCGGCCACAAATTGTTCGTGGGCAACGTCGGTGGGGTCGTCGCCATCCATGGCGATCTCCTCCAGGATGACGTCGCGTTCCTGCTCAAGCTCGGCCGGATCAATCACGGCTGAGGTGACCATGTCGGCGATGACGTCGATGGCCATGGGCAGATCGGTGTCCAGCACGCGTGCGTAGTAGCAGGTGCTTTCCTTGGCCGTTGCGGCATTGGACTCGCCGCCCACCTCGTCAAAGGCGGAGGCAATTTCCAACGCCGTGCGGCGCTTGGTTCCCTTGAACAGCAGGTGTTCAAGGAAATGGGTTGAGCCGTGTTGGCCCTCGGTTTCATCCCGAGAGCCAACACCAACCCAGAACCCGATTGTCGCACTGCGCTGCCCGGGCATGGCCTCGGTCAGTACCCGCACACCGCCGGGAAGGACGGAGCGGCGCACTACTGAGCCGCCCACCTGTCCGGAAATCAGTGTGGAGTCATCGGAGGCCGAGCCATCGGCAGCGCTTGTCAGCGGCAAAAGGGTGATCGCCATGAATTACTCTGCAGCGCCTTCGGTAACTTCTTCTTCAGCAGCGTTCTCTTCTTCGGCAACAACCGGTGAGAGTGAGAGCTTGCCGCGGTCATCGATCTTGGTGATTTCAACCTGGATCTTCTGGCCGACGGAAACCACGTCATCAACGTTGTCCACGCGCTTGCCATTGGCCAGCTTGCGGAGCTCGGAGATGTGCAGCAGACCATCCTTGCCCGGTGTGAGCGAGATGAACGCACCGAATGTGGTGGTCTTGACAACTGTGCCCAGGTAACGCTCGCCAATTTCAGGAACCTGAGGGTTGGCGATTGCGTTGATCGCTGACCGAGCGGCGTCAGCTGACGGGCCGTTCGTTGCACCGATGTAAACCGTGCCGTCATCTTCAATGGAGATGTCTGCGCCGGTGTCTTCCTGGATCTGGTTGATCATCTTGCCCTTGGGCCCAATGACCTCGCCGATCTTATCAACGGGGATCTTGACCGAGATGACGCGGGGCGCGAACTCGGAGAGCTCGTCCGGTACGTCGATGGCGCTGGTCAGGACGCTCAGGATGTGCAGGCGGGCTTCGCGGGCCTGCTTCAGGGCTGCGGCCAAAACCGAGGCCGGGATGCCGTCGAGCTTGGTGTCCAGCTGGATGGCCGTGACGAACTCTGCGGTACCTGCAACCTTGAAGTCCATGTCGCCGAAGGCATCTTCGGCGCCGAGGATGTCGGTGAGAGCTGCGTAGCGGGTCTGGCCGTCAACCTGGTCGGAGACCAGGCCCATGGCGATGCCTGCAACGGGGGCCTTCAGCGGCACGCCGGCGTTCAGCAGCGACAGGGTCGATGCGCAAACGGAACCCATGGAGGTTGAGCCGTTGGAGCTCAGTGCCTCGGATACCTGGCGGATGGCGTAGGGGAATTCTTCACGCGTCGGCAGCACCGGCATGATGGCGCGCTCAGCCAGGGCACCGTGACCGATTTCGCGGCGCTTGGGCGAGCCCACACGGCCGGTTTCACCGGTGGAGTACGGCGGGAAGTTGTAGTTGTGCATGTAGCGCTTGCGCGTTACAGGGCTCAGCGAGTCAATCTGCTGTTCCATCTTCAACATGTTCAACGTGGTGACACCCAGGATCTGGGTCTCGCCGCGTTCGAAGATTGCGGAGCCGTGCACGCGGGGCAGAACCTCAACCTCGGCGGTGAGCTGGCGGATGTCCGTCAGTCCACGGCCGTCGATGCGGACCTGCTCGGTGAGGATGCGCTGGCGGATGACCTGCTTGGTGACCGAGCGGAAGGCTGCGGAGAGTTCCTTCTCGCGGCCTTCGAAGGCGCCGGCCAGTGCTGCAAGGGTCTGATCCTTCAAGGCGTCGGAGGCGTTGTCGCGATCCTGCTTGTCGGCGATGGTGAACACGGCGGCCAGCTTGGTGGCTGCAGCTGCTTCAACGGCGGCGTAGGCGTCATCTTCGTAGTCAAGGAAGACGGGGAACTCAACGGTGGGCTTGGCTGCGCGTGCTGCCAGGTCCGCCTGTGCCTCGCACAGGGCCTTGATGAACGGCTTTGCGGCCTCCAGGCCCTCGGAAACAACCTCTTCGGTGGGGGCCTGGTGGCCCTGTTCCTTGATGAGCTTCCAGGAGTTGTCGGTCGCTTCGGCTTCAACCATCATGATGGCGACGTCGTCACCGGCAACCTTGCCGGCAACAACCATGTTGAACACGGCGTTTTCCAGCTCGGAGTGCTTCGGGAAGGCAACCCACTGGGGGCCCTTGCCGTCGTCGATCAGGGCAACGCGGACGCCGCCGATGGGGCCGGAGAACGGCAGGCCGGAGAGCTGCGTTGACATGGAGGACGCGTTGATGGCGACCACGTCGTAGAGCACGTCGGGGTTGATGGCCAGAACCGTGACAACGACCTGGACCTCGTTGCGCAGGCCCTTGACGAATGCCGGGCGCAGCGGGCGGTCCATCAGGCGGCAGGCCAGGATGGCTTCCGTCGAGGGACGGCCTTCGCGGCGGAAGAAGCTGCCCGGGATGCGGCCGGCGGCGTACATGCGCTCTTCCACATCAACGGTCAGCGGGAAGAAGTCGAAGCCTTCACGCGGGTGCTTGCCGGCCGTGGTGGCCGAAAGCAGGACGGTGTCTTCGTCAATGTAGACCATGGCTGCGCCGGCGGCCTGCTGGGCAAGACGGCCGGTTTCGAAGCGGATGACCCGCTTGCCGTAGCGACCGTTGTCAATGACGGCCTCTGAATACTGAATCTCGGGACCCTCCATATGAGAGTCACCTCCATTTCCTGGTAGATGTTCTTTTGAACCCCGGCCAAGGAACGGCTCCGGGCATTCTTCCCAGGATCACCACCGGATCGTGCTGTGGCTCTCTGTACAACACCCGGTCTTCGATCGAGGCCCACGGGCGTGAAGCGTAACGCTTCATCCCGGAGGCCACTACCGAGGACCGCGAATGCGTGAATGCGTCGGTCGTGCCCTTGAACGTGCTGGGGTGCCTGCAGAGCAGCAACGCTGGTGCAGTAATGCCGGTGTGCCCGCCGCCTCAGCGGCAGGAACACCCTTCACAATATGGGTTCCCACACTGTGAAAGGCGGCCTTCCAGCACCAGGTGACACGAAGTCACCGGCAGGTGGAAGGCCGCCTTTGTCCACAGACTAGCGACGCAGGCCGAGGCGCTCGATGAGCGCACGGTAACGCGTGATGTCAGTGTCCTTGAGGTAGCCAAGCAGGCGACGACGGCGACCAACCAGGCCCATGAGGCCGCGGCGGGTGTGGTGGTCGTGCTTGTGCATCTTCAGGTGCTCGGTCAAGTCGGCGATGCGACGTGAGAGCATGGCAACCTGAACTTCAGGTGAACCGGTGTCACCCTCAACAGTTGCGAAAGCCTGCATGATTTCTTGCTTTACAGCGGCGGTCAATGCCACAAGTAACTCCTAGATATGTGCCGTGAGCATGATCCCGGCCCGTGGCAACTGCTTGCCGTGAACACAGGGGAATCCAGCAACCACGGACTGCAGCCGGACCCAAGGAACCAGTTTACGGCAGGGCAAGGGGTTAAGTCGAAGTGGCCCGGGCCCGACCGGGCAGTCTGAACGTGTTCGGCCCAAAAGTTCAGCCTAGAATCGCGCGGCTCTGCTCGACGTCGTGGTGCATCTGCTCTATGAGGGCCTCAGCTCCGGTGTAGGCGACCATGCCGCGCAGCCGTTTCACGAATTCAACCACCACATGCCGCCCGTACAGGTTGAAGGCCTCCACCGGCTCCTGCGGCCTGTCGATGACAAACGCCTCGACCTGCCGGCTCACACCGACGAAGGTGGGGTTGGAGCCAACGGATATGGCGGCCGGCCAGCGGTGTCCGTCGTCGTCGGTCAACCAGCCTGCATACACGCCGTCGGCCGGGATGATCCCGCACGCATCGGGAGAAAGGTTTGCCGTGGGGAATCCCAGCTCGCGCCCGCGGGCGGCGCCGTGCACCACCTCCCCGCTCATGGTGTGCGAACGGCCGAGCACCTGCGCGGCGGTGTCGACGTCGCCCTTGTGCAGTGCCTCCCGGACCCAGGTTGAGGACCAGCGGCGGTCGTGGCCCTCGTCATTGACAACCACGACGTCGAACCCCAGGTCCGCACCCAGGCTCACCATGGTTGCCAGATCGCCCGAGTTTGCCCTGCCAAACCTGACATCGTGTCCCACGACCACGGTGCAGGCGCCCAGGGTGTCGACGAAGACATTGCGGACAAATTCCTCGGCAGTTTGTTGGGCAAACTCAAGGGTGTAGGGCAGGATGAGGACACCGTCCAGGCCCAGGGATTCCATGGCGGCGAGCTTGTCTGGCAGGCCCATGATTTGTGCGGGCGCGCTCTCGGGGCGGTGAATCAGTGCCGGGTGCGGGTCAAAGGTCAGCGCGACCGACAGCGCGCCGCGGGCCTTTGCCTCGGCACGGACCTGTCCGAGAACTTCCTGGTGCCCCAGGTGCAGGCCGTCAAAATTGCCCAGGGTAACCACACAGGGGCCAAAGTCCCGGGGAACCTCGTCCAAGGAGTTCCAAATCTGCACTACGTTTCCCTCATCCATTCGGTGGCTTGCGCCCTGTGTCCAATCGCGGCCGCTGCCGACGCTCCGTGCGGTGTCCGCACCGGGCGAAGCAGAGCCGCCGCCGTTCCTAGATTACCTGCTGAGCGGAGCCGGTCCCGTCCAGGGTTCCCGCGGCGCATGTTCCTCACCGGCGGCAAGGGACAGCACCCAGCGGTCAGCCGGCGTGCCGCGGTCGTTGTAGTCACCGCGAAGCTGCCCGTCAAAGGTGAAACCCAGCTTCCAGGCAAGCTTCCTGCTGCCCCAATTGGGCACCAGGGCGTGCCAGTGCACATAGGCCAGGTTTAGCTGGTTGAAGGCGTAGTCAAGGAGCAGCCTTGCGGCGGCTTCGGCGGTGCCGGTGCCGCGGTTACCGGCACCGATGTTAATGCCGACGGCGGCCGTGCCTGGGTTCGGGCACTGCAGGTCGACCGTGCCAAGCAGGGTGTCGGTTTCGGCATGGGCGACGGCGAACGTCAGGGTTTCCCCTGTGCGCCAGCCTTTGGGCGTGATGTTCTTGATGAAGTCGATGGCATGATCCATCGTGTAGTCCAGCGGAATGGTGGTCCACCGGACGGATTCGGGGTCACGGCAGATCTCCACCAGCTGCCCGGCGTCGGCCATGGCCGGCGCGCGGAGCACAACCGTGGGGCCGCGCAGCACGGGCACGACGGGGGTGGGGTCCAGGTTGGTACCCCTGGAATGTCCCTGCCGGCTGCCGTCCGTGTCGTGGCTGTCCTGCCCGGTGAGCTTGTCCCGCCCCGCCCATTGCCGTGCGCTTTGGGTGAACATCAGGCCGTCGGCGACCTCGCCGCCCACGTGGCCAAAACCGGGAATTTCAGCAGCGAGCACAAATCCGCACCGCCCGGCGAGCGAGACACTGCCGAGGTTGCCCGAGGTGCAGCGCCAGTGCAGGATCTCAAGGCCAAGCGTGCCGTAGGCATAGTCGCACAGCAGCCTAATGGCCCGTCCGGCGCTTCCGGTGCCGCGTCCGGCCGGAAGCATCTTGATCCCAACACTTGCCGATCCGCCCTTGGGCGTCCGGAAGAGATCCTGCAGGCTCAGGGTCCCGACGACTTCCCCGGTCTTGGCCCCTGCCATTCGTTGAACAATGGCAAAGCGCAGGCTGCTGCCGTTGTCCCACCCGGCCGCAATGGATCCTTCAATGAAGTCAACGGCCCGGGCCGGGTCCATGTCGGCAACGGAGCCGGACCACAGGACGTTCAACGGGTCACTGTGGATGGCGGCAAACGCCGGGGCGTCGACGGCTGTGAAGCGGCGCAGCGAGACTGCCCCATCCACAAGCACGGGGTCTGGCCCCGAATGCCGGCCGGCCGTCATCTCACTTCGCTTCGGGGTGCCGGCGCAGCCAGATCAGGCCGATGATGGGCAGCAGCAGCGGGATGTAGCCGTAGCCTTGACCAAACTTGCTCCAAACACTTGCATGCTCGAACGCGGCCGCGTCAACAAAGCTCAGCGTACCGACCACCAGGACACCCAGCAGCTCAATGCAGATGGCAACCGTGGCGACCCTGGCCCACATGGCGCCCGGCTTTGCCAGTGCCACGGTGGCCACGATGTACACGACGGCGGCGAACGCCGAAAGGAGGTAGGCGAGCGGGGCGTCGGCGAACTGGGTGGCGATCTGGTAGCCGGCGCGGGCAGAGGCCGATATGGCGAAAACGGCGTAGACGGTGATCAGCAGCCGTCCCGCGCCCGAGGTGCGCCCGTGGGGGGCTTGTGCTTCGGCCTTTTCGGCGTTGTTCTTGTCGACCTTGTTGAAGAAACTCATAGTCCAAATCCTTGTTGCAGGGGGTTCAAAGCCTGCGCGGCTTGTGCGAGAACGGGTGTTCCGTACCAAATCTGGGCCATGCGGGCCATCATGACCACGACCGTTACGCCCACGGCACCCATGACGTAGTTGGACCAGAACGTGCGTTCCATCATGGCCCAGTAGAAACCGGCGACAGGGAGGGCTGCGGCTGTGAACATGTAGCCCCAGAACTCCCAGGCCTCCCCCGCCAGGTGCGCCCCGCCAGACAGCCTGACAATCGAGCCGATCGCATAAGCCACAATGAAAAGTTCGACGGCGATCAGCGCCAGGAGCGTGACGTCGTTCGGCTTCTTTTTCATCACCGCTGCAACGATGCACACGATGGTGGAGGCCAGCCCGACGATGGCGCCACTGATGAACCAGGCGTCAAGGGTCATGTGGTGGGCTCCGTGTCCGCATCGGGTGCTACGGGAGCGGCTGCCTGCGGTTCAGGGTCTGGCGGGAACACGAGGACGGGCTTGGCGTATTTGCCGGCGTCGGCCAACAGGGCCACGAGGGTTCCGTCGGGAGCAAAGGCAGCGGCGGGCTCCGCGACTGTGTGCATGCCGTCGGCGCTGGCCGGGATGCGGCGGCCAAAGGAAAGCTCCACGGCTTCCTCGGCACTGAGCTCGCGCACGGGCATGAGGGCGCGGGCGGCATCTGCAATGTCCAGGATGCGCAGATCGTCCGCGAGTTCTTCAAGGGTGCGGGCCTGGTCCAGCGTGTACGGTCCAACGGCGCTGCGGCGCAGGGCTGTGAGGTGTCCGCCAACTCCAAGCCCGGCGCCCAGGTCCCGGGCCAGGGCCCGGATGTACGTTCCCGAGGAACAGCGCACGGTGACGTCAATGTCTACGTATGTCACGCCGTCGGGCGTCACGGAATCCCCGGCGGCATCGGCCGTGACACCGTGGCGGATCGCCCGGACGTCGAAGGCGTGGATGGTGACGGGGCGGGCGGCCAGCTTGACCTCTTCGCCGGAGCGGACGCGCGCATAGGCACGTTCGCCGTTGACCTTGATGGCGCTGACGCTGCTGGGCACCTGCGAGATGGGTCCGCGGAGCACGCCGATGCCGGTCTCGATGGCCTCATCGGTGACGGCGTCGGTCGGGGCGGTGGCCGTGACCTCGCCCTCGGCGTCGTCGGTGATGGTGGTGGCGCCGAGGCGGATGGTTGCCTCGTAGGTCTTGGAGGTGCCCACGATGTACGTCAGCAATCGGGTGGCCTTGTTGATGCCCACCACCAGGACGCCTGTTGCCATGGGGTCGAGGGTGCCTGCGTGCCCGACTTTTCGGGTCCCTGCAAGCCTTCGCATCCGGCCGACCACATCGTGGCTGGTCCATCCCTGCGGTTTGTCTACGATTACCAGTCCAGAAAGCACGCTTTGAAGTATATCCGTACCGGGGCCTGACCTTGTCAGCGGCTGCGGCCGACAGGAAAACTTTTTGACCGTAGGTATTGACCTGCTTTAGGATTGAACCACTTGTTTGCCCACCCCCTGGAGGTTGTGCGCGGCAAGATCGCCGGAATGATGGTCCTGGGGGCAAAGATCCACGTCGCCTGTTAAAGGTTGAATGCCAGGGCGCGGCGTTTTTTGCCAGGACCTGGCACCATAATTCCCAACCCGTCATCACCGGGCCCTCCCAGCAAGGGATCATTATGAGGTCAAGAATTGCGGCCATCGCTGCCGCCTGCGCATTTGCCGTGGTCATCTCTGCCAGTCCTGCGTTTGCCCATCCCGGCAACAGCGCCGGATCCGGCCATCCCGGCCACCACCCCTCCCCCGTCACCGAGGTTGCCTCCCAGCTGATCACTCCGCTGAAGGTTGCCTTTGGCCCGAAGGGCAGCTTCCTTGTGGCGGAGTCCTTCGCCGGTCGGCTCACCAGCATTTCGAGCAAGGGCGTGAAGACGACGGTCGTCAACGCACCCGGGCAGGAAATCGCGGGCGTCTCCTATAAGGACGGCTCAACCTACTATTTCAACAACGACATGGGAACGGGACCGGAACCAGGTGGCCAGCTGCTTCCTGCGAGGCTGATGAAGATCGACCATCACGGGAACACCCGGCAGATGGCCGACCTGAGTATCTTCGAAGCCGCAAACAATCCGGATGGAAACACCGTCTATGGGGTCCGGGACGCTTCGGCTGACTGCCTGGCCCAGGCCCCGTACCTGCAGCAGACGGGCGAGGTCTTCTCCCACCCGTACTCATCGGCACCCGTCGAGAATGGCGTGTACGTGGGCGATGCCGGAGCCAATGCCATCCTGTACGTCAGCAACACCGGAAAGGTGAGGCTCGTCAAGGCACTTCCGGCAGAACCGATCACTATTGATGCCTCAGTGGTGGCCGTTGCGTCCAACATGGGAATGGTCATCCCGGACTGCATGCTGGGCTTGCAGTACTATGCACAGGCGGTGCCCACCGATGTCGAGGTTGACGGATCGTGGCTCTACTACACCGTCCTGCCCGGCGTGCCGGGGGAAAGCCTGGGTATGGGCAAGGCCTACAGGACCAACCTGCACAGCGGCACCACGCAGCTGTTGGCACAGGGGTTGGCCGCACCGACGGGCATCGCCGTTGACCGCAACGACAACGTCTATGTGGCCCAGTTGATGGGCGACGGTGTCAGCGTCATCAAGAAGGGCAAGGTCACCAATGTCCTGCCCGCCGTGATGGCCTCGGATGTGGCAATCAGCGGTTCCACGCTGGCAGCCCTCACGAACGCCCTTGCCGAAACCGGTGGCAGCCTGATCACGAAGGGATTGCGGTAACCGCACCAAAAATGCCATGGTTTGACACAATTGCCGGGGTTCAAACCCCGGCAATTGTGTCAAACCATGGCATTTGTCACACACGGGTCATTCTTGCCCTGCCCCGGCGGCATCGCGCATGGCGAGGCTATGCCTCTTCGGTGTCGTCCTCGTCCTTCTTGTACGGGTCTGCCTCGCCTGCGAACTCGGCGTTGGCTGAGATCTCCGCCAGCTTGGCGTCGCGTTCCTTGGCGACCCGCAGCAGGGCTTCCAGGTTGGAGGCGTTCTCCGGGATTTCGTCGGCAACGAACTCAAGTGTGGGCGTCAGGCGCACAGTGATGTTCTTGCCGACTTCTGCACGAAGCACACCCTTGGCGCGCTCCAGGCCGATCTTTGCCTCGGTGCTGGCAGTCTCGTCACCGAAAACGGTGTAGTAGATGGTGGCGTGCTGCAGGTCGTTGGTGACACGGGCGTCGGTGACGGTTATGCCTTCAACGCGGGGATCCTTGACCCTTGAGCGAAGGCCCACGGCCACCACAACCTTGATGCGCTGCGCCAACTTTGATGCGCGGGCTGAATCAGCCATGATGAACTCCTTAGAAGATGAAAGACAAGGATGGTCTAAGGACCATCCTAGGGAAACAAAGCCGGTTGGGCGCCCATGTGGACGCCCAACCGGCTGTGCAGGGCCTACGACGTGCGTTGGGCCAACAAGCGTGAGGGCCCCAGGCAGCGGCCCGCGGGCGGGCCGCTGCCTGGGAGCTTGGGGGTGTTACGCCCGCGGCTTCTCGCGCATTTCGTACGTCTGGATGATGTCCTCGGCCTGCAGGTCGTTGAACGATCCCAAACCAATACCACACTCGAAGTCGGTGCGGACTTCGGTTGCGTCATCCTTGAAGCGCTTGAGCGAGTCAACGGTGAGGTTCTCACCGATGATCTTCCCGGCGCGGAGAACACGTGCCTTGGAGTTACGACGGATGGTTCCGGAGCGAACGATGGAACCGGCGATGTTGCCGTGCTTGGAGGAACGGAATACTTCGCGGATTTCCGCGGTACCCAGCTCGGCTTCCTCGTACTCAGGCTTGAGCATGCCCTTGAGAGCCAGCTCAATGTCATCGATGGCGCCGTAGATGACCGAGTAGAAGCGCATGTCAACGCCTTCACGGTCAGCCAGTTCGGCAACACGCTCAGCAGGCTTGACGTTGAAGCCGATGATGATGGCGTTGTCCACTGTTGCCAGGTTGACGTCGTTCTGCGTGATGGCACCCACACCGCGGTGGATGACGCGCAGCTGCACGCCCTCGCCAACATCGATCTTGAGCAACGAGTCTTCCAGGGCCTCAACGGCACCGGACACGTCACCCTTGAGGATGAGGTTAAGGGTGTCAACCTTGCCGTCAGCGACGGCCTGGTCGAAGTCTTCCAGGCTGATGCGCTTGCGACGCTTGGCCAGTGCGGCGTTGCGGTCCGCAGCTTCACGCTTTTCAGCGATCTGGCGGGCGGTGCGCTCGTCGCCTGTAACGAAGAACGTGTCACCTGCACGGGGAACGTTGGACAGACCCAGCACCTGGACAGGACGCGAGGGTCCGGCCTCGGTGATGACGTCACCGTTCTCGTCGAACATGGCACGAACACGGCCATGGGCGGTGCCCGCAACGATGGTATCACCAACGTGCAAGGTACCTGACTGCACCAGAACGGTGGCCACGGAACCGCGACCCTTGTCCAGGTTCGCCTCAATGGCAATACCGCGGGCATCCTTGTTCGGGTTGGCGCGCATGTCCAAGGCAGCATCAGCCGTCAACAGCACAGCTTCGAGGAGTTCCTCGATGTTGATGCCGTTGCGTGCGGATACGTCCACGAACATGGTGTCGCCACCGTATTCTTCGGGAACCAAACCGTACTCGGTCAGCTGGCCACGGATCTTCTCCGGGTTTGCTGAATCCTTATCGATCTTGTTCACAGCAACCACGATGGGCACATTTGCTGCCTGGGCGTGGTTGAGCGCCTCAATGGTCTGCGGCATGACACCGTCATCAGCGGCAACAACCAAGATGGCAATGTCGGTGACCTTGGCACCACGGGCACGCATGGCGGTAAACGCCTCGTGGCCGGGGGTGTCAATGAAGGTGATGCGGCGTTCGTTGCCCTCGTGCTCGTGCACGATCTGGTAGGCACCGATGTGCTGGGTGATTCCACCGTGCTCGTCGGCAACAACGTCCGACTTGCGGATGGCATCCAGCAGGCGGGTCTTACCATGGTCAACGTGACCCATGACGGTGACGACCGGCGGGCGGACCTCGAGGTCGTCGTCGCCTTCTGCTTCGAGTTCGGCATCGAAGTCGATATCGAAACTGCTCAGCAGTTCGCGCTCTTCGTCTTCAGGGGAAACAACCTGGACCTTGTAGCCAAGCTCCTCACCCAACAGGCCGAAGGTGTCTTCGTCCAGGGACTGCGTGGCAGTTGCCATTTCGCCCAGGTGGAAGAGCACAGTCACGAGTGCTGCCGGGTTCGCCTCAATCTTGTCGGCGAAGTCCGTGATGGAGGAACCGCGACGCAGGCGGATAACAGTGCTGCCGTCTCCACGGGGTACGCTCACGCCGCCCAGTGAAGGAGCACTCATCTGCTCAAGTTCCTGGCGCTTTGCACGCTTGGACTTGCGCTGCTTGCCACGGCCTGCGCCGCCCTTGCCGAATGCACCCTGGGTGCCACCGCGACCGCGGCCACCCTTGCCGAAGCCACCACCGGCGGGAGCTCCACCAGGTGCGCCACCGGGGGTCGCGCCGGGAGCACCCGGACGTCCACGGCCCGGAGCACCGGGACGGTCAGTTCCGCGGCCGGGCGCAGCGGGGCGCTCGGTGCGGTTGGGCATCATGCCCGGAGTGGGACGGGGACCGCCGGGACGCGGGGCACCCGGACGGGGGCCGCCTGCACCGGGGGCACCGGCGGGACGAGGGGCACCCGGACGGGGACCACCTGCACCGGCTGCGGGACGCGGACCACCGGGACGGGGACCTGCGGCGCCTGCTTCGGCGTTACGCGGGGCACCCGGACGGGGCATGCCCTGTGAGGTTGCGAACGGGTTGTTTCCGGGGCGCGGAGCACCGCCACCCGGGGCGCCGGCACCAGCCGGACGGGGCGCACGGTTGTCGTTGCGTCCCTCGTTGCGGTCCGGGCGGTTGCCTGAGCGCGGCATGCCCTGCGACGTTGCGAAGGGGTTGTTTCCGGGGCGCGGGGCGCCCGGCGTTGCAGCCTTGGGTGCGGCCGCCTTGGGTGCGGCGGCCGAAGCTGCCTCAACCGGGGCTGCCGGTGCAGGCGCTGCCTCAACGGGGGCGGCAGGCGCAGCAGGAGCTGGGGCAGCCTTCGCGCCGGGCTTTGCAGCCGGAGCCTTCGGGCCGGGAACCGCAGCACTCCCAGCGGTTGGAGCCGCTGCCTTAGGTGTTGTTTCCGCTGGTGCGGCAGCCTTGGGGGCGGCCGGGGCAGCTGCCGCAGGCTTGGGTTCGCCAGCCTTCGGGGCTGTCACGGGGAATGCGTCGCGAAGCTTCTTCACGACGGGGGCCTCAATGGTGGAGGATGCCGAACGAACGAATTCGCCCAGTTCCTGAAGTTTGCTTACTGCTTCTTTCGAGGTGATGCCGAGCTCTTTTGCAAGCTCGTGTACGCGGGCCTTGGCCACATTACTCCTGTCTCGGCCCGCACCGGACAGGTACGAACCGTTTAATTCTTACTGCAACATTCCACGTCGGAATGGGCGGTATGAGAGAGCACAAAGATGCTCATTTTTGGGCACTCATCGCTGGGTACTCATCGGGTTTCCATCGGTTTTCTGACCCGCTTTCACAAAAGGGACAATTAGGTTCGTAGATCTTGGACTGCCAATGGCGGCAGCCCGTCCTTCGCAAACGCTTCAACGTCACCCACATCGGTGACCCCCGGAAGGGCCCTGCCAATGGCGCGGCGTTTGATCGCAAGCTTCCAGCATTCCTCACCGGCGTGCAGCCATGCACCCCTGCCAGGCATACGACGTCGAACATCAACCAACGCCACCGTCTCACCGGAGCTGTTGGTTGACCTCACCAGCCGCACAAGCTGAAACCGTTCCCCAACCTTCCTGCACCCAATGCATGTCCGCATTGCTTCGTTGGTGTCTGCAGCTTCGCTGTGCGCTGCCACTGCTTTCTTTACCAACTGTGCCGTGCCTTCAGGTCTTGGGATGTCAGGGCAGTTTTGGGCCCGGTTGTTTATATTCTACCGCGCCCCGTGACCGCAGACCTAAACAGCCGCGGCGTCGGAGACGATGTCAATGCGCCAGCCGGTGAGCTTGGCGGCGAGGCGGGCGTTCTGCCCTTCCTTGCCAATGGCCAAAGACAGCTGGTAATCGGGGACAACGACCTTGGCGGAGCGCAAAGCCTCATCGAGGATGGTGACTGAAATCACCTTCGACGGCGAGAGGGAATTGGCGATAAATGTGGCCGGATCCTCGTCGAAATCAACGATGTCAATCTTCTCGTCGTTGAGCTCGGTCATGACGGCACGAACACGCGAGCCCATCTCACCAATGCAGGAGCCCTTGGCGTTGACGCCGAGCTTGTTGGCCTGGACGGCAATCTTGCTGCGGTGGCCGGCTTCGCGGGCCAGGGCAACGATCTCGACCGTGCCGTCGGCAATCTCGGGAACTTCCATTTCGAAGAGCTTGCGCACGAGGCCCGGGTGGGAGCGTGAAAGCGTGATGGAAGGGCCCTTCGTGCCGCGGCGCACATCCACCACGAACGTGCGGATGCGGGTTCCGTGGCGGTAGTCCTCGCCGGGCACCTGCTCGTTCGGAGGCAGTACACCCTCGACGGCGCCGAGGTTGACCTGGATCATGTTCGGGTTGTTGCCCTGCTGGATCTGGCCGGAGACGAGCTCGCCTTCCTTGCCGCGGAACTCGCCCACAACGGCGTCGTCCTCAACGTCGCGCAGGCGCTGCAGGATGATCTGGCGCGCGGTGCTGGCAGCAATGCGGCCAAAGCCCCTGGGCGTGTCCTCGAATTCACCGACGGGCTCGCCGTCGTCGTCGAGCTCGGCAGCCCAGATGGTGACGTGGCCGGTCTTGCGGTCAAGCTCGGCACGGGCCATCTCGTAGGCGCCGGGGGACTTGTGGTAGGCCATCAGCAGGGCCTGCTCAATGGTGGGAATGAGCAGGTCCAGCGGGATCTCCCGTTGGCGCTCCAACTCACGTAGTGCGCTCATATCTATGTCCATAGTCAGCTTCCCTCTCCATCGACAGCGTCGCCGCCGGTCGGTTCAAATTCCAAATCGAGCTCCGCCTCGTCCAGGCGGGCAAATTCAAGTTCAACAACACCACGGCGGATGACCGTAAATAAGATCTTTTCGGGTTCGCCCTGCTTGGGCTTCATGCCCTTTTTTACGGGCAGTTCGGGCTTGAAGAGCACACCGTCATCGTCCACGGCCAGGATCCTGCCCATGAAGTTTTCCCGGTCGGAGACGTTGACCTTCGCCATGCGCCCCAGTGCCCGGCGCCAGTGGCGGGGTTCGGTCAGGGGCCGGGTGGCCCCGGGTGAGGAGATTTCCAAGGTGTAGACGCTGCCGTCGTCGTTGGGATCTGCATCCATGGCGTCCGAAAGCTCACGGGAGATCACGGAAATCGCATCGAGGCCCACTCCCCCTGACGCGTCTTCGGGCAGGTCAACAACGACGGAGACTGTCCGTTGCGAGCCGTCGAAATGTACTTTGACTTCCTCAAGGTACAGGTTCGCGGCGGCAACCGTGGGGGCCAGAAAAGCATGGAGTCTTTGCGCTTCCGCCGCCGCATCCAATGCAGACGGTGCTTTCCCTGAGCGTGCGGCCACTTTCGGCCTATCCGGCTTCGTCATAAAACGCACGCCTCCCTATTGATGTTGTTGTAGATATACATGCTACCGAGTTTCCGGCAGCTGCGCTGAACGGATTGGGTGTGACTATGGACGCACTGCCGCCCCAATTCTGCGGATCCGACGCCGCCGGCGTGCACCGGTTTGGGCTCTCATGAGATGATCAACAGTTGTGACCAATCCCGATTCCCAGGCCCGGCCCGACGCTTCGCTTCCCGCCGCCACAGGCAACAAGGCAGGCAGGAAGCCGCGCAGGGGGCCCCGTCGCGCCACTGCCCCTGCAGGTGCCCCCGCGAAGGCCGCCGCAGTTGCGCCTGCCCTGCTGGTTGTTGGCACGGATGGCCAGCTTGTGCCCACCGAGGCGCCTGACCCCGCGGACTCCCCCGTCACGCACGACGCCGGCCAGTCGCCCGCCGCCGCACCGGAACCTGGTGCCGGGGCCCAGCCGCGCGACGAAACCCCTGCGGAACCTGCTTCGACGCAGGAAGATGCAGGCGATGGCGGGCGAGCATCTGCAGCCGGCGAGGAGCAGGTTCCCCTGTCCCGTCGCGAAAGGCGGCTTGCCGAACAAAACGGGACGGCCGACGTGGAGGTTGGAGCAGGTGCCCCGGATGTGAAAAACGGTGTGCGCGCAACGCCGTCCGTCGAACCCCCACAGCCCCAAACGAACGCCGGGAACAAGGCGCCGCGCAGGAAGCGGAGCCGCTTCACGGCCTTCATCAGGGGCCTGTTCTTCATGCTTGTCATTTCGGCCGTGGTTGTCGCGATGGGCACCGTGTTCTCAGGCACCAAGGAAGCATCTGTCGGTCCGTCACAGACGGAGCAGCACCGCGCGGCCGCGCGGGAAAGGACAACAGCACTGTTGAGCCAGGCCACCGCCTTGCACAATTCCACCAGCTCACCGGCCGTGAAGGAGATTCTGGGCAGGGCAGTCAAGGACCTTGCCATCCAGGCTGAGTCCTTGGGTGACGGGCTCCCGCCGAGCACGTCCCCGGCGACTGCCGCACCGACCCCTGCGGCGACGGTGGCAGGCTTCATGGCTGCGCTGGGAGCCAGCGGCAACGAACTGCTCAAGAACGCCCTGACCGCGGACAAGGCCATGGGGAGGGTCTTCGCGGCGGTGGGCACGAACCAAGTGTTGCGGGCACAGGCCCTGGGCACCACCGTGGGCAGCACGCCTCCGGCGCCGGCATTGCCCCCCACCCGGGTTGATTTCCCGGCCCCGGGCGGCCCCACGTGCACATCCACCCTTGAGCCGCGACCCGGTGTCACGATCGATTCTGCGCTGCGTGCCGCCGCCATCGGCGAGCAGAAGGCCATCTACGCCTACCAGGTGGCTGCGACGCGACTGGCCGAACCCCAGTTCAGCAAGTCCGCCGCACTGCTGGCCCGCCACCAGGGCAAGCTGGAGGTGCTCAACGGTGAACTTCTGGTGCGGTGCCTGCCGGTGGCGAAACCCGTCGCAGGGTTTGCCTTGGACGCATCGTTCACGGCAACACCCGGGAAGGCTTTGGCCGGGCTGGAAAGGGACCTCGCCGCCATTTACGCCGACCTGGCCGCGCTCAGCCCCGCCGCCCCCGTCGAGGAAACGGCATCCCCTTCCACAACGGGCGGCAAGGCACCGGCGGCTACCAGCTTGCTGCGTGAAATCTCCGTCACCTGGCTACTGGACTCAACCCAGGCACAGGAGCACTGGGGTGGGCCGGCCGGCGCCCTCGCCGGCATGCCCGCCGGCTAAACAGGCCCCGGGGTGAGGAAAGGCATGCCTCAGCGAGCACATCCTTGCCTTGCTGGCGCCAACAACACGCCGATGATTGGCTTGGATCATGAAGCGAGCAGAAGACCTGACCATTCCCCGTGAACTCCCCAAGACCGGGGAAATCGCCCAGCGGCTGAACTGGCTGCGGGCCGGAGTCCTGGGCGCCAATGACGGAATCGTCTCCGTTGCCGCCGTCGTGGTTGGCGTTGCCGGAGCCACATCGGGCAACGGAGCCATCCTGACGGCAGGGGTGGCCGCACTTATCGGGGGCGCCATCTCCATGGCACTGGGCGAATACGTTTCGGTCAGCAGCCAGCGCGACAGCCAAAAGGCCATGATCGCCGCCAAGGAGGGCGATCTCGCTCGCGCCCCGCAGGAAAACCTGGCCCACCTCGCCACGGCCTATGAACGCAAGGGCCTCTCCCCCTCGACCGCCGCCCTTGTGGCCCGCGAATTGACCGGGCATGACGCGCTCGGCGCCCACTTGTCGGCCGAGCTCAACCTTGACGTGGACGACGTCGTCAGCCCCTGGCATGCTGCCTTCGCATCGGCCATTGCCTTCACGCTCGGCGCCATCCTGCCGCTGCTGGCCATCCTGCTGCCACCGGAGGGCGTCAGGGTCCCCGTCACGTTCGTGACAGTCCTGCTGGCACTGGGCATCACCGGCTGGACCGCAGCCCGGATTGGCGGCGGTTCCCGCGCCACGGCCGCGGCACGTGTGGTGTTCGGCGGCGCCCTGGCCCTGGCCGCAACCTTCGCGATCGGGCGCCTGCTGGGGTCCAGCGGACTCGTCGGCTAATTGCCGCAGGCTAAGCTCGTTGGTGTGCCCGTAAGAGTCGAAATTCCCGAACCGCTGCGCCTGCGCCACCGCCAAACCGTTGAGGGACGCGCGTGGCTGAGCCGTCTGCCGGGCTTCATCAGGGCGGCCCTGGCGCAATGGCAGCTGAGCGTCGACCTTCCCAACGGGGCACTGCCGTGGCACGGGCACACCGGGGTTGTTGTCCCGGTCCTGACCCGCAAAGGCGTGCCCGCAGCCTTGAAGGTGGCCTTCCCCCACGAGGAAGCCCTGCTTGAGCCCGTCGCGCTCCGCCTATGGGAGGGACACGGTGCGGTGCGGGTCCTTCAAAGCGATGAATCCATCGGAGCCATGCTCATGGACAGGCTGGAGGAACACCGCTCCCTGCTTGAACTTCCCATGGAGGAAGCCATCGCCATCTGGGGAGCACTTGTGAAGGACCTGAGCATCCGCCCCGACGGTCGGCCACAATGGCGGGAGATCCCCCACATTGCGGCGACCGCCGAACAGTACTGCGACGAACTTCCCCAACGCTGGTCCGAGCTGTCGGAACCGTTTCCGCGCTGGCTGCTCGAGGCCGCGCTTGAGGTCTGCCAAACCCGGGGTGCCGTGGCTCGCCGCAGCAGCAATGACGTCCTTGTCCACACAGACCTGCACTACCTGAACGTCCTGGCGAAGCCCGGCTCAAGCCAGTACCTGGCCATTGACCCGCAGGCCCAGGTCGGTGACGCGGAATTTTCGGTCGCACCGTGCCTGTGGAACCGGCTCCGGGACCTGCCGACGTCGGCCCCGGAAGCCGGGCTCCGCCGTCGTGCGTCATCGCTGGCGCAGGCTGCCGGGCTCGACGAGGGGCTTACCGCGGGCTGGTCGGTGGTCAGGGAGGTCGAAAACGCACTTTGCTACCTGGAGGAACCCGGACATGGCGGCGACGCCCAGCGGTCCCTGTGGGTGGCAAGCACCATGGCGGGGAAGACGCTTCCAGGGCTCCCCGGCGTACAAGGTCTGAAGCTGCTGTACTAGTTAGCCCAGCAGGACGTTTTCATTCCAGACGTCGATTCCGAGCTTGATGATCAGCACCGTGACGACGACCAGGAAAACGATGCGGATGAACTTGCTGCCTTGCTTTACGGCCGTGCGGGCGCCGAGATAGCCGCCGGCCATGTTCGCTCCGCCCACAATCAGTCCCACGCCCCACAGCAGCGAGCCGTGGGGAAGGAAGAACATGAGGGCACCGGCGTTCGTCGCAAGATTGACAATTTTCGCCTTCGCGCTGGCCTCAAGGAACGCGTAGCCCATGAGGGTGACCATCGCGATGATCAGGAATGAGCCGGTGCCGGGGCCGATGAGGCCGTCGTAGAAGCCGATCACCGCGCCAATGCACCCAGCGACGACGTAGTGCTTGCGGCCGCTGTGGCGAAGGGCCGTCAGCTCGCCGATGTTTGGCTTGAGCGCTGTGAACAGCAGCACGGCAACCAGGGCCGCAACGATGATCGGCTTGAAAACCGAACCGGGCAGGCTCGCCGCAACAACCGCCCCGCAGACACTGCCCACCAGTGCCACACCGGCCATGGGCAGGGCCGTGCGCAGGTCTGGTTTCACCCGCCTGTAATAGGTGATCGAACTCGTGGCGGTGCCGAAAATCGAGCCCATCTTATTGGTGGCAAGGGCCTGCACGGGCGTGATTCCGGGGATCATGAGCATGACAGGGAGCTGGATAAGGCCGCCGCCGCCCACGACGGCGTCGACCCAGCCGGCGGCGAAGCCCGCCACAATGATCAGCAGGATCGTCGCCGTCGTGATGTTTTCAAGGCCGGAAATCATGCATTCCCCTCATAAATGGCAACTGACCCGCAGAAAACTGCGAAAAAGGCGTGGATTTCCCACGGTTTTCGCTGTTTTCTGCGGGTCAGATGAAGTGGCTACTGGTTCTCGAGGATGTACTGCACGGCCTCGGCAACGGGAACGTTCTCGGCAACGCCGGTGGCACGATTCTTGATCTCCACGACGCCGTCGACAAGTCCGCGGCCAACGGCCAGGATGGTCGGGACGCCGATGAGCTCGGCATCGCCGAACTTCACGCCGGGGGAAACCTTGGGGCGGTCGTCGTAAATGACGTCCAGGCCCGCAGCTTCAAGGTCGGCCGTGAGCTGCGCCGCCGCGTCGAAGATTTCATCGCCGCGGCCAACGGCCACCACATGAACGTCGGCCGGAGCCACGTTGGCGGGCCAGATCAGGCCCTTGTCGTCGTGGTTGGACTCGGCCAAGGCTGCAACGGCGCGGGTGACGCCAATGCCGTAGGAGCCCATCGTGACAACGCTCAGCTTGCCGTTCTTGTCCAGGACCTTCAGTCCCAGTGCTTCGGCGTACTTGGTGCCCAGGGCAAAGATGTGCCCCATTTCGATGCCGCGGGCGGTTTCCAGGGGGCCGGATCCGTCGGGGGCGGGGTCGCCTTCGCGAACTTCAACGGCCTCGATAGTGCCATCCCAGGCGAAGTCGCGGCCAGCCACGAGGCCGAACACGTGCTTGCCTGCCTCGTTAGCCCCGGTGATCCAGGTGGTGCCGGAGACGACGCGCGGGTCAACCAGGTACAGCAGTTTGGTGGTGCTTTCGGCGCCGAGCACGGCGGCGTCAAGGCTCAGGCCCGGGCCGATGTAGCCCTTGACGAGCCCTGCGATCTTCTTCAGGTCAGCTTCACCGGCTGCTTCCACGCCAACTTCACCGCCGACCTCGAGGTGGGCACCAATGTTGGCTTCGATGCGCTTGAGGTCCACGGCGCGGTCCCCGGGAACGCCGATGACGACGATCCGGCGTTCGCCTGTGGGCAGGTCGATGGCCAGCACGACGTTCTTCAAGGTGTCGGCCGCGGTCCAGGCCCCTTCGGCGCGGGGCGCGAGCTCGTTGGCTGCCTCAACCAGGGTGTCGATGGTGGGTGTATCGGGGGTGTCGCGGACGATCGCGGCGGGCGCGTTGGTGAAGTCGATGTCCTCCGGAACAACGGTGGTGACGGCTTCGACGTTGGCAGCGTATCCGCCGGCCGAACGCACAAAGGTGTCCTCACCAATGGCCACGGGGTGCAGGAACTCTTCGCTCTTGGAGCCACCCATGGCACCGGCGGTGGCTGCCACGGGGATGATTTCCAGGCCCAGGCGCTCGAAAATGCGCAGGTAGGCGGCGCGGTGGGCCAGGTAACTGGCGTCCAGGCCGGCCTCGTCGACGTCGAAGGAGTAGGAGTCCTTCATGATGAACTCGCGCCCGCGCAGCAGGCCGGCGCGGGGACGTGCCTCGTCGCGGTACTTGTTCTGGATCTGGTACAGGCTCAGGGGCAGGTCCTTGTAGGAGGAGTACAGGTCCTTGACCAGCAGCGTGAACATTTCCTCGTGGGTGGGGGCCAGCAGGTAGTCCGCGCCCTTGCGGTCCTGCAGGCGGAAAATGCCGTCGCCGTATTCGAGCCAGCGGTTGGTCAGCTCGTAGGGTTCCTTGGGCAGCAGGGCCGGGAAGTGGACTTCCTGAGCGCCGAACGCGTCCATCTCTTCACGCACAATGGCTTCGACCTTGCGCAGCACGCGCAGGCCCAGCGGGAGCCAGGTGTAGATGCCCGGGGCCGCCCGGCGGATGTAACCCGCGCGCAGCAGCAGTTTGTGGCTGTCCACTTCGGCGTCGACGGGATCTTCACGCAGGGTACGTAAAAAGAGGGTGGAAAGGCGAAGTGCCACGCGTAATTTTCCATTTCTTGAAGTTGATGGGTGCAGTCGTGGATACAGACGTGCTGGTACCAATCTACCGGTTCAGGCAGTGGCTGTGGCACACGCAGCCCGCGGAAGGACTGCGAACCCGGCCCGGCGCCCGCAGGTAGCCAGCCGCCCGGCTCCTGCCCGCGGGGCCCGTGGGATCCACTGTCACAACAGCAATGCAGGGCTGGAGATCTTCCCGGGGTCGATCAATCTGGCCAAGATAAGAGCAACTCCGGCGACCCCCACGAACAGTCCTGTACTGCCAGCAGCCCTGACACCACCTGGCCAGGCAAGGGGGTCCTCATCGAGGCCGGCGACGGCGGCCGCGGCAAATTCGCGTGCTGCGGCGAGGTGGGGCACCACCTTCCACAGGTCATGGGCAAGCGTGAGTGCCTCAAGTGCCCCGCCGATTCCATGGCACAACGTCAGCCCTGTAGGTGGGATGCTGCCGCTGCCGAGCACACGCGTCAGGTCGGAGCCACAGGCCACGACGGCGGCCTCAGCCTCGGCCCTGAGGATGTTTACGGGCAGCCCCAAGGATGCTGGGAGCCCCAGGAGCCGCAGCCGTACCACTGCGATTCCTGCGGCGCCATGGCACCACAGCGCAGGGTATGAGGGCGGCTCAGTCCTCAGGTCCGGCCATCCACCCAGGAGTGGATCGAACCAGGCTGATTCCCAGCGAAGCGCTTCCACCGCGAGCTCCACGGCCTGGGGCGCACAGGGCGGATAGGCTGCGGCCGCCTCGGCCAGAGCCAGGGCAATCCCACTGTTGCCATGGGCCAAACCGCAGAGGGGCCTTCCATCGGGACCTTCGGATTCCGGCCAGCAAACACCCATCGGGGTCTTGTAGGCGTTTGCCTGGAGGAGGTCGACTGCATCGATGGTGGCCTGACCGCAGCGCCCCATGCGCACCTGGGCCAGCAACAGGCCCGCAAGGCCATTGGAGAGGTCCGCTCCCGCGAAGGATGTTGGGACAGGCAGCCCTTGTGATGGCTGTCCCGCCCGGTACTGTGCAAGCGCAATGCCGGCCTGCCCGGCCAGCAATCCGGCCTGCCCGGCCAGCAATCCCGCGTGGCCGGCGTCGCCCACATTGCGCGCGGCACCTGTGGCGAGATCTGCCAGATCCTCTCTCTCTGTTGCGTTGGCGAGAGTCGCAAGGGCCCACGCCATCCCGGCATCACCGTCGTAGAGGCTGGCCCGTCCACCCAGCATCCGTCGGGGTCCGCCGTCTACGTCAAGGTCCCAACTGAGCCACCCGGCCCGGTCGTCGGACCTTACGGCAGTGGCACAGAGCGCGTCCAAACATCGATCCAGCGCGTCCCGGAGCAGGGGCAGCGGCTCGTGCTCAGCCATTGGCTCTCCCGCACAAATGTGGGGCAGCGGGATCCAGCCCGGCTGCCACAAATTCCTGCCGGAGGATGCCAAGAAATGCTTCGGTGCCGCCGTTGGATGCACGCAGGAGCGCCGTCGCCACGAGAGAGCACCGGCTTTCGCCGAAGCTGCGTCCGTCACCGGGATCCTGCGCCCAAGAAACCCCTGGGGCGAGCGTCTCTGTCAGCGCGGGCCCAGGTTCCTTGCGCACCCGGTCCCTGGCGGCCGCCACGATGTCCTCGAAAGCAGCCGTTGACCTCAGATACAGCACGACGGCGTCGGGCCGGGCAAGGCTCCCGGCCTGCGTGGCCACCTTGATCATCCACGGCACTGCGTGCGTCTGGAGGGTCACAGTCAGGGCAGCCATCAGGACCGGCAGTTCCACAAGCTTCGGGCCAATGTACACGCGGGTGACTCCTTCCGGCGCCGACCGTGGATCCCAGCCACAACCCCATGTACGCCACCATCCTTCGGAGACGACGGCGCCGGAGCGAGGGACCGCCACGATGGAGTCCCCCCGTTGCGGCGGCAGGCCCATGTGTTCGCTGGCGTCCTGATGTGTGTAACCACCGCGGAGCAGGGCCCGCGCACGGCCGTCAGCGCCCCGTGCGAGGACGATTCCACTGGCGCCCTGCCGCAGGACGAGGGCCGGTTGCCACCCCAGCACTTCAGATTGGGCGACGCGCAACATGCCTTCCAGGGGAGGCCATGCCGGGTCAAGGCCGGTTTCCGTACCCGTTGCGGCATACCACCGGGTGTAGAGGTAGGTGGCGAGGTCCTGGCCTTTTGCGGCAGGCGACTCCGCCAGTACTTTCGCTTCACCCAGAGTCCGCGCGTGGATGGCGGGGAACCCGTGCATTTTCATCGCCTGCCATGGGTGGACACGAATGAGGCGGCATGCTTCCGCGCAGCCTCGAGATGCCCGGGCGCATCGACGAAGGAGTCGCCCTGCTCCGTGGTGAGCACAGCCACCTGCCACGCTGTCTGGACTGCGCGGACGGTGAGCATTGCATCATCGAGCCGGGCCGGACCGCCCTGCCGCCAATACTCGGTAAGGAATGCCGTTCCGGTGTTGCCGAGTCCACCCAGTGTCGACACGGCGGTCGCAAGATCCCAGTCAGGGGCGCCCAACCCGGCGCCTTCCAGATCCACAAGTGTGGCCCGTCCTTGATCGATGATGATGTTGTTCGCCGAAACGTCCCCATGGATCCAGGCTGTCCTCGTCCACCTTGACGATGCATGCTCGAGTGCAGCCCGCACGTCCGGCTCCCGTGTGAGGTCCAAGACTGCCGCACACGCGGAGTCCGGCGGACTCCCGGCCATTGATGGCGGGAGTTCATCGGGGCGCAGCGCCCACGGTTCAGGTGCACGGGGCAGTCCGGAAAGCGTCCCGGCCGCGGGCCAGGAGTGGAGCTCCACCAGCGATTGTGCCAACCCGCTGCAGGCGGCATCGAATTCGGCACCGCCGCTGAGAAGCTCGGCGAGCGGTCTGCCCGGCACCGCCTTCACCCAGAGGGCCCCCGGATCGTCAATGGACAATACCTGCGGGAGGCAGCCCACCCCTGCGAGTTCCGTGAGCACCGCACGTTCGTTGAATACGACGTCGTCCCCGTCAAGCATCGATGACTGCCCCCGCTGCTTCACATAGGCGAAGGGAACCCCGTGGCGCTCAACCCTGTAAACAACGTTGCTCCGTGACTGCGGGTACACGGCAATGGCACCGTCGAGCACTTCACTGGCCGCAAGCAAGCCTGCCGCAATGCCGCGGGCGACCAGCTCGGGGACTGTCACGGTGCTCAGTTTTCGCCTTCTTCTTCGATGGCTACGATTTCCTCGAGGGCCGCGAGGTAGCCGGCGACGAAGGAAGGATCCGCGTCGAAGGGGCCCGTGTCGTATTGGGAACCCATCCACGTCGGGTCGCCGTATCCGAGATTCGCTCCGTTGTTCATGCCTTCGCCGGGATGTGGCCCAGGGCACCCACCCCGGGTCACGATATTGCAGACCGGCGTGCGGGTCACGATATTACAGACCGGCGTGCGGGTCACGATATTACAGACCGGCGTGCGGGTCACGATCTCGCAGATCACGGGACGGGTCAGCGTGCACACCGCGGTGCGCGTTTGGATGAAGCATGTGGTGGGCCGCGTCAGATCACAGATTTGAATCCGGGTGTTCAGGCATGAAATGAGCGGCCTGGTAACCACGATGACCGGACGCACCAGGATGTCTACCCCGAGCTCGTTGAGGACTCCAGCAATTGGATTGGCGAAGGTGGTGGAGCCGTCTGACGAACCGGCGAACAACAGCGCGACAACGTTGCGGTTCATGTCCATCACCGTGGACCCGGAATCGCCGTGGTCGGAGAATCGGGCGGACTGTGATGTGTCCGTTGAAATACGAATCTGATGCCGCAACGTCCGGGTGCCAATGCCATCGCCGTAGTCGATGCTGATGGTGGCATCCGCGGATGCGACGTTGCCGAATGTATGTTCCGTTGTCCGTCCACGCTTCTGGACAGCCATGCCGGCCGTCGCTGTCGAGGTGCCCGCAACATCCCCGATACCCTCCACCGTGTAGTCCCACGCCTTGGCGGAATCAACTGTGACAACGGCACCGTCGGTGTTTTCAGTCAATTGGGCCCTCGTCAGCGCGCCGAATTCCTGGGTGGCCGGGTTCCCTCCATCCACGCGGCCGGGCTGAACCATTCGGTCGCCCACGTTCCAGCCGCTGTTGATGGCGGCAACGTGAAAATTGGTCAACGCCATGGTGGCGCCACTGGCCCGGTCACGCACCATGGCACCCAAGGTTCCGACAAACACATAATTCCCGGCCGTCGGCACGTCCGGCGGCGTCATGTACACGCTGCGTGATGGGCCCATGCCAATGCCACCGTGCAATGTTGTGTAGGTCCCGGCATCGATCTGCAGCTCGCCCTCCAGCCTTCCCATGGCCGCTTGCAGCTCGATGACCAGCTCCTGGACATCCGTCTTGACGCCATCAACCATGGGCGGAACCAGATCTTTGGCGGACAGTGCAGACTTCTTCTTCTTCGCCTTGACGTAGACGAGAATGCTCATCTCACCGGTGGGCTTTCCACCGCTGATCTTCTCGCCGATATCGACGCCAACGACGCCAGGAACGCTGAGGATCTGATCCTCGGCCGACTCCTTGACAGGTCGGATCGCCGCTATCTGCCGGTTTTCGGTTCCATCGGACATCATGAGCTCCTACTCCTCCAAGCCACTGGAGAATGGTTTGGATCTCCCGCCCCTAAAAGTGCATCCCCCGGGGCATTGCATTTCTGCCACGAATCAATGATGATGCGCTTAGCTACATCATTCACGGCAGGAATTCGCCTCGCCTAGTAGAAATGCGACGCACCCCGTGAAGCAGGGGAAGGGGGATGGACCAATGCGTTCAGTGCAATCTGCACAGGCATCACCGGCGCTTCGCCCGTTCGTGCGTGCCTTCGCCCAGCGCACCCTGACAGACACCTTTCAGGCGCAACCCATGCCGGCATTCCTGGAGACTGTCCTCCACTTCGACTTCAACGACGTCTTGACGATTCAATCAGCTGACGGAAGCTGCGAGGCGGGCAGTCCCATGTCGCTGGTGGGACCACACACCCACACCTGCACCAGCCTGCTGTTCCAGGGCACCATCGATTCGTTCGCGATCTTCCTCGAACCAACCGCACTGTGGCCGCTGTTCCGTGTGCCAATCAGCACCATCGTGGACACCTTTTACGATTCGACGGACGTCCTCGGGGCTTCCCTTTCGACGCTGTGGAACGTCTTGGCCGAAACAACCAATTTCCTTGACAGAATACGCATCAGCGAGACGTTCCTTCTGCGGCAGCTGGCCTTGGAAAGGGGTGCGGCCACCATCGCCACCACTGCGGGATCCTTGCTGACGCGCCGGGCAGGGCGCATCACGATCGTGGATTTGGCGTCGCATGTGAATGTCAGTGTGCGGGAGCTGGAGAGGTTGTTCATCCAGGACATGGGAATCACACCCAAGAGGTTCGCCCGGGTGGCCCGCTTCCAGGCAGCGCTGGATGCCAAGGTTGGATCTCCGGATAAATCATGGCTTGATATCGCTGTGAACGCCGGTTACCACGACCAGATGCACCTGATCCACGAGTTCGAATCTTTCTGCGGCTTCTCGCCCACGCTGACCATGGGCCGGCTCGGCGATTCACGCCCGCAGGCCCTTGCCTCGTCCCATGATTAGGCTCGCGTCCGCGGGTGCACATGCTGGACAGTGACTTTCCCGGGGTCTAGTTTGAAGTGAAACGTCCATGACCCTGCAGCGTTGGAGCCCCAATGTCCCACAGAGCGGCCATGCCCTCCCCCGACCCTCCATTCGCCCCTGTGCCGGCGGACCCCTCGGGCATGAACGGTCCGGTGAGTGTCAACGTTGAGGGTCTGCGCGTGAACCGCGGCAAGACAACAGTGCTGGCCAACATCTCCTGCAACATTCCGGCGGGCCGCATCACCGGCCTGCTCGGCCCCTCAGGCAGCGGCAAGACGACGTTCATGCGGGCGCTTGTCGGTGTCCAACGGATCGCCGCAGGCACTGTCACTGTCCTTGGCCGTCCGGCAGGGGATCCGCGGAACAGGAACGACGTCGGCTATGTCACCCAGGCTGCCAGCGTGTACAGGGACCTCAGCGTCATCGATAATGTCCGTTACTTCGGCGCCGTCCACGGCGGAAGCCGGGAGGACGCGCATGCGGTGCTGGCCGCCGTCGGGCTTTCCGAACTGGCCAAACGCAAGGCGGGAAACCTCTCGGGCGGACAGTTCAGCAGGGTCTCGCTGGCCTGTGCGCTGGTGGGCAAGCCGCGGCTGCTGATCCTAGACGAGCCGACTGTGGGGCTTGACCCCGTGCTGCGGGCGGATTTGTGGCAGCAATTTTCGGACATGGCAGCAGAGGGGACAACGCTTCTGATCTCAAGCCATGTGATGGAGGAGGCCGGGCATTGCGATTCCCTGCTGCTTTTGCGCGACGGCCTGCTGCTCTCCCAGCTGACGCCGGCGCAATTGCGAGAAAGCGGCCGGACAGACGACCTTGAGCTGGCCTTCCTCCGGCTGATCCGCGCGTCGATGGAGGCCGACGCCGGTGGGAAGGAACCGGGCGTCACGCGCGGAAGGGCACTCTCATGAACCTTGCAATGCTGTGGGCAACGTGCGCCCGGGTACTGCGACAGCTCAAGGGCGACCCCCGCAGCATCGGGTTGATCCTTGTGGTCCCGGCCGTGCTTCTGGCACTGGTGTACTGGCTGTACCAGAATGAGTCACTGCCGCCGGGTGTGCCGCGCACCTTTGACCGGGTGGGCCTGATGATGCTTGGCATCTTCCCCTTCGTGGTGATGTTCCTTGTCACCTCGATCACGATGCTGCGCGAGCGGACATCTGGCACGTTGGAACGCCTGCTGACAACACCCATCCACAAGGCCGATCTCCTCTTCGGCTACGCCCTGGCGTTTTCCATCATGGCCGCGCTGCAGGCCTTGGTGGCCACGGCGACTGCGTACTGGATCTTTGGGATGAAGATTGAGGGCAATGCGGGGTGGGTGGTGCTGATCTCGGTCTTGACGGCGGTTCTTGGCGTGGCACTTGGCCTGCTGTGCTCGGCGTTTGCCACCACCGAATTCCAGGCGGTCCAGTTCATGCCCGTCGTGGTGATACCGCAGATTCTGCTGTGCGGGCTGTTTGTGGCTAGGGACCACATGAACGGGGTATTGGAGGCAATCTCAAACATCTTGCCGCTCAGTTACGCCGTTGACGGGCTGCAGCAGGTGGCAGCGCACGCCGCTCCGACCTCCGCACTGGCCGTTGACCTAATGGTGGTTGCGGGGTTTGTGGTGGCAGGGCTGCTGGCTGCTTCGCTGACGTTGCGGCGCCGGACGGCCTGAGAAGGACGCATGGGCACCTCTGCCCATCGCCTGATCGCGGCCGGCGCCCTAGTGTTGAAGGTCAATGAGCGCCGAACACCACCATTGTTGGGATTTGGCGGCACGGCTATCACGGGAGAATGAATGGGCACCGGCCTGTACGGGGCAGACCCCGAGGACCTGCGGGAATTTGCCCGTGAGCTACTCCGTGCGCAAAATGTCCTGTTGTCAGTCAGGAGCGAGCTCAGCTCATGCATCACGTCCACGCTGCGCTGGGAGGGACCGGACGCCTTTGTCTTCAGGCACGCCTGGCAGTCCTCCTATGCGCCAGTGATCGGACGGACCGCGGCCATGCTGTCGGATACGGCGAGGATGCTCACGGCCCAGGCTTGCGAACAGGACACTGCCAGCAGCTAGGGCTGCTGGCTTCCGGGCTCGATGTCGGCCAGGGCCTGCGCGCACCAGGCCAGCCACGATTTCTCGTACGCGATCCCCGCCCGCAACACAGCAAGCTGCAATTCATCGGCCGCGGTGCGTTGCCCGCCCTCAGGAAAGTCGCTCCGTTCAATGGTTTCGAACCGTTGCAGGGAGTCGGCGTGCGCCTCCTGATGTCGGCGCATTTCAGGGGTGACATCCACCGTTCCCAGCACGGCAGCGGCCCGCAGCCGCACCAGGAGTTCATCCCGGATAGGGCGCGGTTCGCCCTGCCCGGCGCACCACTGCTGCAGCGCGTTCCGTCCCGCCTGAAGTACCTGAAAGTGGCGCTGTTGCCCGCGGCTTAAGGGCATCTCCCGGACCTCCACCAGTCCTCCCCGTTCCAGGTGTCCGAGTTCCCGGTAGATCTGCTGGTGTGTGGCCTGCCAAAAATGTCCCAGCGATTTGTCAAAACGCCGCGCCAATTCGGCCCCGGTGCAGGGTTTTTCCATCAGCGAGGTCAGGATTGCGTGAGTGAGAGACATCTAGATCCGGGCCGCCAGACGGGTTCCCTGGTCAATTGCACGCTTGGCGTCAAGTTCGGCGGCCACGTCCGCTCCCCCAATGAGATGCACGACGGCGCCAGCTCCTTCCAGCCCCGCCTGCAGTTCGCGGCGTGGCTCCTGGCCGGTGCACAGGATGACGGTGTCCACGGCGAGCACGGTGTCGGCGCCGTTGACGCGGAGGTGGAGTCCGGCGTCGTCAATCCTTTGGTATTCGACCCCGGCCACCATGTGGATGCCTTTGGCCTTCAGCGCCGTGCGGTGGATCCAGCCGGTGGTCTTGCCAAGCCCCGCACCAACCTTGGATTCCTTGCGCTGAAAAAGACCCACGCGTCGGTCGGGCCGGGGCGGGGCGGGCGTGGTGATGCCGCCGGGGTTCTTGTAGTCCGGGTCGATGCCCCATTCGCGGTAGAACTTTTCCGGCACGAGGGTTGCGCTGGTGCCGTGCGCGGTGATGTATTCGGCGACGTCGAAGCCGATGCCGCCGGCGCCGAGGATGGCAACGTTGGCGCCCACCTCCTTCTTCTCCCGCAGCACGTCGAGGTAAGTCAACACGCTCGGGTGGTCCACGCCGTCGAGCTGTGGTGTGCGCGGGAGAACACCGGTGGCCAGCACGATCTCATCGAATCCTTCGGCCAGAAGGCTGTCCGCGGTGGCTGTGGTGTCCAGGCGCAGTTCGATGCCGCGCAGCTGGATTTGGCGGTTAAAGTAGCGGATGGTCTCGTGGAATTCCTCCTTGCCGGGGATCTGCTTGGCAAGGTTGAACTGCCCGCCGATCTCCCCGGAACCCTCGAAAAGCGTGACGGTGTGGCCGCGCTCTGCGGCTGTCACGGCAAAGGCGAGGCCGGCCGGACCGGCACCGACAACCGCGAGTTTCTTGGTTTTGCTTGCCTCTTTGATGATGATTTCCGTCTCGTGGCACGCACGGGGGTTGACCAGGCATGAGGAGGTTTTGCCGACGAACGTGTGGTCCAGGCAGGCCTGGTTGCAGCCGATGCAGCTGTTGATCTCGTCGCTGCGACCCTCCCCTGCCTTGCGCATGAAGAATGCGTCGGCAAGGAATGGCCGTGCCATGGAGACCATGTCGGACGTGCCGTCGGCCAGAAGCTTCTCCGCGACCTCGGGGGTGTTGATGCGGTTGGTGGCAACCAGCGGAATGCCCACCGAACCCATGACCTTTCTTGTGGCCCAGGCGAAGCCGGCCCGTGGCACGGAAGTGGCGATGGTGGGGATGCGTGCCTCGTGCCAGCCGATGCCCGTGTTGATGATGGTGGCGCCGGCCTTCTCGATGGCCCGAGCCAATGTGATGACCTCATCCAGTGTTGAGCCGCCCTCGACCAGGTCGAGCATGGAAAGCCTGTAGATGATGATGAAGTTTTCGCCCACGCGTTTCCGGGTGCGGCGGATGATTTCGACGGGGAAGCGCATGCGGTTTTCGTAGGGGCCGCCCCATTCATCACTGCGGTGGTTGGTTCTTTTGGCGATGAATTCGTTGATCAGGTACCCCTCGGAACCCATGATTTCAACGCCGTCGTAGCCCGCCGACTGAGCGAGCAGGGCGGCGTTGGCGAAGTCCTCAATGGTCTGCTCCACTTCCGCGCCGCTGAGCGGGTGCGGGGTGAGCGGGTTGATCGGCGCCTGGACTGCACTGGGTGCGACGAGGTGTGAATGGGAGGCGTAGCGGCCAAAGTGCAGCAACTGCAGGGCGATCTTGCCGCCCTCGGCATGCACGGCAGCGGTGACAACTTTGTGTTGTGCCGCCTCTTCGGGGGTGCTGAGTTTGGCGCCGCCCGGCATGGGCCAGCCTGCCTCGTTGGGTGAGATGCCGCCGGTGACCATCAGTGCCACACCTCCGCGGGCCCGCTCGGCATAGAACGCGGCCATGCGTTCGAAACCGCCCGGCTGTTCTTCGAGCCCTACATGCATTGACCCCATCAGCACCCGGTTGGGCAGGGTGGTGAATCCAAGATCCAAGGGGGCGAACAGGTGCGGAAACTGACCGGCGTTCATTTATGCACTCCTTTGCGCAACAAGTTGCATAAGCGTAGCGCACATCCAGGTAAAAGTGTGATGTGCCTCATTGACCCCCGCCTGCGCCCCAAGAAGGGCCGCTTGCACGATGGCGGACGCTGCTGTGCATGGTGGAGTTCAGCCCGGCTGAAGCTGTCTTGAATGGCATGGGATTCGAGGCACTGAGGTTATGAGGCTGTCGGCGGCATAGGGTTAAGAGGCAACGTGTCATTGCCCGAACCCGGCAGAACAATTTTCAGTACTCGTGCAAGCAGCAAGATGGTGTCCGCAAGGGAAATGCTGAGCGGACGCCGTCCAACAGCAACGCATCGAGGTCTCTAGGGTCTCTGCCATGCTGGCCCAGTCGTCGTGTGTGTACTGTGCTGTCATGGACGTAGCCAAGCATGCCGGTAGTTTCCAGCCGAGCGAGAGCAGCGAGGTGACGACACGCCTCTTGACCGGGCCGGCGCAGAAGCGCGACGGCCCGGTCAAGCGACCTCGTATCTGCCTACGGTGCCGAGGTGTACCCGTAGATGTCCGTATTGCCGAAGGCGGTCATTGGGAACTGGCACGGCACGGGCGGGGTCGGGGTGCCGCCGTTGGCCAGCGCCTCGCGGTACGCATCCACCGCGGGGCAATCGGTCGCGTTACGCACATCGTTCCAGACGGCCGCACCGTAGCTGTCGGTCGCCACCGCGTAGTTGTAATCGCCGAGGAACTCCGCATTCAGTGAATTGGCGCTCGAGCCGCGGGCGTCACCCGAGACTCCACGATGAACTTCAGCGAGGGTGCCCCGAGTCGGGCCGCTGAGCACGACGCCCTCCATCGGGCGCGCGTTGGCAGTGGTCATCTGCCAAGGAGCCTGCCAGGCATTGTAGGTCATGTAGACCGTGCCTCCATTGGGCGAAATGGCAACCGCTGGCTGGTTCGCGCGGTCGCCGGTGGTGGATACCGCCTGCTTTGGGCTATAGCTCGCGCCGCGGTCACTGGAGTAGGAGACATAGGCCCGCTCCATATTGGTTCCTGCGCTGTCATCGGACCAGCCGAGTACCACCGTGTTCAGAGCCCCTACGCCGGTCGGCGCACCATTTGCGATATCGATGCTCGGAAAGACGTCGGTCCGCGAACCTGCGACGCCGTCAATGGTGGATCGCCCGGTGACGGGATCCAGTTGGCCGATACCACCGATCGCCGTCACGACCTGCGGCCGTGTGAAGTTGGCGCCGCCGTTGTCCGAGGTCACTTGGTAGAAGACGCTTACGCCTGCCTGCGTAAAGCCGGACCAGACCACGTATACCCGGCCTGCACTGTCTGTGCGTACGGCACAACCCTGGCGGCCGTTGATCTGAGCGTTATTCACTGCGGCGGAGATCTGGCGGGTAGTCCAGCTGTCACCCCCATCTGAGGAGCGGTGCAGCATAACCGGCGCCGGAGCACCCCCGTGGCCATTGCTGCGGAAGCTGACGTTGCAAATGTACACATTTCCAAAGTAGGGACTGCTGGCAGCGTTGTCAGCCCAGATCTGCTCCTTGTCGCTGAAAGTGGCACTGCTCTGCTTGCTCACAATGACGGGAGCCATCCAGGCGCTGGCATCGTTGTTCGCAGCGGCCACCACGTTGTCGGTGCGGGACACCGCAATCGCCCCGGATCCCTTGAATGCCTGATCGCTGCGAGTGGTCCCAAAGTTGGTGGCGATGTTGCTGTAGTAGAGCCGGGAGCCAGCCGCCCAGGAGAAGTTTCCGTCCGCGCCCTTGCGCGGCCCGAATGCCAATTCTGGATCACCATTGGAAACCAGACCCTTTTCGTAGTAGCCCGGCAGAGTTCCGATCGGACCGACGTGGGCTGCACACACAGCTGGTCCGACACAGTCACGTGCGCTCCAGCCACTGTACGTGGGCTGGGTCCAGGTGTGTCCGGAGTCTAGGGAGAAATAGATTCCGGAGACGCCCACACCCTGGGTGAACGGGCAGGTGTTCGGCGCGCCCGCGGCGCAAGCTTCCATGTCGATTTCGTCGTTTGCACCAGCCGCGAGCACCGTAGGGTGCGCGGCGTCGACGGCGAGACCAGGCTCATTCTGCTTGTTTTGGGAGAATGGCGCTGAAGTGCTGCCGGTGTTCACGAGCTGGTCGCCCGTGACCGCTGCGGCTGCGGGGAGAATCGGTAATAAAAGGACGGCGGCAGCCGCCGCCGTCAGCAATCTTAACCTGTACATGACGCACCTCCACGGAGTGGCCCGGGATCGCCGAAGCCTTGGGATTTAATTGCGAATAGTCAACCAAACGCTCGGTGAGGTCTCCTAAGGTGATATTACGACCCGTCGCGCCAATTCGATAGTGCGCGTTGGCCAAGACACTTTACGGCGGGATGACTTTTCGAGAGTCCGGCACGCCATTTACGAAAGCGAGGCCGTACCACTGCGGTTCACACCGCGCATTGGTCATTGCTCGGTCATCACGACGGCAGGCAAGGTGAAGGACCGGCCAACGGACATCAAAGGGGACATTTAGTGCCGCCCATATACCGTTGCGATTCACCCCAAGGGCAGCAATGTTGCCTCGATGCGTGGGCTGCACGGAGTTCTGGATGTAATTCCCGAATGAATTACGGGATTCTCCGCCGGCCACCGGCTCAGCTTTTCCGGGCCCTGAGGTGTTCCACCACGTATGCCGCGTCGCGTCCAACGCCGCCGATCAGCCCGGACGTCAGCGCGTACTGGAACGGCATGCCCACAAAGTAGAGCCCGGGCAGCTCCGCCACGGCGCCCCGCACGGTGGCGGGCCAGCCATGCGCGCCTACCGGAAGATCCTCGATCCAGTCTAGCTCCGGGCGGTATCCCGTCGCCCAGATGATAGTGCGGACGTATCCCGGCGCCGGGGCTCTGCTCTGGTTCGCGGCGATGGCCGCCGCTTTCGTGCCGTCGAACACCGGCTGTCCGTCCACCACCCCCGTGAGGCGCGGGAGCCGCACGACTCCCGCCTGCTCGACGTCGTGCATGGACACCCGAATGAGGGGCGCACCGCGGTCATGGAAGCCGGCGGCGACCTTGCGTCCGGGCTTGGTGTCGAGGGTCAGCAGCGAGTTCACCAGCTGCCAGTAAACCGGGCCGGCGAAGCGGAACACGGCGTCTGGAATGTGCGGGGTGGGGCGACCCGCTAGATACACGGTTCCGCCCGGGTGGGCGCCGGCGAGCTCCATCGCGATCTCCGCACCCGACGTCCCTGCCCCAACCACGACAATGTCGCCCACCGGCAGGGCGTCGGGTGCCCGGTATTGGGAACTGTGAAGCTGCGTGATCCCTGGATTCAGCTCTTGCGCGAGGGCAGGAATCCGCGGGGTAGTGGTGGGACCGGGCGCCGCCACCACGCTGCGGGCAAGGAGAGTTCCTTCGCTGGTGCGGACCTCGAAGGTCCCGTCCAGTCTGCGCACCGACACAACCTGGGTGTCCGTCTGGACCGGTAGCCGGAATTGCCGTGCGTAGCTTTCGAGGTAATCGGCGAACTGGTCCTTGTCCGGAAACCATCCGCCGGGTGCGCGGATCTGCATGCCCGGAAGTGCACTGTACCGGGCAGGGGTGAACAGCTGCAGCGAATCCCACCGGTTGCGCCAGCTGTCGCCCACCCGTGCCGACCTTTCCAGAATACTGAAGTGCAGTCCCGTTTTCTGCAGATGAAAGCCGGTGGCAAGTCCTGCCTGCCCGCCGCCAATGACCACAACATCCTTGACATCCTGTTTCATAGCTGGCTCCTTCACCAGACCGGGGCGCTTCCGGGGTGGTGCCCGGCGGATTCAACAAGAATACCATTCTAGTCACTAGAGGGATAGTCTAATTACATGCCTGTCTCTCATTCCGCTTCAGACCCGGCCCCCCGAGTACCGGTTGTCCGCAAAGCTGGCCGCCGTGCCGTGCAGGCAGCAGATACGCGGGCGCACATCATTTCTATTGCTGGCCGCCTTTTCCTCCAGCACGGGTATGTGGTCACAACCATCGAAGCGATAGCCCGCGAAAGCGGCGTTGCCCTCCAAACTATTTACAACTCTGTGGGCAACAAGGCTGCGGTGCTGTCGGCGGTATTGGACGCGGCAGCGTCGGGCCTCGACTCCCCGATGAGCGTGCTTGAACTGATGCGCAAGCGCACCGCCGACGCCGCCGACCTCGACTCCCTGATCACCGTACTCACCGACTGGTTCGTGGATGTCCATCACCGTATCGGCCCGGTAATGGACATCATTGCTCAGGCTGCCGCCGTCGACTCGGTTGTGGAGAAGCTGCAAAAGGACCGCGCGCTGCAGCGCCTAGAACGATATGCGGAGGCGGCCGCGGCCGTACGTTCCCGCGGCGGGCTCACCTCCGGTATGTCAGACGCTGATGCTGCCGCTGCCATCTGGTCCCTGGGTCATCCCCAGGGATATCGCACACTGGTTACCGATGCGGGGTGGTCCGTGCCCGCCTACCGGGACTGGCTCCGGCGCTCCCTGTCCGCCACGCTCGCCTGAACGATATGGTGTAGCCGGAGCCTGGGAGGTGGTACCTCGACACACAGCAGTGCCCGGGACGGTGCTCTGCTGTCTTGAAAGCCGTAGGTCAGAGCGTTGAAACCCGGCGAGACCCAGTAGGGCGTGCCACATATCGCTGCGAGAACCCTACCAATTAGCGCTGAGAGTCACATCCTTAGATGCCAATTCTCAATACCATGCCTCGAATCCTTCGGGCTGAATCGGCGTCCCCTTTGTTGGTTATGAGACACATTGGATCAGGCTATGACAATGCTGATCGGCTGGACACGGGTTTCGACGGAGCAGCAACCCGCTGGCCGAGTGGAGGCGACTCTTCCGGCCGTCGGCATCTTGGGCGCGGGTGGGCCCACGCGCCCGAGGGACCCACGGCGAGCTTGCGAGCTGTGGGAGGGCGCGGGGACTAGAACAGCACAGTCGCGAATGTTCCGACCTGTTCAAAGCCGACCTGCTTGTACAGGGCCCGTGCGGGGGCGTTGTAGTCGTTGACATACAGGCTGGTCACGGGCGCGTGGGCCTGGGCCAGCAGGACGACGGCGGCCATGTAGCCGGCGCTCAGGCCGAGGCCGCGGTAGCGCGGGTTCATCCATACGCCTTGGACCTGGGTGGCAAATTTTGTGACTGCCCCGAGGTCCGCCTTGAAGATGACCTCGCCCTGGTGTTCGTCGTGGCTGAACGAATAGCCGTTGCTGATCAGCCAGGCGACGCGGCGCCGGTAGTTTGCCTCGCCGCCAAGGAAAGGTGAGTATCCCACTTCTTCCTCGAACATGGCAGCTGCGGCTGTGAGGATATCGCTGAACTGGCTGCTTTCGCTGACGGCCAGCAGCGGGTTGGGCGCCACCTTCGGCGGTCCTGAAATGGCCAGCAGCGGCTGGTTGGCGCGAACCTCCTGGGCCTGGATTCCTGCCTTGCGCAGGACATCGATCATGGCCAGCGTGGCCTCGGCGGGGCCAAAAATTGAAGCGTGGGGCTGCCAATTGGCGACGATCCACTCGCCGAAACTGGTGGCCTGCGATGCGTTTGCCTCGATGGGGACCACATTGGAACCGACCCAGCAGGCAGCGGCCAGGGTCACGCCGTCGTCCTCGAAAAAGCCGAGCATGTCAGCGCCCTGGGAGGCGGGCACAGCACTGTTGTTCTGGTTCACGAGGGAATCGACAAACACGTTGGCGACCCTGTCGCGGGCGATCAGCGCCCGGAGCGCGTCCGTGTCCCTGTGGACAAGGACGCGCACCGGATTGTGGTGCGCCCCCCTAGGAAACGGTAACCACGGGGCCACCCTGGAGAGTCGTGTCATCCGCGTCGGACTCCATCTGCTCGGCAAGCCTCATGGCTTCTTCAATGAGTGTCTCAACAATTTGGTCCTCGGGCACAGTCTTGATGACTTCCCCCTTCACAAAAATCTGGCCCTTGCCGTTGCCTGAAGCCACACCGAGGTCCGCTTCACGGGCCTCGCCGGGTCCGTTGACGACGCAGCCCATGACGGCAACGCGCAACGGAACTTCCATGCCCTCAAGGCCGGCGGTGACTTCCTCGGCAAGCTTGTACACGTCAACCTGGGCGCGGCCGCACGAGGGGCAGGAGACAATTTCCAGCTTGCGCGGGCGCAGGTTCAGCGACTGCAGGATCTGGTTGCCGACCTTGATTTCCTCAACCGGCGGGGCGGAGAGGGACACCCGGATCGTGTCGCCGATGCCCTTGGCGAGCAATGCGCCAAACGCTACGGCAGACTTAATGGTGCCCTGGAAGGCGGGGCCGGCTTCGGTGACACCCAGGTGCAGGGGCCAGTCGCCTTGTTCGGCGAGCATTTCGTAGGCGGCAACCATGATGACCGGATCGTTGTGCTTGACGGAAATTTTGAAGTCGTGGAAGCCGTGCTCCTCGAACAGGGATGCCTCCCAGACGGCCGACTCAACGAGCGCCTCGGGAGTGGCCTTGCCGTACTTCTTCATGATGGACGGCTCCAGCGAACCGGCATTCACACCGATCCGGATGGAGGTGCCGTGGTCCTTGGCGGCCTGGGCAATTTGCTTGACCTGGTCGTCAAACTTGCGGATATTGCCCGGGTTCACTCGCACCGCTGCACAACCGGCCTCGATGGCCGCGAAGACGTACTTCGGCTGGAAGTGGATGTCGGCAATCACGGGGATCTGCGACTTTTTGGCGATGATCGGCAGGGCATCCGCATCATCCTGGTGCGGACAGGCCACGCGCACAATGTCACAGCCTGACGCCGTCAACTCGGCGATCTGCTGCAATGTGGCATTGATGTCGGTGGTCTTTGTGGTGGTCATGGACTGCACGCTGATGGGCGAATCCGAACCGACGCCGACGCTTCCGACCTTGATTTGCCGGGTTTTGCGGCGCGGCGCAAGGACTGGCGGTGGCAGTGGCGGCATGCCGAGGCTGACGGAGGTCAAAATATGCTCCTTGAAGATCATCTATCAAATATTGCGGCAGTTGCACCGACTTGTGGCACCACTAAGGAATCTCGCAGTATCTACCTTTAGATTGTAGGCTCGTTCCCTTTTCTGCGCGGACCAATGAGGCCTAGCCCACGTAGCGGCTCAACTGCCCGGTCACGGGACTCCAGCCCGAAACCCTCAGTCCGGTGACCCCTCCCCCAACGGTCATGGGGTCCTGGGCGACAAGCCCACGCACGGCGGCCTCATCCTCGGCCCGGAAAATCAGCAGCGCCCCGGCACCATCGGCGTAGGGACCGGAGGCTAGCAGAACTTCCTCCTGGGCCAAGGCGGCCAGCCATTCCCGGTGCTTGGGGCGGTGCTCAATCCTTGCGGCTTCTGCCTCGGGACCATATACGTATTCAACAGCGAAAATAGACATGGTTTCACCCTATAGCAGGAGCGCTTTTGTGAGCGCCGCAACACTGGCGGCCCACAGCAACGAGGCAAACGTGCCTATGATGAACCGCTCGCTGGCCGCAGGCGTGTCTTTCAACTCGGGGTACCGGCCGAGCCCCTTGATGGCCACGACATAGGCAATGGCCACCGGTTGGCCGGAGAAGATGGCAACCATCACGGCCGCACGCTCCAGAAAGCCGATGAGCAGCCCGCCGCGAAGGACCTCAACCTTGGTTCCTGGCGCGGGGGTTGGGCCCGTCGGATCTTCTTCAGCTGCAATGCTCGACGGCGCAGCCGCCTGCGCAGGCGCGGCAGGCGCGGCAGGCTGGGCGGGCCCGGCAGGCTGATCGGGCCCGCCCGACTCCGCCGCATCCATGGCCCGGACAGGCTTGGATCTGGCCAGCCTGAGAATCCCCGCGGTCACGGGCCAGCCACCCAGAACACCCGCAATGAGTGCCGCTGCTATCCAGATTGCCGCCATGAAGCCTCCCCGCGCCAGCGTAGTTGCTCGGCGTCCACCGGCGCCGCTGTGGTGTTCACACTAGCTGCCGGGACCGACATTTAACGTCTGTTGCGCCTGTCGCAACAAAAGTGCCGCGGCCCGGCGGCCGTTGGCCTCTTCCAGTCTGCCGGAACGGGTGATGGCCTTGCTGACGGCTTGGGGGCTGATGCCCAAGTGGGCGGCAACATCCTTTTGTGTGGCGAGCGGGGCAGCTTCGAGGGCGTCAAGGACACGCCATTCGGCCCCTGACCTCTTGCGGACAAGGTCACCGAACAGGGCAAGAACGGCTTCCGCAGCCTCTGCCCACTGTGAGTCGGTCTGGGTTTTGATGCGCAGGGGCACGCGCTCCCCCATTTTTTTTGCCGCTTCAACCGCTTCGCGGGCGGAGATGAAGGCATCGCCGGACCCTTCACGTGAGCTGGACGGCAGGGGCACGTCGACGCCGCCAATCCCGATGCCGATGTACCAGTCCCGCAGGCGAAGGACCCTGGCAACCACCCCAACAACGGCGTCGGCGTCCACCATGACCCCCTGCACCTCGTCACCCACCGAGCGGTCGAAGGGCACAGCGGTGTCGGCACCGGCAAGAACTTCCAGGAGCTGAGGAACCTTGTCCCCGTGGGTGCGGCTGCCGCGCTGGTCAATCGTAAGAACGAACATGACTAAACCATAATCAATTGTTTTATTAATATCAATGTTTTTTGGGTGAGCGATACCGGGGCGTTCCGAAGCGAAGCCCTAGCCAAACAGGTTCACCGGTTTCACGATGTCGGCGTAGATCAGCAGCGCACCCATGCCCATCAGGACGATGGCGGCAACGTAGGTGACAGGAAGAAGCTTGGCGATGTCGAACGGCCCCGGGTCCTTGCGCTTGAAGAGCTTGGCCACGCGGCGGCGGGCCCCTTCGTAGAGCGCCCCGAGAACGTGCCCCCCATCCAGCGGAAGCAATGGGATCAGGTTGAAAACAAACAGGGCCAGGTTGACGCCGGCTAGCAGCCCCGTCAGGGTCGCCACGCGCGAGCTCAGCGGAACCTGTTCCATGGCGGCCACTTCGCCTGCCACACGCCCGACGCCGACCACCGATATGGGCCCGTTGGGATCGCGCGGCTCGGAACTGAAGGCGGCCTGGGCCACGCCGAGAAGTTTCTGCGGAAGCTGGAACACGACGCCGGAGACCTGGACGATGTTGTTGCCCACGGCGGGCAGCACGGCCGACGCCGGTTCACGCACCAGTGCGGATGTCGGCCCCACCCCAAGGAACCCTGCCTGCACCGTGACGGGCTTGCCGGCGGAATCAACTTCGGCCGATCCATTGGCGCCAATGACGGGGCGGGCGGTGAGCACGGGGGTGATGGTGGTGGAGATGGTTTTCCCGGCCCGCTCGTAAACAAGTGGCACTGTCTTGCCGGCCGAGGCCCGGATCCAGTCCGTGAGGGCTGCCCAGTCGGTGACTTCCCTGCCGTCGAAGGACTTGATGGTGTCTGCGGGTTGCAGTCCTGCCGCGGCCGCCGGCGTCTTGGTGCAGTTGCTCAGGTCAGTCGGTGCGGGTTCCCCAAAGGCCACCTGGCAGGCGTTGACTTCCGCAAGCGTTGTGGTGGCTTGGGCCGTTCCAAAGCCCATCAGCAGCACGGCCATGAGCACCACGCCAATGAGCAGGTTCACGAACGGCCCGCCCAGCATGATGATGATCTTTTTCCAGACGGGCAGCTTGTAGAACACCCGATTGGCGTCTTCCGGCCCGACTTCCTCATGGGCGGCGGTGCGCGCTTCGCTGGCCAAGGTCTGGAACATGCCCGTACTGGAGGGCCTGACACTTCCATCGACGGGATTGGGCGGGTACATCCCGACCATGGCCACGTAGCCGCCGGCCGGAATGGCCTTGATCCCGTATTCGGTTTCGCCCTTTTTCCGTGACCACACGGTCGGCCCAAAGCCGATCATGTAGCGGGTGACGCGGACCTTGAAGAGCTTTGCGGGCAGCAGGTGTCCCACCTCATGCAAGGCAATGGACAGGGCGATGCCGACGGCCACGAAGACCACTCCGCCAATGAACAGCAATACAGTCACAATGTACTTTCTTGTCTCAGGCGTTCTCAGCCCCTGGCAGCCAGCAACTCACTGGTCCGCGCGCGCGCCCAAGTCTCAGCATCCAACACGGCCTGGAGCGTCAGCTGCGAAGCGGGTGTGTGTTCGCTGAGAACTTGTGCAATGGTGTCCACAATATCCAGAAAGCCTATCCGGCCGGCATGGAAGGCGTGGACGGCTTCCTCGTTGGCCGCGTTGTACACGGCGGGGCAGGTGCTCCCCCGGCGCGCGGCCTCCTTGGCGAGTTCGACGGCGGGGAAGGCCTCGTTGTCCAGCGGCTCAAAAGTCCAGGTCGTCCCCTTGCTCCAGTCGCAGGGTGCCGACGCGCCGGGAACCCGCTCAGGCCAGCCTAGACCCAGCGCAATGGGCAGCCTCATATCAGGCGGGGAGGCCTGGGCAATGGTGGAGCCATCGGTGAACTGGACCATGGAATGCACCACTGATTGGGGGTGGACGACGGCGTCAATCCTGTCGAGGGGAACGTCAAAGAGCAGGTGGGCCTCGATGACCTCAAGTCCCTTGTTGACAAGTGTTGCCGAGTTGGTGGTGACCATCAGGCCCATGTCCCAGGTGGGGTGCTTGAGCGCTTGTGCCGGGGTCACGTCCGCCAGTTCTTCCCTGCTGCGACCACGGAAGGGGCCGCCGGAGGCTGTCACGATCAGCTTGTCCACCTCGGCGGCGGTGCCCGAACGCAGTGCCTGGGCCAGGGCGGAGTGTTCTGAATCCACGGGGACCAGCTGCCCTGGTGAGGCGGCAGCCTTCACGAGCGCCCCGCCCACGATGAGCGATTCCTTGTTGGCCAGGGCCAGGATTGCCGTGGTGCCCAGGGCTGCCAAAGTCGGCGCCAGGCCGATGGATCCGGTGATGCCGTTGAGCACGACATCGGCGGCGTCGGCCGTGCCCGCGCCCCACGCGGCAATGACGGTCGAGGCGTCGGGACCGGCCAATATTTCGGGTGCAAAGCCTGCCAATCCGGCCGCGGCGGCATGGGAGTCGATCAGCGAACGCAGGGCCCCGGCGTCGTTCGAGGCGGTGCCCACGGCCAGGACCTGCAACGTCACTGCCTGCCGGGCCAGCAGGTCAAGATTCCCGCCGCCGGCGCTGAGTGCCGTCACGCTGAACCGGGGGCTCCCGTCCGCCAATGCGGCATGGCCGACGACGTCGATCGCCTGGGTGCCGATGGAACCTGTTGAGCCGAGGATGATCACTTTACGATGCGCCATGCCTATAAGTATTCCGCACTTGCGGGCGATGGGGGAGCCAGTGGGGACTACCAGAGTCCCCTGTCGATGGCCGCGGCACGGATCTTGCGCAGCGAATTGCGCAGTTGCAGCAGCTCATCCGCGCTCAGGGGGTCAAAGACGGTTTCCCGCACCAGGGTGACGTGGCCGGGGGCCGTGCTCCGGACGGTGTTCCAACCCTCCGGGGTCAGCATGATTTCCTGCCCGCGGCCATCGCAGCTTGCGGCACACCGCGCAACCAGCCCCTTGGCCTCCATGCGGCGGAGCAGGTGGGACACCCTCGATTTTTCCCATTCCAATATGCGAGCCAGGTCCCCCGAGCGGACGCCGTCGGCAGGGGCCTCGGATACGGCAGCCAGGACGGCGTACTCCCCGCCCGAAATTCCGGCATCCTGACTGAGCTGGCGGTCGATGACGCGCGGCAGCCCGGAGTTGAATTCACGCAGCTCCAACCACGTGGCTTGCTCGTCGGTGCTGAGCCAGCGGGGCTCGGTCATGGCGTTGCTCACATTCAGTAAATTAGTAGTTGACATGTCAATCTTCTCGCGTAATGATTGAAACATCAAGTTTTAGTTGACGCGTCACCTACATCGGGTGCCGGGTTGCCACTTCCAAGGAGACAACGAATGACCAAGATCGCCATCGTCACAGGTTCCACCCGTCCCGGCCGCGTCAACGCCGGCGTTGCAGAGTGGGTTCTGGCCCAGGCACAGTTGCGCGGCGACGCCGACTACGAACTGGTCGACATTGCCGACTTCAATCTCCCCGTCCTGGATGAGGCATACCCCGCCGGCTACCAGAACTACCAGAACGACCACACCAAGGCCTGGTCCGCGAAGATGAACGAGTTCGACGGCTACATCTTCATCACCGGCGAATACAACCATTCGGTCCAGCCCGCCCTGGCTAACGCCATCTCCTACCTGAACGTTGAGTTCAACAACAAGGCTGCCGGCATGGTCGGCTACGGCTCGGCCTTCGGTGTCCGCGCCGTGGAGCACCTGCGTGGAATCCTCTCCGAGCTCCAGGTTGCCCACGTCCAAAAGACGGGCATGTTCTCCTTGTTTACCGACTTCGAGAACTTCTCCACCTTCAAGCCGACAGAGCTTCAGGCAGCCTCCGTTGCCCCGATGCTTGACCAACTCGTCTCCTGGACCCACGCCATGAAGGCAGTGCGCGAAGGCGCAATGTCAGCCGTCTAAGCACCACCCCAACGCTCTCGCAGCATTGGGGTGATTTTCCCGAACGCTCCCGCACTGGTGCGGGAGCGTTCGGCATTTAAGCACCGATTCTGCGGGAGCGTCTGGGGGGTTAGAGGCCTGCGCGGCGGAGGGTTTTCCGTGCGTGGAGCAGGATCGGGCCGTCGACCATCTGCCCCTGGAAGGCGAAAACGCCGGTTCCCGCGGCGTCGGCGGCCGCCAACAGCTCGGTGGCCGCAGTAACGTCGGCTCCCGAGGGGCGGTAGGCGTCCCTGATCACGGCAACCTGGGACGGGTGGATGGCGGCCTTGGCCCCGAATCCGCTGGCCACCGCATCCTCCGCCTCCTCGGCGAGCCCGTCAAGGTCGGCAAAATCAGCGTAAATGGAGTCGATGGCGGTCTTTCCGGCCGCCGCGGCCGCCAACAACAGCTGCGAGCGCGCATGGGTAGCCACTGCCCTGTAGCTGCCCGCGCGGGGACTGCCCGGGCCGAAGCGGCTTGAGGTCCCGCCCAGGGATGCGAGAAGGTCTTCGGCCCCCCACATCAATCCCACCACGTTGGGCAGGGCGGCGAGCGCTTGTGCAGCGAGGATTCCCGCGGCCGATTCGCACAGCACCACCACGTTGTAGTCGGCGAGCGCTGCGACGGCGTCGGCGTCCTCTGCCTTGGCGACCATGATGGTGTGGAAGTTGCTGCGGGCCAGGGCGGCCAAGTCAAGGGCGGCGTCGGGCGTACCGAGGGCGTTGATCCGCACCATGGTGGTTGCCGGGTCCAGGGTGGAGGCGATCAGGTGTTCGCGGGCCTGGGCCTTGGCGGCGGGCGCGACGGCGTCCTCCAGGTCCACGATCACGGCGTCGGATCGCTGCGCCGCTTTGGCGAAGCGTTCTGGCCTGTCCGCCGGGGCGAACAGGAGCGCAGGTCCCATGCTGAATTCGATAGTGCGGGTGATGACGTGCTCCTTGGCTTCTCTGGTGCATAGGTTAAGTGGCGGGCAGTAGCAAAAACAGAGCAGTCCTGCTCGCTTTTGCCACCACGACGCCGGACTGGTTACGGCCTGTATGTTCCATCACCACTATCCCCTGTCCGGGACGCGATGCGGAAAGCCGCTTCGCCGTCACCACCGTCTCCGTGTACAGGGTGTCCCCATGAAAGAGCGGATGCGGGAAGGAGATGTCGTTCATGCCAAGTTGCGCCACGATGGTCCCCTGCGTCAGCTGGGCCACGGATTGGCCCACCAGGGTAGCAAGGGTGAACATGGAGTTCATGAGCCGCTGGCCAAACGGTTGTTCGGCACTCCATGCGGCATCGAGGTGCAGTGCCTGGGTGTTCATGGTCATGGTGGTGAACAGGACGTTGTCAGTTTCCGTCATGGTGCGTCCGGGCCTGTGTTGGTACAGGGTTCCGGGCTCAAGTTCCTCGAAGTAAAGGCCCCGCTGTGTGATGACCGGCTGTTCACTCATACGTTGTCCACATCATGCATCTCAAGGTTCAACGGCGCACCCGTTGCGGCCACAATTTGTTCAACGCTGACGTCGGGGGCCAGTTCCTTCAGGACCAGCCCGTCCTCAGTCACCTCAATGACGGCCATGTCGGTGATGATCAGGTCCACGCAGCGTTTCCCTGTCAAGGGCAGGGTACATTCGGCCAGGATCTTGGGCGCCCCGTTTTTGTCCACGTGTTCCATCATGACAATGAGCTTCTTGGCGCCGAACACCAGGTCCATGGCCCCTCCCATGCCCTTGACCATCTTGCCGGGGATCATCCAGTTGGCAAGGTCCCCGTTCGCGGCGACCTGCATGGCGCCCAGCACTGCCACGTCGACGTGACCGCCGCGCACCATGCCAAAGGAGGTTGCCGAATCAAAGAACGCGGCCCCCTTCTTGACCGTGACTGTTTCCTTGCCGGCGTTGATCAGGTCGGGGTCGACGTCGGCGTCGGCCGGGTAGGGCCCTGTCCCCAGGATCCCGTTCTCTGAATGCAGCACCACCTCGATGCCGTCGGGGATGTAGTTCGGAATCAGGGTTGGCATGCCGATGCCGAGATTCACGTACTGTCCGTTGTGCAATTCACGCGCCACGCGTGCCGCCAGTTCATTACGCGAAAGTGCCATGGTCATGCCTCCTTCGTGGGTGCATCGGCGGAGGGGGTGGGGTCAGATACTGTGCGTTTTTCGATGCGTTTCTCGCTGCCGGGTGTGCCTGGCGCTACCAGGACCACGCGTTGGACAAAGATGCCGGGGACGTGGACGTGTTCTGGGTCAAGGTCCCCGGGTTCTACCAGTTCCTCGACCTCCGCGATGGTGATGCGCCCGGCCATGGCGCACAGCGGGTTGAAGTTCATGGCCGTGGCGTGGAAGACAAGGTTGCCGTGGCGGTCGCCTTTCCATGCGTGGACGAGGGCGAAGTCGGGGGTGAGGGATTCCTCCAGCACGAAGTCGGCGTTGCCAAAGGTGCGCACCTCCTTGGGCGGCGAGGCGATCTGAACCCCGCCGGCGCCGTCGTACTTGCGCGGCAGGCCGCCCTCGGAGACCTGGGTCCCCACCCCTGCGGCCGTATAGAAGGCGGGGATGCCCGCTCCCCCGGCGCGCAGCTTCTCGGCGAGCGTGCCCTGGGGCGTGAGTTCGACTTCCAGTTCGCCGGCGAGGAACTGCCTGGCGAATTCCCGATTCTCCCCCACGTAGGAGGAGACCGTGCGGCGGATGCGGCCCTCGCGCAGCAGGATGCCAAGGCCCCAGTCGTCGACGCCGCAGTTGTTGGAGATGGTTTCCAGCTCGGAGATCTTGGCGTCGTGGATGGCCTGGATGAGCGCCACGGGGATGCCGCACAGGCCAAACCCGCCGACGGCGAGGGAGGCGCCGTCGTGGATGTCATGGATCGCGGCGGCCGGGGTGGCAACGACTTTGTTGATCATGGCAACGTTCCTTTCACGTGGTTCACAGGCCCAGTTCCCGGGCGATGAGCATCAGCTGGACCTCGGTGGTGCCTTCACCAATTTCCAGAATCTTTGAATCCCGGTAATGGCGGGCCACGGAAAACTCGTTGATGAAGCCGTAGCCGCCAAAGACCTGTGTGGCGTCGCGGGCATTGTCCATGGCCGCCTCACTTGCGACCAGCTTAGCGATGGCGGCCTCCGTCTTGAAGGGCTTGCCCGCCAGCATGCGCGATGCGGCGTCGTAGTAGGCAAGGCGGGCGGTGTGCGCGCGTGTCTGCATGCGGGCGATCTTGAAGGCGATGCCCTGGTAGTGGCCGATGGTGTGACCGAACGCGCTGCGCTCCTTCGCGTAGCGGGTTGCCTCATCGACGCAGCCCTGGGCGGCACCCGTGGCCAGGGCTGCGATGGCGATCCTGCCCTCATCCAGGATGGACAGGAAGTTCGCGTAGCCGCGGCCACGCACGCCGAGCAGGTTCTCCTCAGGCACCCGGGCATCGGCAAAGCTCAGCGGGTGGGTGTCCGAGGCGTTCCAGCCCACCTTGTTGTACGCTTTTTCCACCGTGAACCCGGCCGTGCCGTTGGGCACAAGGATGGTGGAGATTTCCTTTTTCACAGACCCGTTGGCCCGTTCGGAGGTCCCGGTGACAGCCGTGACAGTGACGAAGCTGGTGATGTCGGTGCCTGAATTGGTGATGAACTGCTTGGCACCGTCGATGACCCATTCGCCGTTCTCAAGCCGGGCCTTGGTTGCCGTGCCGCCGGCGTCCGATCCGGCGCCGGGTTCGGTCAGGCCGAACCCTGCGAGCGCCTTGCCGCCGGTCAGCTGCGGCAGCCACGTTTCCTTCTGCGCCTGCGTGCCGAAGCGGTGCACGGGCATGGCGCCCAGCGATACGCCGGCCTCAAGGGTGATGGCGACCGACTGGTCCACCCTGCCCAGTTGCTCGAGCGCCAGGGACAGCGCGAAGTAGTCCCCGCCCATGCCGCCGAACTCCTCGGGGAACGGCAGGCCGAACAGTCCCATCTCCCCCATCTGCGCCACAATTTCATACGGGAAGCTGTGTTCCTCGTCGTGCCTGGCCGAGACCGGGGCCACCACGTTGTCGGCGAAGTCCCTGACCGTATCGGACAGGTCCTGGTACTCATCATTGAGCTCAAAATTTGGCACGTCATTCCCCTTCAGGGCTTGTTGTTTCAGATTCTCTCTGTGCGGGCGCGTCCGGCGTCACGTGGGCCACGACCTGCTCGGCTTTCACCAGCGCCCCCACCCCGACGGCGATGTGGACTGTGCCGGCGATGGCGGCAACCAGCTGGTGTTCCATCTTCATGGCCTCCACGGCGAGCAGCACGGTGCCGGCTTCGACCCTGTCCCCCGTGGCGGCGTTGACCATCGTCACCGTGCCAGGCATGGGGCTGCGCACCTGAGGATCGGCCGCCGCATTCTTTCGGTCCAGGCCCGGGAGCATGCGCGCCGTCGCCGCGTCCCTCTCGAGTCGCTGCAGTTGTGCACTCCACCCGCCGCTGCCCAGGAAAACGGTGTTCCCCTCGATGGCGGCGTGCCGCCCGCTTGCACCTTCAACGGTGCGCACCTCCTGAGTCCCGCCACCGAGTCCGGTGACAAGGACGACGTCGGACCCGGCAGTGCCGCTGTTGGCCCGGCTGACGCTGACAGTCACCACCCCCGTGCGCCCGGGTGCTGCCCATGTGCTGCGCCACGGGGCAGGGCCGCCGATGCGCCAACCGTCGGTGCGGGCCCAGGGTGATGACGGCGGCGCTGCCGGCGCCCCACCGCGTGCTGAGCGCAGGACTAGCGCGGCCTCGGCGTAGTCGCCGGCGTCCACGGTGCGGAAGGACAGCTCGGGGAGCTTCCTTTCAATCAAGTTGGTGTCGAGGCGGCCGGCCTGGACATCGGGATCGGCAAGGAGCAGGCGCAGATACTCCACATTGGTGGGCACGCCAAGCACCACGTAGTCCCGCAGCGCTTCATCGAGCCGCTCCAGCGCCTGGGCCCTGTCGGATCCCCTCGCGATGACCTTGGCCAGCATGGGATCGTAATTGGCCGAAACCTCCAGCCCCTGCAGCAGGGAACTGTCAACCCGCACGCCTTGACGCAGGGCAACGGATTCGTCGAGCAGTACGACCTCCCCTGCCGCCGGCAGGAATCCCTGGGCAGGGCTTTCGGCATACACTCGGGCTTCCACCGCGTGCCCTTCCAGGGTGAGGTCCCCCTGGGTGAAGCCGAGCTTCTCCCCGGCCGCGATGCGCAGCTGGCAGGCCACCAGGTCCAGGGGTTCACCATCGACCCGGACCACCATTTCCGTCACGGGGTGTTCCACTTGCAGGCGCGTGTTCATCTCCATGAAGAAGAACTCGCCCGGGTTGTCGTTGGAGACCAGAAATTCAACTGTTCCCGCCCCCGTGTAGTTCACGCTGGCGCCCGCGTCACAGGCCGCGGCGCCAAGGCGCTCCCTGATGGCGGCGCCGTCGGGCAGTGCCGACAGCAGAGGGGAGGGTGCCTCCTCAATGACCTTTTGGTGGCGGCGCTGCAGGGAGCATTCGCGCTCGCCCAGGTGGACGACGTTGCCGAAATTATCGCCCAGGATTTGCACCTCGATGTGGCGGGGGTTGGCCACGAGCCGTTCCAGGAACAGGGTGTCATCGCCAAAGGACGACGCCGCCACCCGGCGTGCCGTTGCCAGTGCGGCGGGCAGTTCCGCGGCGGAGAACACGTTCTGCATGCCTTTTCCGCCGCCGCCCGCCGACGGTTTGATCAGCACGGGGAAGCCAATGTCGGCTGCCGCGGCCATCAGCTCGGCGTCGCTGAGCCCGGGAAGGCAGATGCCCGGCGTCACGGGAACCCCTGCGGCACTGACGTGGTTCTTGGAGCGGATCTTGTCGCCCATGACGTTCAGTGCCTCAACGTTGGGGCCGATGAACGTGATGCCCGCAGCCTCGAGCGCCTGGGCGAAAGCCAGGTTCTCCGACAGGAAGCCATAGCCGGGGTGCACGGCCTGGGCGCCGGATGCCGTGCAGGCGGCGACGACGGCGTCGATGTTCAGGTAGCTTTCGGAGGCCGCTGCCGGGCCGATGCAAAGGGCCTCGTCGGCTTCGCGCACGTGGCGCGCCCCGGCGTCGGGCGTTGAGTAAACCGCCACCGAGCGGATGCCCAGCTCCTTCAGGGTGCGGATGACGCGGCAGGCAATCTCGCCGCGGTTGGCCACCAGGACGGTGTCAAATAGAGGTGTCATTGTGGCTCACATTCTGAAGATTCCGAAGGAGGTGTCCGGGAGCGGGGTGCGGGCGCACACATCCAGGGCCAGCCCGAGCACGGTGCGGGTGTCCATGGGGTCGATCACGCCGTCGTCCCAGAGGCGGGCGGTGGCATAGTAGGGGCTGCCCTGGTCCTCGAACTGCTTCAGGATGGGCGCCTTGAACTCCGTTTCCGCCGCGGCCGTCCAGTCCTCGCCGTGCCGTTGGAACTGTTCGCGCTTGACGGTTGCCAGCACGGAGGAGGCCTGGTTGCCGCCCATGACCGATATCCGCGCGGCCGGCCACATCCACAGGAAGCGCGGGCTGTAGGCGCGCCCGCACATGGAATAGTTGCCGGCGCCGAAGGAGCCGCCCACGATGACTGTCAGCTTTGGCACGCGTGCGGTGGCGACGGCCGTGACCATCTTGGCGCCGTGTTTGGCAATGCCGCCGTGCTCGTAGTCCTTGCCGACCATGAAGCCGTTCAGGTTTTGCAGGAAGATCAGCGGGATGCCGCGCTGGTCGCACAATTCAATGAAATGGGCACCTTTCAGGGCCGATTCGCTGAACAGCACGCCGTTGTTGGCCACGATGCCCACGGGGTGGCCGTGCAGTGTGGCGAAACCCGTGACAAGGGTGGTGCCGTAGTTCTTCTTGAATTCGTGGAACCTGCTGCCGTCCACGAGGCGGGCGATGATTTCGCGGATGTCGTACGCGTCGTTCAGCTCGGTGGGCACGGCCCCGTAGAGTTCCTCGGGGTCGACGGCGGGGCCCACCGGTTCCTGCACGGTCCAGGCCGGCGCGGGGTTGGGCGGCAGCGTGGCGACAATGTCGGCGATGATGGCTAGGGCATGTTCGTCATTTTCGGCCAGGTGGTCAACCACGCCCGAGATGCCCGCGTGGACATCGCCGCCGCCGAGTTCCTCTGCCGTGACGATTTCACCGATCGCGGCCTTCACCAGCGGCGGGCCGCCCAGGAAGATGGTGCCCTGGTTGCGCACGATCACTGTTTCATCGCTCATGGCGGGCATGTAGGCCCCGCCTGCGGTGCAGGACCCCATGACGGCGGCTATCTGGGGAATCTTCTTTGCCGACATCTGGGCCTGGTTGAAGAAGATCCGGCCGAAGTGCTCCTTGTCCGGGAACACCTCATCCTGCCGGGGCAGGAACGCGCCGCCGGAATCGACCAGGTAGATGCAGGGCAGCCTGTTCTCCAGCGCGATTTCCTGTGCCCGCAGGTGCTTCTTTACAGTGAGCGGGTAATACGTGCCGCCCTTGACTGTTGCGTCGTTGCACACGATCATCACGTGGCGGCCCGCAACCAGCCCGATGCCGGCGATGAGACCGGCTCCGGGGGACGCGCCGTCGTACATGCCGTGGGCGGCAAGCGGGGAAATTTCAAGGAAGGGGCTGCCGTCGTCGAGCAGGTGCTCGATCCGCTCCCGGGGCAGCAGCTTGCCGCGTGAAACATGGCGTTCACGCGACTTTTCGGGGCCGCCGCGCGCCGTGGTCCGCAGAGTCCGGCGCAGCTCTTCAACCAGGGCGCGCTGCTGCGCATCGTTGCGCGAAAACATCTCCCCCGCCGGTTCCACCTGGCTCCGCAAAGTCTCCATCGATCCCTCTTTTGTTTGCCGCACGGCTACACTAAGTTAATAATCACTAACTGAGTTTCAGGTTAGCCCCTGGACTCTGTGATGTCCAACACAACAGGAGGCATGGTGGAGCAAACGGCAACCACCCGAACCCAGGCCAAGGCCAACCGGCGCTCCGTGCTGCTCAATTCCGCGGCGGCGCTGTTCGCCAAGCGCGGCTTCAATGGCGTGTCCATCGAGGATCTGGGAGCCGCGGCAGGGGTGAGCGGACCCGCGGTGTATCGGCACTTCAACGGCAAACAGGCACTGCTGGGCGCTCTGCTTGTGGGTGTGAGCGAGGACCTGCTGGCTGGCGGGCAGGCAGTGCTTGAGTCAACGCCCGACGCCGCTGCCTCCCTGCGCGCACTTGTCGCCTTCCACGTTGACTTTGCCCTGACAAAGCCGGACGTGATCCGCGTCCAGGACAGGGACTTTGCCAGCTTGGGCACCGCCGACAGCTCGGCCGTCCGATCGCTCCAGCGCGCCTACGTTGAGTTGTGGGTAGGCGTCTTGGGTCGGTTGTTTCCTGAGCGTGAGACGGCCGTGCGCCGGCTTCAGGCGCAGGCCGTTTTCGGGCTGATCAACTCAACACCGCACAGCGTCCACATGCAGCGCCACCAGGCTGCCATGGCAAGGCCCGTACTCGAGGCCATGGCCTGGGCGGGCCTGACGGCCATATAGGGCGAATCGGTTGGGCCCTCACGACGGAAGCGCCGGGTTGCCCCGGCGCTTCCCTCGTTGCATGAATTCGTTGTGATTCAGTGTGCTGCTGCGCCTCCGTGATGGGCTTCGGCGTGCGTGTGCATGCTCGGTTGCAGCGCCATTACCGCTGCAATCAGTGCCACACCACCGGCAATCCAGGATGTCCATGTTGCCCCTGTGTGGGCCGTGTAACCGGCGATCCACGGGGAGACAAACAACAGGGCTCCAAGAACCATCTGCACCCATTCACCTACCGGTTGCCCGGGGCTCATGAGGTTCCAGACGCCTGCGACAACCAACAGCGCTCCGGCTCCGATCATCATGACCATGGAACTGCCCTGCTGCGTCGTCCACATGGTCGACAATGCGGCGTACAGGCCTGCGACCACGGCAACGTAATCCTGCCAGCGATTCCACCTCTTCATTGATACCAACCTCCTTATGAGTTGGCTCCCAAAGTGGGGGTCACTACAAATATACGTCCGCAACCACGGCGTATCCAGAGCTGGCAGATTGCATTCCGGCACCAGCTCAGCCAAGCACCAGCGCCATCGCCGGATCGGCCATGACGGCCCCCACCTCCGCAAGGAAACGGGAGCCCTGTTCGCCGTCAACAAGCCGGTGGTCAAAGGACAAACTCAGCGTCATGACCTGCCGCAGCGCCACCTCGCCCCGATACTCCCAGGGCGTCCTGCGCACCGCGCCGAGGGCCAGGATGCCGGCCTCGCCCGGGTTGAGGATGGGTGTTCCGGCGTCAATGCCAAACACACCAATGTTGGTGATTGAGAACGTCCCTCCGGCCAGGTCGGCAGGCTGGGTCTTTCCGGCACGCGCAGTCTCGGCGAGCGCACCGAGTGCGACCGCCAGCCCGTGCAGGCCCAGTGACTGCGCGTCCTTGACGTTCGGCACCACCAGTCCGCGCGGCGTGGCTGCGGCAATCCCCAGGTTCATGTAATTGAACGCCACAACCTCCTGCGCCGCCTGGTCCCAGTGGGAATTCAGCGCCGGATGCCGCGCAGCCGCCACGCAGACAGCCTTCGCGGCGAGGGTCAGCGGCGTCACCTTGACGCCCTCGAAATCTTTCCGCGAGCGCAGTTTCGCCAGAAATTCCATGCCTTCGGTGACGTCCACCGTTAGGAATTCGGTAACGTGCGGCGCCGTGAAGGCACTCTCCACCATGGCCTGGGCCATGAATTTCCGCACCCCCTTGATCGGGGTGCGCACCTCACGAGCTTCTCCCCCGTTAACGGACGACGGCGCAGCCCCCACCGCGGTCCCGGAACCGGGCACGTGGTCCCCGGCAAAGGTGACGACGTCCCTGCGGGTGATCAGCCCGCGCTCACCCGAACCGGCCAGCAGCTCCAGGTCGATGCCGAGGTCGCGGGCCAGCTTGCGCACGGGAGGGGTCGAGCGCGGACGGTCGGCCTGCACCCGATCAGGGGCAGCGGTCACCGCGCCGGCTGCTGAGCCTTCACGCACGGCCGCCGGGGCCAGGGGGTTGGCAAACACCCTGGCCCGTCGTATCGGCGGCGCGGCGCTCTCCGGGTCTGCACCGTAGCCAACCAGGGTGGGAACCCGCTTTGGCGCGGGCTCGCCGCCCCCGGCGGCCTCCCCATCTGCATCCCCGGCGACGTCGAAGGCGATGATGACCTCGCCGACCTCGACCATGGTGCCCGGCTCATGCGTGATGGCCGTGACCGTCCCGGCGTAAGGGGAGGGAAGCTCCACCACGGCCTTGGCTGTCTCCACCTCACCGAGGACCTGGTTAAGCGTGACAGTGTCGCCGATCGACACGTGCCAGCTGACGATTTCGGATTCGGTGAGGCCTTCACCCAAGTCGGGGAGCCTGAATTCTGCGATCATTCCCAGTCGTCCATTCCTGTGTGTGAGTTGGCGCGGCCCAGGGCGCGGTCGACGCCGTCGAGCATTCTGTCCAGGTCGGGCAGGAAGTGCTTCTCCAGCTTTGACGGCGGGTAGGGGATGTCGAAGCCGGTGACGCGCACGGGGGCGCTCTCAAGGTGGTTGAAGCAGCGTTCGGTGATGGTGGCTGCGATTTCTGCACCGAGGCCCAGCGTCCTGCCAGCTTCATGGGTGATGACCAGACGGCCGGTGTGGCGCACCGACGCCATCAGCGGGGCGTAATCAATGGGTGAGAGCGAGCGCAGGTCGATGACTTCGATCGAGATGCCTTCGGTTGCGCCGGCACGTGCGGCGTCAAGGGCGGTTTTCACCAACGGGCCGTACGTGACAAGCGTGACGTCAGTGCCGGCCGCGACTACCCGCGAGGCACCCATGGGAGGTGCCGACGCCAGGGGCGCGTCCAGGTCAACCTCACCCTTGGCGTGGTAGCGGCGCTTGGGCTCAAAGTAGAGCACGGGATCATCGCAGGCGATGGCCTGGCGCAGCATGGTGTAGGCGTCCTGGGAGGTGGACGGGCTGATGACCCGCAGGCCCGATGTGTGCACAAAGTAGGCTTCGGGCGATTCGGAGTGGTGCTCCGGGGAGCCAATACCTCCCCCGAACGGCACCCTGATGGTCAGTGGCATGCGGACCGCGCCCCGGGTTCTTGCGTGCATCTTGGCCACCTGGGAGACGATCTGGTCGAAGCCGGGGTAGATGAAGCCGTCGAACTGGATCTCGCACACAGGCCTGAAGCCCCTGTACGCCAGACCCACGGCGGTGCCGATGATGGCCGATTCCGCCAGTGGCGTGTCGATGACGCGGTGTGAGCCGAAGTCCTTCATCAGGCCGTCGGTGACCCGAAAGACGCCGCCGAGGGTGCCGATGTCCTCACCGAGCAACACCACCTTGGGGTCATCTTCAAGTGCGCGGCGCAGGCCTGCGTTGATGGACTGGGTGAGGCTGAGGTTGCTCATGATGCGCCCCCTTGCGCTGTTGCGGATCCGACCGGCTGCTCCCCCAGTGCGGACAGGTAGGCCCCGTAATGCTTGCGCTGAAGTTCGAGGATGGGGTTCCCGTCCACATAGACATTCTCAAAGACGCTCATCGGATCCGGATCCGGGAGATTGATGCACGCTTGGCGCAACTCGGCGGCCACGGCGTCGGCCTTTGCTGCAATCGCTGACTCTGCTGCACCGTCGAGCCTTCCGGAATTGCGCAGGAAGGTGCGCATCCTGGTGATGGGGTCCTTCGCGCCCCACTCCTCCAGTTCGGTGACGCCGCGGTACCGGGTGGGATCATCGGCTGTGGTGTGGGCGCCCATGCGGTAGGTGACGGCCTCGATGAAGCTGGGGCCGCTGCCGGTGCGGGCACGGTCGGCCGCCCAGCGGACGGCGGCCAGGACCGCGAGCACATCGTTGCCGTCGACCTGCAAGCCGGGCATGCCGTAGCCGGCCGCGCGTCCGGCGAGCGGGACGTGCGATTGCAGTCCCACGGGTTCGGAGATGGCCCACTGGTTGTTTTGGCAGAAGAAGATCACGGGGGCCTGGAAGGTTGCGGCGAAGACCATTGACTCATGGACGTCGCCCTGACTCGTGGCGCCGTCGCCCAAGTAGGCGATGGCCAGCGTTTCCTTCCCCTCAAGGACAAGTCCCATTCCATAGCCCGTGGCGTGGAGGGTTTGCGATCCGATGATGATCTGGGGCGTGGCCATGTTGACCTCGTACGGGTCCCAGCCGGTGTTCCAGGTGCCGCGCCAGACGCCAAGGACATCTGACATTTTGGCGCCTCGGCAGTACGCAACACCGTTTTCCCTGTACGTGGGGAAGATGAAGTCGTCGTCATCCAGTGCCCGGACCGAGCCGATTTGGGCCGCTTCCTGGCCCAGCAGCGGCGGCCACAGGGCAAGCTGCCCCTGACGCTGCAAGGCGGTGGCTTCGGCGTCGATCCTGCGGATCACCACCATGTCCTCGTACAGATTTCGGAGCGTTTCGTCATCGATGTCGCTGACAAATCCGTCCAACAACCCATCTGCAACACGGTTCCCGTCTGCGGTGATGAGTTGGTGCATGATCATTGGCGCCTGGCCTGTGGGCTCATGGCTCGAATGGTTCACAATGCTCGCCTCCCTGCATGGCTATTAGGGATGGTTCCCCTTGGGTGTGACGATACTCACGCAAGGCATCCGGGGCAATAACCGGCGAAATTATTGATCATTATGCACAGCCTCGACATGCCGGAGCGTGCTAGTCTGCGCAGTATGCCTACCTTGGACGGAACCGACGCACGCATCCTCCTTGCCCTTGTCAAGGATCCCCGGCAGACAGTTGTTGCCATGGCCGCGCACTTGGGATTGTCGCGCAACACTGTCCAGGCCCGAATGGCCGCCCTGGAGAAGAACCACGCGTTTTTGCCCTTTGACCACAGGATCAGCCCGGCCCCGCTGGGGTATCCCCTGACGGCCTTCATTTCAGTGCACGTGCAGCAGCAAAAGCTCCCCCAGCTGGGGGCCGCCCTCGCGGGGATTCCCGAGGTGCTCGAGGCCCACGGTCTCAGCGGCCGCGCCGACCTGCTGGTGCGGGTGGTCTCCACGGGGGCCGAGGACCTGTTTCGGGTTAACGGGAAGATCCTGGCGTGCGACGGCGTCGAGCGCACCGAAACATCGCTTGCCATGAATGAGCTGGTGCCTTTCCGCATGTCCCCGCTGCTGGAAAGGCAGCTGAGCAAATAGTTCCCGCCCGTCCAATCCACGGCCCCACCGGTTCCGAAGTACTGGTACGGGTTCACCTGAACCCCGTCAGGACAAGGCGAAGCGATCGATTCTTCGTCGTCGGGAAAAGGACTAAACATCATGCGCACTTCACCGAATAAATTGCTGGCCACCGTTTTCGGCGCCATTTACCTCCTGGTCGGCATCGTAGGCTTCTTCGTCACCAGCGGGATCGGGTTCTTTGCCACCGAGGGACGGAATTTGATCGTCTTTGAGGTCAACCCCCTCCACAACGTCATTCACCTTGCCATCGGAGCGGCACTTTTGATCGCGGGGCTGTCCTCGACCACGGCGGCCAAGACCATGAACTCCACCGTGGGTTCGGTCTACCTGCTGGTGGGGATTGTGGGACTGTTCCTTCCGGGCACAGCATTGAACATCATTGCCCTCAACGGCGCAGACAACGTCCTGCACCTGGGCAGCGCCTTGGTCCTGCTCGCCGTCGGACTGTCCCAGGACCGCACTGCCGCAGCCCGCACGGCCTGAGCATGGCACCGGCCCAGCAGCTGGCGGCCCCGCCCCTTGGCGGGCGGGGCCCTGCCACGGCGTTCCCCAGTAGCAAGACCGTTGCACCAGCAAAGCTCAACGGCACCGAATTATCGCCACTTTATGCCAGTTTGGCCTTGTTGGGCATTGCGGCACTGGCAGCTGCCGCCAGCTCTAGTTTGATCCCCGTGCTCAGCGGGGAGTCAGCCGGCGTTGCCACTGTTGCAGGAACCGGGCTGGGGACGTGGGCGCCGTTGGTGTGGAGTGCGGGGGTTGCCTCTGCCGCCTACAGCCTCGCGGCACTTGTCTACGGCTTTCTTTCCTTCAGGCGTGGGACTCTCCCGAAGGCTGCCGCAGTTCGCATCGTGCTTGCATTTGCGGCAGCCGCGCATCTTGCGGTGCTGCTTGAGGAGCTGTGGAGGATGCCTGAGACGGCACGAACCTTTGATGTGACGCTGGCGTCGCTGCTTGTACTGGAACTGTCGGTCATCGCCGTCCTCGGTTGGCGCCGCAATGCCGAACTGAGGAGGGGGCCAGCGCGACTTTACGCGAAGAAGCGGTCCGCGACAGTTGTGGTTGGCACCCTTTTTGCGGCGTCGATTCTGGTTGCCGGCATCACCACTGTGGGCATGGCAGCGTCCACGGCTGGCGAGCTCGCCGTGCCGCATTCCGGGCACTCCGGGCACGCAGGGCACTCCGGCACGGAAAACAGCCCCACCGTTCCCACCAATCTTGAGCAATTGAAGAATCAAGGGCACCACCACTAGGTGAAAGCCCAAAGGCCCTGTCCGGCGTCGAAAGTGACGCCCGGACAGGGCCTTCAGCATTGTTTCAGGGATGCGCGCCAGCGATTGACCGGACCGGCGGCTGGTGGGCCCGCAACCACCATGAAAATAGGGTGGGTTGGGCGGGGTGTCGGGACTAGTGGTCCACGGCCTTCTCGGCACCGACGCCGGTCAGGGAGCGGACTTCCATCTCGGCCTGGATGCGCGGGTCCTCGGTGTTCTTATCCAGCACCGTTCCGAGCCAGCCGAGGAAGAAGGCCAGCGGGATGGAGACGATGCCGGGGTTGGCCAGCGGGAACCACGAGAAGTCGGCCCCGGGGATCATGGCCTTGGCGTTGCCGGAGACAACGGGTGAGAAGGTAATCAGCACGATGGCCGAGGCCAGGCCGCCGTACATGCTCCACAGAGCGCCCTGGGTGGTGAACTTCTTCCAGAACAGCGAGTAGATAATGGTGGGCAGGTTGGCCGAGGCAGCCACCGCGAAGGCAAGGGCCACGAGGAACGCGATGTTCTGGCCGTTGGCAAGGATGCCGCCGCCAATGGCGACCAGTCCGATCACGACGACTGTGCGGCGCGCAACCTTGACTTCCATTTCAGGCTTGGGCTCGCCCTTGACGATGACGTTGGAGTAGATGTCGTGGGCGAACGACGCTGCCGCAGTGATGGTCAGGCCTGCAACGACGGCAAGGATTGTGGCGAACGCGACGGCGGAGATGAACCCCAGCAGAATCGGCCCTCCCACCACGAAGGCCAGCAGCGGGGCGGCGGCATTGACACCGCCGGGAGCCGAAAGAATCGCGTCCTTGCCGATCAGGGCCCCTGCACCGTAGCCAAGGACGAGAGTGAAGATGTAGAAGCCGCCGATGAGCCAGATCGCCCAAACAACTGACTTGCGGGCCTCCTTGGCAGTGGGAACCGTGTAGAAGCGCATCAGCACGTGTGGCAGGGCCGCGGTGCCAAGGACAAGCGCCAGTGCCAGCGAGATGAAGTCGAGGGGAGCCTTGCCATACTGGGCGCCCGGGTTCAGCAGGGCCTCACCGACGCCGCCTTCGTTGATGGAGGTCTGGACTGCGGCATCCATGAGTGTTGAGAGGTTGAAGCCGTGCATGGCCAGCACAATGATGGTCATGATGGCCGCACCAATGATCAGCAGGAATGCCTTGATGATCTGGACCCAGGTGGTGCCCTTCATGCCGCCGATCAGTACGTACACGATCATGAGCACGCCAACCACGGCGATGACGATGTTTTGGCCGGCCTTGTTCGTGTTGTCCAACCCCAGCAGGAGTGAAACAAGACCGCCGGCACCGGCCATTTGGGCCAGTAGGTAGAAGAAGCAGACCACAAGGGTGGTCGTTGCGGCCGCAATGCGCACGGGTCGCTGCTTGAGGCGGAAGGAGAGGACGTCGGCCATGGTGAACTTGCCGGTGTTGCGCAGCAGCTCAGCGACGAGCAGGAGCGCAACGAGCCAGGCGACGAGGAAGCCGATGGAGTAGAGGAAACCGTCGTAGCCGTTGACGGCGATGGCCCCCGTGATGCCAAGGAAGGAGGCGGCCGAGAGGTAGTCACCTGCGATGGCGGTGCCGTTCTGGCCGCCTGAGAAGGACCGGCCGGCCGCGTAGTAGTCCGCGGCAGTGTTGTTGTTCCGGCTGGCACGGAAGACAACAACCATGGTGATGGCAACGAAGCCGACGAAGATCAGGATGTTGATCCACGAGTTTTCCTTGGTTTGTTCACTCAGTGACTGTGCCAGCGGTGCCACATTGGGAAGGATGGAGGGCAGGCTCACGGATTACACCTCTTTCTTGGTCTTGGTGGCTGAGTCGATCCGCAACTCAAGGCGCTCGCGAATCACGGCGGCCTGGGGATCGAGCTTTCGGTTGGCGTAGGAGACATACCAGGTGGTGATGCCGAAGGTCGTGACGAACTGCAAAAGTCCCAGGACCAGGCCGATGTTGAGGCTGCCCCACACCTTGATTGACATGAATTCATGGGCATAGGCAGCTAACAGGACGTAAGCGAAGTACCAAACCAGGAAGCCGGCGGCTACGGGGAAAACAAAATTCCTGTGCGATGTGCGCAGCTTCTGGAACTCCCGTGAGTTCTGTTCCGCCATGAAATCCACCGGATTGTCCTTGCTTGCGGGGGTGGGGATACCCATCATTCCTCCTTTGAGTAATGTGATCCCCTTCACTATGAAGTGCTCCGACTCACACCTGCGATGGTTGTGGCGCACGCCGCGGTGAACGGCATGGAAGCTGCGCCGAATGGCAGCCACGCACCCCAAAGTGTCCACGAGCTGCCGCCGGGAGGCCTCCGAACCAGCCGTGGCCTGCTGCCTGAACCGCCGCGTTCTCCCGCTAGTCTTGTCAGCATGCCCTCCCCCGCGCTCAGTGATTCGACGCTCCTGCTCATCACGGCAATTGCAGCCGTCGTTGCCGCGATCGCCATTGTGGCCGCCGTCGGTTTCCGTCTTTCCCGCTCCTACCGTGAGTTGGGCACCGAGGCCGAACACGCCACGTTTGCCGCGCTGCATTCCGCGGCGGTTGCCGGCGGACAGCTGCGCAATGGACTTGAACCGGCAGGTGCGCTGAAGGCCAGCAGGCAGCTGCGCACCCTGCTCAACTGCACGGTCTTCGCCATGACCGACTGCGTCCGTCTCCTGGCTTGGGACGGTTCCCAAGCCGCCGCAAAGGCGCCCGAGTCCGCCGTCGTCATGGACCTGGTGGCCAAGGCGCTGGGCAACGGCCGCACCCAGGTGGCCACGCTGGATGACACGCTGAGGGAAGCGCTGGGCCTTCCCCGCGGCGTCGACCTGAAGGCAGCCGTCATCTGCCCGATGAAGGTTGATTCGCGGGCCGTGGGCTGTGTTCTCATCCTGTCCAAAACGCCGACCGCCGGGCTGGTGCGAGCCACGAACGAGGTCGCGGCATGGGTGTCGGCGCAGCTGGAGATTGCCGAGCTGAGTGCCTCGCGCACCCTGCTGGCCGAGGCCGAGGTACGTGCCCTGCGCGCCCAGATCAGCCCGCATTTCATTTACAACTCGCTCAACGCGATCGCCTCCTTCATCAACACCGATCCGCAGCGGGCCCGCGACCTTGTGGTGGAATTTGCCGATTTCACCCGCTATTCCTTCCGCCGGCACGGGGATTTCACCACGTTGGCGGAGGAACTTCGCTGCATCGACAGGTATCTGCTGCTTGAAAACGCCCGCTTTGGCGAGCGCCTGCAGGTCAGCCTGCAAATCGCCCCCGAGGTGCTCAGCACGGTGATTCCGTTCCTGAGCCTGCAGCCGCTGGTGGAAAACGCGGTCCGCCACGGGCTCGAGGCAAAGCTCGGCAGGGGGCTTGTGCAGATCAACGCCCGAGACCTTGGCGCCTACACCGAGGTGACAATAGAGGACGACGGCGTGGGCATGGACCCGGAGCAGCTGCGGCTGGTCTTGGCAGGCCAGCACGACGGGACGCATGTGGGCCTGCGCAACGTTGATGCCAGGCTGCGCCAGGTCTACGGGGATGACCACGGGCTCACCATCGACACCGGGGTGGGGCACGGCATGCTGATCACCATGACAGTGCCGAAGAACCAACCCGGCCACGACGCATAGCCTCCAATTCCCTCCCCAGTCTCGCTTCGCTCGCCCGTGGCCCCTCGGGCATTAGCGCCTAACTCCCTCCCCAGTCTCGCTTCGCTCGCCCGTGGCCCCTCGGGCATTAGGCTTAGCCCCATGATTAACGTCCTTGTGGCCGACGACGAGCTGCCCGCCGTCGAGGAATTGGCATTCCTACTGGGCCAGGACCCCCGCGTCGGCACCATCCACCGTGCCATGAACGGCGACGAGGCTCTGGCCCTGCTGGCCGAACACCCGGTCGACGCAGCCTTTCTGGACATCCACATGCCAGGGTTGTCAGGACTGGAACTGGCCGAAGTGCTTGGCAGGCTGCCCAACCCGCCAGTCGTTGTCTTCGTCACAGCGGATGACGACCGGGCGCTTGAAGCGTTCGAGCTGGCCGCCGTCGACTATCTCCTTAAACCCCTGCGCAACGAGCGGCTCACCCGCACGGTTGACAGGGTCGTGGAGCTGGTGGCCCACCCTGCCGCGGCCGCGGTCGTTGAGATGATCACCGTCGACCAGGGCGGCGTCAGCAAGCTGATCCGTCTTGACGAGGTGAGGTTTGTCCAGGCGCAGGGGGATTACGCCCGTCTGCACACCGCCGAGGCAAGCTACCTGATCCGTGTCCCACTGGCAGATTTGGAGCAACGCTGGGCGGAGTCCGGCTTCATCCGGATCCACCGTTCCTACCTTGTCTGCATGCAGTTCGTCACCGCCTTGAAGCTCAGCGCAGCCAAGCCGACAGTATCGGTTGAGAGCGCCGTCCTGCCCGTCAGCCGCAGGCACGTCCCGGTGCTGCGCGAGCGTTTACAGGCCACGAGGGTGCGGCCGCTGCAATGACGCCCACGAGGACTGCCGGGCCCGGGACTTCACTGCTGAGAGGACACTTCTGATGACGCTCGGACCCGAAAAGCCGCCTGCCCCGGGCAGGGTCAGGGTTTCTGCGCCACGCAGCCACGCCCAGCACATCCCACACGGTACAAGCGTGTCCTATGAGGTTGCCGAACAGTCGGCCGTCGGAGAGGTGATGGTGCGTGCACTGATCCGTTCGCAGCTCCGGCTTGCCCTGGTGGTGTCTGCCGGATTCCTGGCGGCGTTGCTGCTGTGCTGGGGCATTGTGCGGTGGGTGCCCTCCTTTACCGACTGGCGGATCCTTGGCATTCCGGCGGCGTGGCTCATGATGGGCGCCGGCGTCTACCCCATCATCGGCGCCTGCGCCTGGCTTTACGTCCGGGCCGCAACAAGAAATGAAAGCCAGTATCGCGACCTTGTGGGCGAAAAATGAACCCGGTCATCGGGTATTCGGCCTTGATTCTTGTGTCCGTTGCGACAACCGTGATTGGCTTTTTCGGGCTGCGTGCCTCGCGCACAACGAGCGACTTCTACGTTGCCTCGCGCACAGTCCGCCCCTGGTGGAACGCCTCTGCGATCGGCGGCGAATACCTCTCCGCGGCCAGCTTCCTCGGCATTGCCGGACTCGTGGTCATTTCAGGCATCGAGGCCCTCTGGTTCCCCATCGGCTACACGGCCGGCTACCTGATGCTGTTGTTCTTTGTCGCCGCACCGCTGCGGCGTTCAGGAGCCTACACAATCCCCGACTTCGCCGAGGCAAGGCTGGAATCAAGCACGGCCCGCTATGTGACAAGCCTGCTGGTGGTGGCCGTGGGCTGGTTTTACATTGTGCCGCAGCTGCACGGCGCCGCACTGACGATCCGGACCACCACAGGCCTGCCTTCCTGGGTTGGCGCAGGGGCCGTGGTCCTGGTCGTGGGCCTGACAGTTGCGACAGGAGGAATGCGCTCCATCACCTTCGTCCAGGCATTCCAGTACTGGCTCAAACTCACGGCGCTGGCCGTCCCTGCCATTTTCATTTTGCTCGCGGCGACCGGCACGTCAGGTGAGGCTCCGGCACTGCCTGCCGGCACGGAAATCTTCCCGCCGGTCGATGCGATCTCGCCCGGATCAACGTACCGGACAGTCTCGCTCATGGTAGCCCTGCTGTTCGGTACGCTCGGGCTCCCCCACGTGCTGGTCCGCTTTTATACGAACCCCGACGGCGCAGCTGCCCGCCGCACGACCCTGATCGTTTTGGGGCTGCTCTCGCTCTTTTACCTGTTCCCCACCATTTACGGGCTGGTGGGCCGGACGTGGATGCCTGAACTGGCAGCTAACGGCTACCCGGACGCCACTGTCCTGCTGCTGCCCCGGGCCCTGATCGGAGGTACCGCCGGCGACCTGCTCACGGCCCTTGTGGTGGCCGGAGCCTTTGCCGCCTTCCTCTCCACAACCTCGGGCCTAGTGGTCTCGTTGGCCGGCGTCATCAGCCAGGATGTCCTGGGCGGCAGTGTGCGCGGATTCCGGATTGCCGCCATTGTCGCCGCCGTCGTGCCCTTTGGGGTTGCCATGATGACCGACTCCCTGGCACTGGCTGGCAGCGTTGGCCTCGTGTTTGCCTTTACGGCCTCGACCATCTGCCCCCTGCTGTTGCTGGGCATTTGGTGGCGCGGACTGACAGACGCCGGCGCGGTGGCCGGCATGCTCACCGGCGGCATCCTGTGCGGAGCAGCCATCCTTACCGGTTCCCGGCTTGGCGACGGTTCACAGTGGCGGGACCTGCTGATGCAGCCGGCGGCCTGGACCGTTCCTGCCGCGTTCCTGGTGACCATCGTGGTGTCGAAGGCGACAAGGCACCGGCAAAGCTCCACGGTTTCCCGGTTCATGACCAAGCTGCACGTGCCGGAGCGCCCCCTGGCCGCTGATATCCCGCGGACCCAGGGCTGAGGAACTGCCGGCAAACCTGTGGTTAAACAGAAATGGGGCCGGGCGGAAATTCGCCGGCCCCAGTCATCCCGGCGCTACCTCGGGGGCAGCGGGTCGATGGCTGCCATCAGCTCAACGACACGGTCAAGGAAAGCATCAACCTGGCTTTCCTCATAGCCGCTGTTGCCCTTTTCGGGAGCAAAGACCGCCCGCCTGACAACGTCAACGCTCAGTTCTCCGTTGTCCTCGATGTAGACGAGCAGCTCGCGGCACAGCACATCAACGTCGTCTATGTTGTAGCTTTGGGAGCTCTTCCTGGACGGGCGGCGGAACCTTTGCCCGTCGGGGCGGTGAAGGCGGGCACGCAGCACGGAGGCCGTCTTGCCGATCTTCATCATCCAGGCCTTTTCGCCCTCCGCCGCGATCAGCAGTTCCTTCTCACGCAGCACAAACTCATCTTCGATCCTGTCCATCGCCGCATCGACAGCTTGCGCGCTGTAACCGCCGCGGGCAGGCGCGAATGACGCCGTGCGCACGTCCAGGCTTGTGATGGCCGTGCCGGGGGTGTCCGTGTTCAGGAAGTAGGCCCGGGCACGCTCCAGGAACACGTCGACCTGCTTGACGTTGTAGCCAACTTCCTTGGGCCCGACCAATTTGAACTTGGAGTTGGTGCGGGGCGTTTCTTCCACTGTCACAGTCATTCCTTGAACTTTTCTCTACGGGTTGCATCAAACGGTGTGTCGCGCCGGGGCCCGGCCGTCAAAAACTGCCCAATACGGTGAAGATGGCGTACGCCACCGGAGCAGCAAACAAGATGGAATCCAACCTGTCCATCACGCCGCCGTGGCCGGGAAGCAAATTGCTCATGTCCTTCACGCCAAGCTCACGCTTGACCATGGACTCGGCGAAGTCCCCGCCAGTACCGGCAAAAACCATGCCGACGGCAAGGGCAAGGCCCACCCACCAGTGCTGGTCGAGCAGGAAAACAGTTGCTGGAATGGCCACCAGCATGGCCCCACCGAGCGAGCCGGCAAACCCTTCCCAGGACTTCTTCGGGCTGATTTTCGGTGCCATCGGGTGCTTGCCAAAGAGCACGCCCACCAGGTAGCCGAAGGTGTCGTTGGCAACCACCAGCAGGAGCATGATCAGAACCTGCGTGACGCCCGGGTTGATGTGCGCCAAATCGAGGGTCAGGCCAAAAGTCGCGCCGTGCTCACCACGGAGCATCAGGAACACGAAGCCCATCAGGAACGGGATCCACATGAGTGAAAATACGCCGGCAAGGATGCTCTTTACTGCACCCGGCTCGGAATCAAGGGAACGCCACAAGAAAGTGGCACAGGCACTGGCGACCAGGGCGAAAAGCAGTCCTTCGGCACCGGCAAAGTAGGCGGATGCCGGCATGGCCAGGGCACCAACCATGACGGGGGTGAGCGGGGCCTTGATGCCCCGGGTGGCTATGGCGCGGGTGACTTCCCAGACGCCGACGCACACAAACACAGTCGCCACGCCAACGAACGCCACGGGGTAAAACAGCAATGAACCTATGACCAGCACCAACAGGCCAACACCAACGCTGAATGCCGCAGGCAGGTCGCGGCCTGCCTTGGGCGTCCGCGGAGCCTTCGCCGCGCTTGCAGCCACCGGCAAGGCCCCGACGGGACCCTGCGGAACCGGAATCACCGGAAGGCCTGTTACCTGTGCCGCGGAAACCGGACGCGGCGCAGATTCGTGTTCCTGTTCTTGCTCCGAAAGTTCGACGTCGTCCTCGTCACTGGCGGTTACCATCCCACCAGGGGCACCAGCGTCGTCCGGAGTCCGGGCCGCAGGTGTTTCAACCTCAGGCTTGTCAACGACCTCTTCGACCGCTGCCTCGCCGGGAGCCTGTGCTTCGGGAGTCTCCTGCACAGGCGGCACAGGCGGCACCTGCGCGTTCTTGGGCACAATAATGGGAATCATGCCTGTCAGCTCCGCCTCGCGGCGGGCCTTACGTGAGGGAAACTGGTAGCCGGCCGGTGCTGGCACGAGCTCGTGCCCTGAATTTGACGCGGCCGGCTCCCCAGCGGAACCGGCCTGCGTACTCTTGGGGTCGGTCATTAGACCTCGAGAAGCTCGACTTCCTTGCGCTTGAGCAGCTCATCGATATTGTCGGTGTGGGCCTTGGTCATCGCATCCAATTCCTTCTCGGCACGGTTCCCTTCATCCTCACCGGCGTCGCCATCCTTGACCAGCTTGTCCAGCTGCTCCTTGGCCTTGCGGCGGATGTTACGGACGGAAATCTTGGCATCTTCACCCTTGGTGCGGACAACCTTGACGTATTCCTTGCGTCGTTCGGCTGTCAGTTCCGGCATCATGATGCGGATGACATTGCCGTCGTTTGACGGGTTGGCGCCAACCTCGGAGGAGCTCAATGCGCGCTCGATGTCGTGCAGGGCGGTCTTATCGAACGGGGTGATGAGCAAGGTGCGGGCTTCGGGCACGGCGAAGGATGCAAGCTGCTGCAGCGGCGTCGGTGAACCGTAGTATTCCACCATGACCTTGTGGAACATGGCGGGATTGGCACGGCCCGTGCGAATGGCGGAGAAGTCCTCTTTGGCGACCTCAATGGCCTTGTCCATCTTTTCCTCGGCCTCGAGCAAAGTATCTTCGATCACGCGTCTCTCCCTCAATAAATAACTACACAACTTTCCGCGGCGTGTGCACGCGGCAATTCTGAGTCCATCCTACCGTGGCTGGCCCGGGAGCCCGGGCCAGCCACACGCATAATTGGCCGATCATGGCCTTAGGGCGTGACCAGGGTGCCCAGTTCCTCACCGAGGATGGCGCGGGCCACATTGCCTTCACCCTCCATGCCGAAGACCAGCATGGTCACGTTGTTGTCCTTGCACAGGCTGAACGCGGTCTGGTCCATGACGCGGATGTCGCGGGCCATCGCCTCGTCGTAGCTGAGGTGGTCAAGCTTGACGGCTGTGGGGTCCTTCTTGGGGTCTGCCGTGTAGACCCCGTCAACGCCGTTCTTGGCCATGAGGACCACGTCGGCGTGGACTTCCAGCGCACGCTGGGCCGCGACTGTGTCGGTGGAGAAGTAGGGCAGGCCTGCGCCTGCACCGAAGATGACCACTCGGCTCTTCTCGAGGTGGCGGATGGCGCGCCGCGGAATGTAGGCCTCGGCGACCTGACCCATGGTGATGGCGCTCTGGACGCGCGTGTCAACGCCGGCCTGTTCGAGGAAGTCCTGCAGCGCCAGGCAGTTCATGACGGTGCCGAGCATGCCCATGTAGTCGGCGCGTGAGCGGTCCATGCCCGAGGCGGAGAGTTCGGCGCCGCGGAAGAAGTTGCCGCCGCCGACAACAATGGCCACTTCCACCGTGTCAACGGTGCTGGCGATCTGCTTGGCGATGCCGCGGATCGTGTCAGGGTCGACGCCGAGCTTGCCGGCACCGAATACCTCGCCCGAGAGCTTGAGCAACACACGACGGCGCCTGCCTGTTCCCGCTGCTGTTTCGGTGGTGCTGTGCGCGGTCTGCGAAGTGTTCGTGGTCATGGTGCCTTCCGTGGGTACCGGCGCTTGGCTGGCGGCGCATGGATTTCGCCGCGCCGGCCGTTTGCGTGCAGTTGTGCTGGGGGTGCTGCTTCTCACCTGTTTCGACCCAGCGTTAAGCCGGGCGAAGGGGTGCGTCTAAAATCTTATCCGACGTTGCATGCAAAGAAGGGGCAACCGCAGTTCGCGGTCACCCCTTCTTCGTCACATCAGGCTAGTTCACACAGGTGAATTATGCCCCAACGCGGAAGCGTGCAAAGGCAACAGCCTTGACGCCTGCTTCTTCCAGAACAGCGCCGACGCTCTTCTTGGAGTCCTTGGCGAATGCCTGGTCAACGAGAACCATTTCCTTGAAGAAGCCGGTCAAACGGCCTTCAACGATCTTGGACATGGCTGCTTCGGGCTTGCCTTCGGCTACTGCAGTTTCTGCGGCGATGCGGCGTTCGCTCTCCACGGTCTCGGCAGCAATCTCGTCACGGCTCAAGACAGACGGGGACATGGCAGCGATGTGCACGGCTACGTCGTGTGCAACTTCCTGGTTGTCACCGTCGATGGCGAACAAGACGCCAACCTGGGCCGGGAGGTCCTTGGAGGTCTTGTGCAGGTAAGCGTCAACCGTTGCACCCTCAACGCGTGCAATGCGGCGGATGGCAACCTTTTCGCCCAAGAGTGCGCCAGCTTCGATAACGACCTCGGACATGGGCTTGCCGTCAACGTCAACCGCCAACAGGGCCTCGACGTCGGCTGCACCGGAGGACAGCGCGGTGGCCAGAACCTTCTTGGAGAATTCGATGAAGGGAGCAGCCTTGGCAACGAAGTCGGTCTCGCAGTTGACTTCAACCATGACACCAACGCCGTTTTCAACAGCGGCGGCAACGAGGCCTTCAGCAGTTGAGCGGCCTTCGCGCTTGGTTGCACCCTTGAGGCCCTTGATGCGGATGAGCTCCATGGCCTTCTCGGCGTCGCCGTTTGCCTCGTCGAGAGCCTTCTTGACGTCCATCATGCCAGCGCCAGTGCGCTCGCGCAGAGCCTTGATATCAGCGGCGGTGTAGTTCGCCATATGAACCCCTCAGTGTAGATTTTTAAGTAAATAAATTGGTACTAGGCCAGTTCTGGCAGGACCGCTTTGCCGTGTGGGCGGTGCGATCCTGCCAGCATCTGGTTCCTTAGTGGCAGGCCCGGGAAATCATTTCCGTAGGCTCTACCGGGAAAAGTTTTTTACTTCTCGGTCGCAGCGTCAGCAGCAGCTTCGGCCGGAGCCTCAACAACAGCTTCAGCGGCGGGTGCTTCAACAACAGCGTCAGCGGCGGGTGCTTCAACAACAGCATCGGCGGCGGGTGCCTCGAGGAGCTCGCGCTCCCAGGCAGCCAGCGGCTCAGCCGGAGCTTCGGTGTTGCCGGTTGCCTTGTTGTTGCGGGCGATCAGGCCCTCAGCAACAGCGTCGGCGATGACGCGGGTCAACAGCGCAACGGAGCGGATGGCGTCGTCGTTGCCCGGGATCGGGAAATCAACTTCGTCGGGGTTGCAGTTGGAGTCCAAGATGGCTACAACGGGGATCTTCAGCTTGTGAGCCTCGTCGATGGCGAGGTGTTCCTTCGGGGTGTCAACAACCCAGAGCACGGACGGTGCCTTGGTCAGGTTGCGGATACCACCGAGGTTGGTCTGCAGCTTGGTGAGTTCACGCTTGAGGAGCAGGAGCTCCTTCTTGGTGTGGCCCGAGGAGGCAACGTCGTCGAAGTTGATTTCTTCGAGTTCCTTCATGCGCGAGATACGCTTGGAAACCGTCTGGAAGTTGGTGAGCATGCCACCCAACCAGCGCTGGTTTACGTAAGGCATGCCAACACGGGTGGCCTGCTCTGCGATGGCTTCCTGAGCCTGCTTCTTGGTACCGACGAAGAGTACGGTTCCGCCGTGTGCAACGGTGGACTTCGTGAACTCGTAGGCGCGGTCAATGAAGGACAGTGACTGCTGCAGGTCGATGATGTAGATGCCGTTGCGCTCCGTGAGGATGAATCGCTTCATCTTCGGGTTCCAACGACGGGTCTGGTGTCCAAAGTGGACGCCGCTGTCAAGCAGCTGGCGCATTGTTACGACGGGCATGCCGACGCTCCTTTAATATAATTTAACGGTTGTTTAGCTTTTAGGCCCGGCCGGAAAACCGGTCAAGCCCCAGCTCCTGGCACCCATCGTGCATTCCATAAACCACCGTAAGGCGGACCGTATGGGCACAATCCTTTAGCCGGATCCGGGATCTCTCCCGGTACCTCATCAGGGTGGGGCGCGCGTAGTCAGTGCACAAAGAGCACACTGCTCTGTCAATGTTACTACAGAGCGCTCGACCCAGCTGACCACATCCACTCCCCCACAACCGGCTCCTATCCGGGTTTTGCGCACATTGACCCCGGGTGCGGCTGCGCGCTGGTTCCTGGGCGCGCACGATTGAAGGATGAGCATCATGACCGGCCACCGGGGACTACCCCTGCTGGGCATCGTCCTGCTCGCCTTTTCCCTGCTGCCGGGTCCCGCGCCGTCGTTCGCCGCCACCGATTCAGCTTCACGTTCGACGGCGGCAGCCCCCCTCCCGGGGTCACTGGCCTGGGGTTGGCCGCTGGCTGGCAAGCCGCGGGTTGTGCATGCTTTTGACCCGCCGGCGAAACCGTGGCTGGCCGGCCATCGCGGCGTGGACCTGGCTGCGGCGCAGGGCAGCCAGGTCCTGGCACCCACGTCAGCGGTCGTCAGCTTTTCCGGGAGGGTCGCCAACAGGTCCGTGCTCACGATTTCCGTCGACGGTGGATTGCGGCTGAGCCTTGAACCTGTGACCTCAGACTTCAAGGTTGGCGATGCCGTTGCGCGGGGGCAGGTCATTGGCACCCTCGAGGGGCCCACACACTGCGATGGCGCCCCATCGGGCGCGGCCAGCTGCCTGCATTGGGGCGTGCGGCGCGGGGAGGAGTACCTTGATCCCCTGCAATTCGTCATGGACCTGCGCCCCTCGATCCTGCTCCCCTTGCTGGGCGGAGCCGCACAGAGGAGCATGCCGCGACGTGCGTTACACGATCGCGGAGACTCCGGTGATGGCCCTGCCGGTGACGAGGGTGTTGATCTCGTAGGTGCCCTCGTAGGAGTAAATGGCTTCAGCGTCGGCAAAGATCTTTGCCATCTCATAGTCGGTGACAATGCCGTTGCCGCCCAGCAGGCTGCGACCCATGGCGACAGTTTCGCGCATGCGGGAGGTCGTGAACGCCTTGGCCAGTGCCGACTGCTCATCCTTGGCGATGCCCTGGTCTTCCAGCTGAGCGAGGCGGACCATCATGCCCATCGAGCTGACGGTGTTTCCGAGCATTTGCACCAACTGGTCCTGGACCATCTGAAAGGAGGCGATGGGCCGGCCGAACTGCTGGCGTTCGACGGCGTAACGGCGGGCAACGTCGAAGGCCGCCAGCTGCTGGCCCACTGCCTGCCAGGCCACGGCTAGGCGGGTGACTTTCAAGACCTTATTCGTGTCACGGAAGCTGTTGCCGCCTGCCAGTTTGAAATCGTGCGGAACCACCACGTTCTCCAGCGTGATGTCGGCGTTTTGGACCGTGCGCAGGGCGATCTTGTTTTCAATCTTCGTGGCACTATAGCCGGGCAGCGTCGTATCGACAAGGAATGCCTTGACCTGGTTGTCGGCAACATCGCGGGCGTAAATCACGACCCAGTCGGAGAAGGTGGCGTTCCCGATCCAGCGCTTGGCCCCGTTGAGAATCCAGTTATCCCCATCGCGGACGGCCGTTGTGCGGGTGCCGCCGGCAACGTCGGATCCGCCAAGCGGCTCGGTTAGGCCGAAGGCGCCGATCTTCTTCATGGCGTAAATGTCGGGCAGCCAGGCAGCCTTTTGTTCCTCCGAGGCCAGGGCTTCGATCGAACCGGTGAACAGGCCGTCGTGGACGCCCATGAACGTGGCGATTGAGGCGTCTGCGCGGGTGAATTCGGCGTGGACAATGCCGGCAAAGACGTTCGAGTAACCCTGGTGGCGGACAGGGCTCATCAGGTTTGCCTCGGCAAGCTTGGGGATCAGCTCCATGGGGAACTCCCCGCGGTTCCAGCAGTCCACGGCGATGGGCTTGACTTCCTTGGCCAGGAAATCGCGAATTTCCGCCAGGCGCTCCCGTTCGGCCACGGAGAGCAGCTGCTCGAAACCGTAGAAGTCGCCATCGGCGTAGGGAAGGTTTTTTAGGTCTACTGCAGCCTTGGACACGGGCATTCCTTTGCTTGAACTCAACTTTGAACAGTCAACCGTTCGGCCCACAACCAAACATGTTACTGATCAGTAACATACAGCATCCGCATGACGCAGGCAACATTCTGCGGTGCCGTCCCTGCCATTCCCCTCCCCTCGAACCGGTCCGGACAGTTGAACCGCAAGTCCGTCAACAGGTGAGCCCACCTACAAAAACTCCCACCAAAATAAAAAGAGCCGCAGGCCAGGTTCCTGAAAAGGAATCTGACCTGCGGCTTTACTTGTAGGGCCACTCGGACTTGAACCGAGGACCTTAGGATTATGAGTCCCGCGCTCTAACCAGCTGAGCTATGGCCCCACGCATGGTGCCTTCCCTCGCCGGCAGCACCGAAATACGGTCAGCGGAAAAGCACTCCCACAATCCTAAGGGGTGAAGGGCTAAACTGCGTGATCCTCGAAGCTTCCGCCACGATAAATGTCCTCAAAGGTGTCAAGGGTCTTCTTCAACCCGTGCCGGGCGACCAGGCCGTGGCTTGCTTCACCCATGGCTGCGCGGTCCTTGGGAGAGAGGGTCATGATGGTCGTGATCTTCTCGGCGAGGTCGTCGCTGTCATTCGGCTTGAACAAGTAGCCGTTGACGCCGTCCTCCACCAGGTGCGGCAGGGCCATGGCGTTGGCCAGCACCACGGGAGTCGAGGCGCTCATGGCTTCAAGGGTCACCAGGGACTGCAATTCAGCGGTTCCGGGCATGACAAAGAGCTCGGCCTTGAGGTAGACCTCGCGCAGTTCCTCATCACTGATCAACCCGGTGAAGGACACCCGCGAGGAAAGGCCCAACTTTTCAGTCTGGGCCTTGAGTGCATTCTTGACCTCGCCGCCACCGACAACTACCAGGTGCAGGTTCAACTCTGCCGGCGTCTTGGCAATGGCATCAATGAGGACGTCAATGTGCTTTTCCTCGGCCAGGCGGCCAACGAACGCAATGGTCGGGTAGTCGTTGCGGCGCATGGCCTCGCCGTCGGCCAATTCGTAGTTGCCCGAGTCGATGCCATTGGAGAGCGGCAGGACCTTGCGCAAGAACGCGTGCTCGTGCATGGCCTTGGCCGCCAGCGGTGTAGGCGTTGTGACGACATCCGCCCGGCTCATGACCTTGCCCATGTCGCGCCAGGAAACGCGGCCAACGATGTTCTTGAACCATTGCGGGAACGGCAGGAACGGGTTCAGGTTTTCAGGCATGAAGTGGTTTGTTGCCACAATGCGGATGCCCCGGCGTTCGGCTTCGTACACCACGTGTTCACCGATCATGTAGTGGCTTTGCACGTGGACGACATCCGGCTTGATCACATCAAAGAGTGCCGAGATGTCCTTCTTGATTTCCCAGGGCAGGCTGATCCGGAAGTACTCGTGGGTGGGCACTGACCGGGACCGCAGACGGTGCACGGTGGCCTCCGCGCGATTTTCGGTGAACATGGGGCCGCCATTTTCACGGCACGCCATCACATGCACGTTGTGGCCCCTGGCCGTCATCCCCGACGCCAACCGGAAACTGAACTGCGCAGCACCGTTGATGTGCGGCGGGTAAGTGTCAGCCGCGATCAAGATCGTCAGCGGCTTTTGGGCGCCTTCACCCTGGGTGGATGTCACGGATAAAACTCCTGATGGATTGTTGAATGGGCCAGCTGAAGGCTCATTGCTTGCGTTGTTCCTTCTTCGCGGCACGCCGCCGCTTCACCACGTCCGGATGGTGCCTTGACAACGCGATGACCCCAACGATAGCAAGTAACGCAGCTCCAGCCATGGCAATTGCCACCACCGGGGGAACGTCGTTGCGAAGTTCACCCAAGATGACAATGCCAATGGCAACGCCCACCATCGGATCGATGACAGTCAGGCCTGCGATCACCAGATCCGGCGGACCGCTGGCATAGGCGCTCTGCACAAACCAGCTGCCAAGCCCGCCAGCCACGGCGATGGCGATCACTGAATACCACTGGACATTCAGCAGAAAAAGCCCGTTCGGGTCAAAGATCTGCTTCGAGATAACGCGAGTCAGGACCGCGACGAAGCCAAACAACACACCGGCCCCGAGGATATAAAAGAAGGCCTTCAGGCGTTGCCTGAAAAAGACCAGCGAACCGCCAAAAATAACTACGACAATGGCCAGCAGCATCACCACCGTCAACTCCTGGGTGACGGTGACGTGAGTATTTTCACGCACGACATTCACTGCCATGAGGACAAAAAGCGCACTTCCTGCAACACAGGCGGTGATCGAGACCACTGTTGCACGGTTGAGCCTGATGCCCTGGTCGCGGGAATTCACAATGGTGGTGATGACAAGGGCTATGGCCCCAATGGGCTGCACCACCGTCAGCGTGCCCAGGGTCAGCGCGATTACATTCAGTGCTGTGCCCACACCGAGCAGCAACAGCCCCAGTACCCACCGCGGGTTGCGCAGCAGCCGCATGAAGCCCGAGGTGCCAAGGGCAAGTCCGCCGGTGTTGTTTTGCACGGCGCTGCCCTGGCGCTGGGCGCCGAACGCAAGGAAGAACGCCCCCGCCACGGCGCACATCACGGCAAGCCACATCAAGGGCGCCCCTGTTCCGGGCTGTGCGTTTCAAGGCTGTCAGGGAAGTGCAGTTCGCGGTGCTTGGCAATGACGGCGACAAAATACTGGCTAAAGGCGATCACGTGCATGACCATGCCGGCACCGAGGAAAACCCAGGCGAGCGTGAACGTGAAATCGGATTCCAGCGCCTTGGCCAGCAGCAGCATGGGCGTACCGATCATGAGCGAGGCCGTGCGGGTCTTGCCCAGCATGGTGACCTTCAGATCAGCGTCCCCCCGGAAGAAGTACAGCGTAACGCTGAGCAGGACGACGTCGGGAATCACCAGCAGGACCAACAGCCACAGGGGCAGAATGCCAGCCAACACCAAGGTGATGGTGACGGCAACGAGGGCGACCCTGTCGGCCAGGGGGTCCATGATCCGGCCCAGCCGTGACGCCTGGTTGAGCTTGCGCGCCACAAACCCGTCGATCCAGTCGGTGCAGCCCATCACGGCGAGGACAAAAACACCCCAACCATATTCCTGGCGGGCCAGCACGAGCCACACAAACAGTGGCGTGCCAAGGAACCTGACCACCGTGATGACATTGGGGATGGTGAGAATGGCGTCGGAGCCCGTGGTGGAACGTCCGGACATGTCAATCACCTCCCCAGGTTCTCTTGTGTACGTGCATGGCAATGCCACAGCGGAATTACCTCTTGATCAACTTTCGCAGCAACAGCACGCATGCCGTGGCCGACACGGCCAAGGTTGCGAGTGGTTTCCAACGCTCCTTGACTGTTGTGGCCACCTGGCCCACAACGCCCGATGCCGCCTTGTTCACCGTATCCATGGCCTTGCTGCGGGCCGTGTCCATGAAGTACGTGGCCTGCTTCTTGACGTCAGCTTCCGCCACGAGCTCCCCGCGCAGCGCCAGCAGGTGTTCTCGGCGGGCCGTGGTGCGTGCGATGAGTTCGTTCTCGGTGGCCTTGGGGCCGTGTTCGGCTTCCTTGGCGGCACGTTCGGCGTCGGCCTTGGCCCGGGCCGCCTCGGCTTCGGCCTTGGCCGCCTTCTTTTGCCCGCGCGTGAGGGGTTCCGCATCAAGGGTTGCCGGGTCAAAGTCGCGGCCTTCCTTGAGAATCCCCACATCGTAGCGGACGCCGCGCCAGGCGTGCTCGGGCATCAGCGGCAGCAACGACTTGACCTTCTTATAGGCAATCAATGAGGTGATGCCGATGATGACAAGCATCGCTGCGCACACGATGAGCGCGGAAAGCCACAGGGGCAGGATGGTGCCCAGCCCCGCTATGGCGGCCACAACGAGGGCGGTGACAAAAAGTGCGAGGAATACCAGTGCCAGCGTGGCATAGACCACGACCCCGCCCACACGGGCTTTTTTGTGTTCGAGTTCCAGCTTGGCCAACGCAATTTCGTCGTTGACCTGGCGTGGCACAAGCCGTATGGCCGTCTTGACGGCGTCTACAAGCGCAGAGCCATCGACTTTCTGATGTTCTTCCGCCGGGACATGCAGGTCCTTTTGCACATCAGTCACTGAGACCGCCTCCGTTATGAGGGTCCGGGCGGTGTCCGTAAATGGTCCCGCTCGAACCCAGAATATTTGCAGCCCACTTAAAGGTGGCACTGTTCGTAACCTCAAAATTACCACCCATCGCAGCCGCGACGGGCCTGGCACTGCCACGGCAATGTTGCGGAATAGTAAAGGCCCCTGCCATGTTGTCGGTTCCGGGCAGGCAGAGCGAGTTCCGCCGTCGTTCCTGGCCTTGACCGGCTTCGACCAAAAAACACATACCATGAACCATCGGGCAGTCTGCATTGTGCGGCCGCCCGCACCCACGCGCACACCACATTCCTGAGGATTCACGTCTTGACCATCACCTCCCATCCGGGCGATGCCCTGTCCCGTCGCCAAAAACTGATCTATGTCCTGGTGCTGGGCCTGCTGACAGCACTTGGCCCTTTCACCATCGACCTGTACCTGCCGGCGTTCCCCATCATTGGCAAGGAGCTGGGCGTCAGCGCCACAGCTGTCCAGCTGACACTGACGGCAACAACGATTGGTTTCGCGGCCGGACAGCTGATTGTGGGGCCTTTCAGCGACAAGTTCGGGCGCCGCATGCCGCTGATCCTGGCGACGGCCGTGCATGTAGGTGCCTCCGTCGGCGCCGCACTCTCCACAGACATCACCATGCTTGGCGTGTTCCGCGTGCTGCAGGGCATCGGTGCTGCAGGTGGCGGCGTCGTGGCCATGGCCATGGTCCGTGACCTCTTTGGCGGCTACCAGCTGGTCCGCATGTTCTCGCGCATGGCGCTTGTGAACGGCATGGCCCCCATTCTGGCCCCCGTGATCGGCTCGCAACTGCTGGGCATCATGGATTGGCCCGGCATCTTCTGGTTCCTTGCCGCCTACGGGGCCCTGGTGGTTGTCGCCGCGATTGTGTTCATCGTCGAGACCCTGCCGCCGCACAAGCGCCATTCCGACGGCGTGGGTGTTGCCCAGCGCTACAAGGCGGTCTTCAGCGACAGGATCTTTGTCGGCACCCTCTTTGTGGGCGGACTGAACTTCGCCGCCCTCTTTACGTACCTTTCGGCCTCAACCTTCCTGTTCCAGACCACCTATGGCTTCACGCCGCAGCAATACGGTTACCTGTTCGCGGTGAACTCACTCGGTGTGGTGACTGGCGTGCAGCTGGCAGCGCGGATCATGCGCCACACCGGCCCGCAATGGGTAATTGCGTGCGCCACTGTAGCGCAGGTGACCGCCGCCCTCGCGATGATTGTCTGCGACCAACTGGGCCTTGGGCTGTGGGGCGCGATGGTGCCACTGTGGTTCTTCATCTGCGCCACGGGCTTCATGTTCCCCTCAGTGCAGGTCATGGGCCTGGCCCGCAACGGAAAGCAGGCCGGCACTGCTGCCTCACTCCTTGGCGCGGCAACCTTTGGCTTCGCAGGCCTGATCACCCCCATTGTGGGCATTGTCGGCGTCAAGACCGCAACACCGATGGCAGCCATCATGGGCGGGGCGAGCCTGCTGGCCATGGCCGCTCTCTGGCTCATCGTCAGGCCGCGCACAGTGCCCAAGATCTAGCGTTCCCTGCCTGGCGGGCGCGGTTCAGGCTTCCGGCCAGCCGACGTGCCCGCGAATCGCCGACGAAGAAGGGCGCCACCACCAGTTGGAGTTCGTCGGCGAGGCCCTCGGTAAGAAACTGGGTGTGGACCGATTGTCCCCCTCCACCATGAGCCGCCTGACGCCCCTGGCATGCAAGTCCTCGCTGACGCCGGCCATCCCGGGCTGCGGGCCGCCGTCGACCACTGTTGCCAGCGGACCAAAGCGTGCGCGAGCCTCATCGACGCGGGCGCTGGCGCAGTAAATGACCTTGTGGGGGTCCCCTGCGGTGAAGAAGCCCGAGTCAGGGTCCAGCCGGGCGCTGCTGCGCACCAGCAGGCGTTGGTTGTGCCCTCGGATGGTGCCGGCACCGGCGAGGCTCGCGTCGCAGGAGGCCCGCACGGCGTCGACCCTGTCGAAGTCGGCCGCGTTGGACAGCAGCAGGCGGCCGTCGCGGGAGTCATCGATGTAGCCGTCGATTGACATCTCAGAGCTCAACAGCGTGTACGGGCGCTCAGGCATGTCGTGCTCCCGCGTTCCATGCTGCACTGTGTCGCGGCGGGTTGTGTCGTGCTTGCGCGCGTTTGTTCCGGAGCCAGCCAACGCCCAGCACGACGGCGCCCGGCAGCTCCCCGGAATCGGTCGCCAAGAAACCGGCCCTGACGTGCCCATATCGATCCTTGCCCGCGACCGGGCGGTGTTCGCCAGGATCAACCCCTGGGGCTGGCAGCAGGGGCTGTTGCCGGATCCGGGCGCGCGCGTATGGCCCATGGGCGCGTTTCGGGACAAGTTTGTGACGGCCTTCAGCGGGGCCGTCAAGCCTGCCGCAGAGTCGGGCTGGGTGCCACGTACCGCCGTCGTTCCATCCACAGCCCGGTCAGGCCCAGGATGATGGCAGCATTCTCGACTCCGGCGGCCGTGAAAATGATCCATCCTGTCCAGTGCTCGTGGACACCAAAGCGGCCAATGGTCACCGCCGTTATGAACGCGCCAAGGGTCGATGCGCCGAACAGGATGGCGAGGGCCAGCGGCGCCCAATAGCGCCAGAAGAGAAGTGCCACAGCGATTACGACGACGCCGGCGAAGTTGACAAGCATGGCCGGTCCGACAACGGCCGTGTGCTGGAAGACAACAATCCATTGTTCAAGGTGGATCAGGGCTGAGACAAACACCGCCACTGCAGCCAGGATGCGCATCCACATGGCCCGTGGCTCCCCTCTATGGGAACAATCTCGTTGGACGGGCGGATAGAGCCCGCGCCGGAGAAAAGCAAAGAACCCCCGCATTCACAAGGAATACGGGGGTTCTTCTCGAAAGCTCCCCCACCTGGACTTGAACCAGGAACCTTTCGATTAACAGTCGAACGCTCTGCCAATTGAGCTATAGGGGAATGAAGCAAGATAAATCTTAGCAGATAATCTCAGCAACAAACAAATCCGATCATTTCTGCACACGTGAACAATAAATTGTCTCCGGCCCCACACGGAGGCCGGAGACACATATCGCCTTGGCTCCCCCACCTGGACTTGAACCAGGAACCTTTCGATTAACAGTCGAACGCTCTGCCAATTGAGCTATAGGGGATCGTGCAGGAACAACAATAACAAAGGGTTGGCCAGTTGTGAAATCGAGCCGTCCCGCCCCGTCAGTTGTCCCCGCGAAGCTGCCTGCGGGCAGTTTCCAACTCCATTAATTCGCGCTGCAGAAGCTGGTAGCTCTCGGGATCCACGGCCGGATCCATGCGCTGCAGGGCACCGAGGCGCTCCTGTTTGAGCCGGGTGATCTGAAGCTCAAAGAGCCTGTTCAAAATGTCGCGGCAGTACCGCGTCAGCGTGTCCTCACCCGTGGCGGGCAGGGGGCTCAGTGCAAGTTCTGCCACAAGCGAGGCAAGTTCGGGCGGAACGTTGGCCCGCACGGCCTCAAGCCACTGCGAGGACGCCTCCGCCGACTGACCCGCCAGCACAATCCCTTGCTGCACGGCCTTGTATGCGGGCACCACAAATTCCGTCGCGGCAAAATGCTGCCAGTTCCCCGCTGTCAGGATCCCGGGATGCTGCAGGACCACCTCGAGCGCCTCCCGCTCCATGCGCCCCTGGGGATCGCGCGGGTCCGGGCGAGCAATGGGCTGACGGGCCTCCGGCTGCGGCGCAGCCTGCCCCTGCCCTGGGGCAAAGCCCGGACCGGAAGCAGCCTGGGCAACTGCCCCCTGGTGGCCGCCGGCTTGTTGCCCACCATTGTGTTGTCCGGCGTCGGCTCGGGCCGGCACCGAGGCGTGGCCCTTGGCCTCGGGCTGGCTATGCGTCCTGCGCTCTGCGGTCTTGACGGCCCGCAGCACCTCATTAGGGTCTGCCAAACCGAGCCAGCCGGCCAACTCCTGGCTGTAGCCCATCCGGGTGGAGCCGTCACGAATGGAGGCAACGACGGGGGCGGAGGCCCGCAGGCCGCTCACCCGGCCCTCCACCGTGCTCAAATCAAACTTGGCGAGTGTTGTGCGGATCGCGAATTCAAACAGGGGCCGGCGGGACCGGATCAGGGCGTGGACGGCCTCGTCACCCTTGCGCTGGCGGAGCTCGCAGGGGTCCGCGCCGCTCGGTTCAACTGCCACGAACGTCTGCGCCACGAACCGCTGGTCCTCGTCAAAGGCCTTCAGTGCAGCTTTCTGTCCGGCAGCGTCGCCGTCGAAGGTGAACACGACCTCGCCACCTGTGCCGTCGTCGGACAGCAGGCGCCGGGCCACCTTGATGTGATCGGCGCCGAAGGCGGTGCCGCAGGTCGCCACAGCCGTGTCAACCCCGGCAAGGTGGCAGGCCATGACATCCGTGTAGCCCTCGACAACCACCAGCTGGCGCTTGGCCGCGATGCTTTTCTTGGCAAGGTCAATCCCGTACAGGACCTGGGACTTTTTGTAGAGGGTGGTTTCGGGGGTGTTCAGATATTTGGGCCCCTGGTCATCCTCAAAGAGTTTCCTGGCACCGAATCCGACGGTGTCACCGGCAATGTCGCGGATGGGCCACATGAGCCGGCCACGGAAACGGTCATAGATGCCGCGATTGCCTTCGGAGAACATTCCTGTCAGCTTCAGTTCCTCGTGGGTGAAGCCCTTGCCCGTCAGGTGCTTGAGCAGCGCGTCCCATCCCTGCGGGGCAAAGCCCACGCCGAAGCGCTCGGCCGCCTCACGGTCAAAGCCGCGCTCGGCCAGGAACTGGCGCCCGGCGGCCGCGGCGTGGGTCAGAAGCTGGGCCCGGAAGAATTCCCCGGCAATCTTGTGCGCATCGAGCAGGCGCTGGCGCCGGCCGATATCCTCGCGGCGGGGCCCCGTGCCGCCGTCTTCGTAACGCAATTCATAACCGATGCGCCCGGCCAGTTTCTCCACTGCCTCGGAAAATGAAATGTGGTCCATTTTTTGGACAAAGGAAATGACGTCGCCGCTTTCCTGGCAGCCAAAACAATGGAAATATCCCATTTGCGGGCGCACGTGGAATGAGGGGCTGCGTTCATCGTGAAAAGGGCACAATCCCTTGTACGAGCCGATTCCGGCCGATTTCAAGGTGACGTAGGCGTCAACAATTTCCTTGAGGTCCGTGCGTGTTCGCACCTCATCAATATCTTCGCGTTTAATCAGCCCAGCCACCGGGCCAGTTTACGTGAGTTTCCTGCATGTTCCGGCCGTTTGTCCACAGGCACGGGGAACACCCGGTGGCAGCAATCACACCCTTCCGGCATCCTCCTGGCCCGCCACGGCGTGGGAAGACAGGCGCGCTCAGCGCGGTCGAAGGCCTGCTCACACCCCACGCCGGGACCCTCCTTTTGACGGCGTCGACGTGCAGACGCAGCCGCTTGAGACCCGGGGTCGCATGGGGGTGCAACTGCAGTCCTCAAGCTTCCAGCCGGAACTGACGATTCAACCACTCGCGGGCCTGTTTTCGGGGCTGCACGGGGTCAGGACAACACCGGCCCGACTTCACGACGGACTGGGGGCCTGACGCCTGCTCGGCTTCACCGTGTTTTCGGACGCGCTCGGGAGTGCGCCGTGGACGTGGAATGACAGCTGGGCCCTGATCACCTGCCTATGCTGGCCCGCAATGGCTTCATACGTCGGCATCCGCTGGTTCCGCTGGGAATCGGCCAACTAGGCCCCGCTGCAGCCGCGCCCCTAGAGCAGTGTCCGCTCCACACCCACCAGGCGTTCGTGCAGCGCAAGGGCCGACACATCCGTGAGGGACGCGATCTGGTCGATGACGACGCGAAGCCTGGCGTCGTCGTCGTCCGCGTCACGCCAATCGGCGGCGAACATGGTTTCCAGGTGGGCATCGCCCGTGGCATTGAGCACCGCCACGAGCTCGCTGAGGATGTCCTGCTGGCGCTGGTAGATGGGCTGGCGGTGGTCGGTGGTCATGACGAAGGTGGTGGCCAGACCCTTCATGACGGCGATTTCGGTGACGGTTTCCCGGGGCACGACGACGTCGCCGGCGTACCGCGCAAGACGTCCCGTTCCGTGGATGTCCTGGGTGGCGCCGACTGCACTTTGGCAGAAGCGGCCGATCAGCTGGCTCGTCATGTCCTTCAGCGCCGCCATGGACTTCCGGCTGCCGTCCGCGTGCCTGACCCAGACGTCGGTGTCCTCGAGCCGGCGCAGCGCAGCATCAATCTCCGCGGTGTCCATGGCGGGCAGGTACCACTGCTGGGTGTATCCAAGGACGCGGTTGCGCTGGTCCTGGTTGGCCAACCATTTCAGTTGCACATGGCCGGCAACGATGGCGTCCTCGACGTCGTGGACCGAGTAGGAGATGTCGTCCGCCAGATCCATGACCTGGGCCTCGATGCAGCTCTTCCCTGCGGGGGCGCCCTGGCGCAGCCACTGAAAGACGGGGAGATCGTCGGTGTAGGCGCCGAACTTGCTGGTGCGCAGGCCATCGATTAGGGGGGCGTCTGCAGCAAGCCAGGGGTATTTCGATGCTGCATCGAGTGAGGCGCGCGTCAGGTTCAGGCCGGCCGATCCGCCGTCGGCCGTCAGCACCTTTGACTCAAGGCGCGTCAGCAGGCGCAGGGTCTGGGCGTTGCCCTCGAAGCCGCCAATGTCGTGGGAAAGCTCGTTGAGCATTGATTCGCCGTTGTGCCCGAAGGGCGGGTGGCCGAGGTCGTGGGCCAGGCAGGCGGTGTCGACGACGTCGGGGTCGCAGCCGAGCGTGCGGCCGAGCTCGCGGCCAATCTGGGCGACCTCAAGGCTGTGGGTCAGGCGGGTGCGCACGAAGTCGTCGGTGTCAGGTGCCACCACCTGCGTCTTGGCGCCCAGCCGGCGCAGCGCCGATGAGTGCAGCACCCGCGCCCTGTCGCGCTCAAAGACCGTGCGAAAACTCGTTTTTGGCGCCTCCTGCACCCAGCGCTGCTGATCGTGGGGCAGGTACACTGACTGCGTTTCGCTGGACATAAGCCTAAGTTTAGGGCCATCGCGGCCGCAGGCGGGGACGCGGTGCACGGGCCGCTGAATCCGTTCTGCGTCGGGCTGGCTGCCAGTTCTGCGCATAAACGGTTATGCGCAGAACCCGCGGGTGGGTCCTGCGCATAATGTCCGTGGGTGGGAGGAGTTGGGTGGGCCCACGACTCCGAGGGACCCGCTGCGAGCCTGCGAGTAGTGGGAGGAGTTGGGGATTATCCGCCGGAGGTGTCCAGCTCGGCACCCACGAGCTCCGCCTTTTCCGATCCGCTGACCGTGCGTGCATCCAGCCAGCCGGCGGGCAGTGCGGTTCGCTTGGGCGTTCCGGCGCGGCCGCGGGGGCCTTCGGCGTCGACTCCCGGGTATTCGCCGGACATGTCCAACTGCTCAAGGAGCCCGCGCAGCACCTCCAGGGTGGGCACCGAGGCAAGCTGGGCGCGCAGTTCCCCGCCCACAACGTAGCCCTTGAAGTACCAGGCCATATGCTTGCGGATGTCGCGCAGGGCCTTGTTTTCGTCGTCGAACGTGTCAACGAGGAGCTCTGCGTGCCTGTACACGGCCGCGGCAACCTCGGCCATGCCGGGCTTGTGGCGGGCGTCGCTGCCTTCGAAGGCTGACATCAGGTCGCCGAAGAGCCAGGGGCGGCCCTGGCATCCGCGGCCGACGACAACTCCGTCGACCCCTGTCTGGCGCACCATGGCGATGGCGTCCTCGGCGCTCCAGATGTCACCGTTGCCGAGAACGGGAACATCCGGCAGTGCCTCGCGGAGCCTGGCGATGGCATCCCAGTCGGCCTTCCCGGAGTAGAACTGGTTGGCCGTTCGCCCGTGAAGTGCGACGGCTGCCACACCGGAGTCGCGGGCAATGCGACCGGCTTCGAGGTAGGTCAGGTGGTCATCGTCGATGCCCTTGCGCATCTTGATGGTCAGGGGGATGTGGCCCTTTGACGCCTCGCGCACGGCTGTCTGCACGATCGAGGTGAAGAGGTCGATCTTCCACGGCAGCGCCGCTCCGCCGCCGCGGCGGGTCACCTTGGCCACGGGGCAGCCGAAGTTTAGGTCGATGTGGTCCGCGTGGTCCTCCTCGACCAGCATGCGCACGGCCTTACCCACAGTTTCGGGGTCCACGCCGTACAGCTGGACGGAGCGGATCTTTTCGTCGGGATCGTGGCTGATCAGCCGCATGGATTCCGGGGTGCGCTCCACGAGGGCACGGGAGGTGACCATCTCGGAGACAAAGACACCTCCACCGTGCTCGCGGCACAGCCGGCGGAAGGCGGTGTTGGTGATTCCGGCCATGGGGGCAAGCACCACAGGGGTTTCCACGGTGATGTTGCCAAGTTTCAGGGGCGGGAGGTCCAGTTTGGTGTCGCTGGCGGGGATGTCGAGAACAGTCACAGCTCAATTCTCTCAAATCCGTCCAAATTAAGCTCCACTCCCCCGCGGGTGGTGCGCAGCCAGAGCTCCAAACCGTGCCGCCACCCCTGTAATCCGCAGCCCCGCCCACCCGGCGCAGTGAAGAACGTCACTCCAAGCAGGCGCCCGGGCGGTTGAACTCCAGCTCCACACTTTTGTTAGACTGACCAATCAGTACAAAGAAGTGAAAATGGCCGCCGCCCTGCCCACCCGTGCACTCGCCGCCGGGGCCAGCGGACTGCGTTCCGTGCTGACCGACCTGCTCCCGGCACTGGCCATCGGCCTGGGCCAGGTGGCCATCATGGTTGCCGTCCTCCTGTGTGGCCTGGACATGAAACCCGTCTACCCCGTCGCCATGGCTGCGTTCATTTACCTGACAACCGTGGCATTCCTTGCACTGCAGCAAATGTTTATCATCGTGTTCGGCACTGCGGCCGGCCGCGTCGTCAGCCTCGTGCTGTTGATGCTGCAGCTGAGCTCCTCAGGTGGAACCTACCCCGTGGAAACCACCCCCGGGTTCTTCCAGGCACTTCACCCCTTCATGCCGGCCACCTATGAGGTGAGTGGACTTAGGGAGTTGATGACTGGTGGAATAGACTCCCGACTGTGGATCTCCGTGGCATTCCTTGCCGCACTGGCAATCGCATCGGTGGCCGTCAGCGCCTTCTGCGCCGGGCGCCAGCGGGTGTTCTCCAGCAAGTGGCTGCATCCGGAACTGGAGATGTAGCCAGCGACGGGAGTCTCCGGCCACGCCGTCGACCGCGTCTTTGAGCATTGCCACCTAGTGGTCCCGTCCCACCCAAGCAAAGGAAATTCCGTGCCCCGCATCTCCCCCACCAAGAAGGCCATTTTGGCGGCCGCGCTGGAGCTCGGCGCGCTGCACGGGATTTCCGGGACCACCATGGAGGAGGTCGCGGAGCGGGCAGGCGTGGCCAAGGGCAGCGTTTATTACAACTTTTCCTCCAAGGACAAGCTGTTTGAGGAACTGCTGACGACGGGTGTCAGTTCGCTCGCCGAGACGCTGGCACAGGCACGGCAGTCGGCCGCAGGGTTCGCCGCGATCGAGGCCATGGTCTCGGACATGCTGACCCTGATTGCCGGGAACCGGGCCCTGGCGAAGCTGATGGCGGCGGAAATTTTCCGGACCGACAGGGTGTGGCAGAACGCCGTATCGTCCCTGCGCCGGGACGCCGTCAGCGAGATTGGCACGGCACTGCTGCCACTGGTCCCGGCCGGCACCTCCGAGGGGAGCCGGCTGCTGATGGCCGGCGGCATCTTCGGGGCGACCCTCATGGGCGGGCTCGAATGGCTGCTGTTCAGCCCTGACACCCCGGCCGAAGACGTGTCTGCGGCGATCCTGTTCACCCTGTCCGGAAAGCTGGCGTCAGGCCCCCACCCCGCCTAAACGCTCGGTTAGATTCTGCTGCTTGTGGCTGAACGCTCGGTTACATCCGGCGGTGTTTTCCCCTACGCTCCCTCACCTCCCGGCCCCACTGCTGATCGGCGCTGAAGCTGTTGCGGTAGTGGCTGGGGGTTGCCGTTGTTTCAAGCAGGTCCATTGCCCGTTCGGCCCGCTGTGCTGCAAGCCATTTCATGGGTGCCACCCCCGTGTGGGTTTCAAGGCGCCGGGCAAGGGTCCTTTCGCTGAGGGATGCGGCTGCTGCCATGAGCGGGACGGCTCTGCAGGGGTTCAGCGGCGGATCAACAGGGGGCGCTGTCCACCGTCGGTTCATTTACCGCCGCCGACGCTTCGGATAGACCGAGCGTTGCGTTAAAACAAGCAGAAAGTGAGGGAGCGTTCGGAGGGGGTTACAGGCCCAGGATAGCTGTGGCGATCAGGAAGTAAATGACCAGCCCGGCAGCATCGACGAAGGTTGAAATGAACGGGTTTGAGAACACGGCTGGATCCGCCCTGACGGCCTTGCCCAGCAGCGGCATCAGGCCGCCGATGCTGGCCGCCATGGTGCACACGCCCAACAGGGTCAGCCCGATTACAAGGCCCATGGGCACGGTAAAGGCAAGGGAGGCGATGGTGAAGCCAAGCGTGCCCAGGAGCAGGCCGAGGAACGCGCCGACGCGCACCTCCCGGGCAATGACCTTGAACACATCCTGCGGGCGCACGTCCCCCAATGCCAGGGCCCGGGTGATGGTTGTTGCCGCCTGGTTGCCCGTGTTGCCACCGGTGCCGATCAGCAGCGGGATGAACAGGGACAGCACCACCTGCTGTTCCAGGGTCGCCTCAAAGGCCCCGATGACCTGCACCGTCAGGGTGGCCCCCACCGCCAGCACCAGCAGCCACACAACCCTGGCCCGCACAATGCTGCTGACGGGGGTGGCAAGGTAGGGCCGGCGCAGTGGTTCGGTTCCGCCTGCACGTGCGGCGTCCTCGGTTTCTGCGTCCTCGAGGATCCGCAGGGCGTCGTCAACAGTCAGGATGCCAACTAGGCGCTCCTCGGCGTCGACAATGGGCAGCACAAGGACCTTCGCGTCGGCGCAGTAGCGGGCCGCCTCCTCCGCTCCCTTGGTCGCAGGGAAGCTCAACGGATCCTTCATGATGTCCGCAATCAGGGCGGCATCGTCCGCGCGCAGGACCTCGCGCAGGGAGACCACCCCGACCAGGTGCCGTCCCGCGTCCGTCACGGGAATCGTGTAGACGCTCTCGGCCTCATCCAGCTGCGTGCGCACCCGGGCGAAAGTCTGCGCAACGCTCAGGTGCGGGTGGGTCGTGACGAACTGGGGGCTCATGAAACGACCCACGGCACCCTGCGGATAGCCAAGGACGGTGCTTGTCAGTGCCCGCTGGTGCTCGTCGAGGCCTGATATCAGCCGGTGGGCCACCGACGCCGGCAGCTCATCAAGCAGCGCCACCCTGTCATCGGGACTTAGCTCCGCAAAGACTTCCGCCACGTCGGCTTCCTGCAGTCCGGCCACCAGGTCTGCCTGCAGCGCCGCGTCGAGGCCCTCAAAGACCTCGACGGCGCGGTCCTTGGGCAGTGTCCGGTACGCGAGCGCCCGCTCGATCGTGCTCAGCCGTTCAAGCTGTTCTAGGGTTTCGGTGACGTTCAGGGGCTGCAGCGCCCGTGAAATGGCGGCAAGGTTGTTAGCGGCCAAGGCCTTGGTGAGAAGTTCTGCGCTGTCCTCAAAGGTCTGGACGGGGTACTTGATCATGATCCTGGTCCCTCCGGTGCATGCACACGTCCGAATGCCGCGGTGATGGCCGTGGCTGTGTGCAAAAAATGGGTGTGTGGCGTGGTGCTGCTGACCCGCTGCCGCACGAACCCGTGGCCGCCGGAAAGGACTCCGGGCGGTCCGGCCGGAATCCGCAGGGACGGAGGAAATTCGTCCGTGTGCGAAATCAGGCGTGGGGATTACCGGGAGGTTTTTTTCAGGTGGCGCAGGAGGGGCCCGCACGGTGCGATAGATCGACTAGGTCCGTCATCCATGTGCGGCCCACCTCCCTCCATACCAGGTGCGACCGGGCAAAATGTGCGCCTCTAGGAATTCAGCATGACTCCGGGCATCCCTTGCCATCCTAGGCCACGTGGCGCACTACCCACGAATTACCAGGTACCCCGGCAAGACCTGCCTGCACGTATTTGCGCAGGTCAGAGCCGCCAACCGTGCTCTTCGGTTGCCCATGGCATGTGTTCGGGACGGTGACGCACGGCCCCGGCCGACGGCGGGGCATTGTGTTCTTCGCCCGCCCGGCATAAGAATGAACCATGACGGTCACGCTGAGGTCCCTAGAAACCGCTGTTCCGCCCACCATCCTGGTCCAGTCCGAGGCACGTGATGTCTTCGCTGCGCAACCGGGGCTGACCCGGCTGGGGCAGCGCCTGGTGCGCACCTGTTTTGATTCGGCGGCGATCGACACCCGCCACACCTCGGTCGCGGAGTTGTGCGTTGGCTTCCTCGGCGACACCAAGGTGTTTTACGACGCCGACACCGGGTTCCTGCTCTCCCCCAGCACCAAGGTGCGCAACGAACTCTTCACGTCGGAATCCACCAAGCTGTTCATCGAGGCCGCGAGCAAGGCACTTGCCGCATGCGATGGCATAGCCGCCGCCGATGTCACGCACGTCATCACCGTCTCCTGCACGGGCTTCTTCAACCCGGGACCTGACTACAAGATCGTCAGGGCGTTGGGCCTGGCCCCATCGGTGCAGCGCTACCACCTCGGCTTCATGGGCTGCTATGCCGCGTTCCCGGCCCTGCGCGCGGCCAAGGCGTTCTGCGATGCCCAGCCCGACGCCGTCGTGCTCGTTGTCAGCGCCGAGCTGTGTTCGCTGCATGTGCGTACCTCCAACAACCCCGACACCATCATGGGTTCCTCCCTGTTCGCCGACGGTGCGGCGGCCGCCGTCGTCACTGCCCGCGACCTTCCCACCGCCCAGACCGTCATCGAGCTTGACCACTTTGAGACCGTGCTGACGCCGGTGGGCGAGGATTCCATGGCCTGGAACATCGGCGATGAGGGCTTCGAAATGGTCCTTGACAGCTACGTTCCGCACATCATCGATGACCACATTGTCGGCGCCCTGGCACCCCTGCTGGCCCATGAGCCCGGACTCGGCGCCGGCCCCTTCGCCGACATCCCGCACTGGGCCATCCACCCGGGCGGGCGCAGCATCCTTGACAAGGTAGAGGCGAAGCTGGGGCTCTCGGCACAACAGCTCATCCCGGCCCGGGAGACCCTGCGCAATTACGGGAACATGAGCAGCGCAACCGTCATGTTCGTGCTCAAGCACATCCTTGACCTGCCCGCGGCCGAGGCCCGCGAGAACATTTGCGCCATGGCGTTTGGCCCGGGGCTGACGGTGGAAACGGGCCTGTTCACCAAGGTCAGCCCGGCCGTGCAACGTACCCTTGTCGCCGCCGGCCAGGCAGTCGACTCCGTCAATGCCTGAACACGGGGGCGCCATCGGGAACGGGAGATTCCTTGCCGTGCGGGACGCTGACGCCATCGAGGAAATGGACAGGCCCAATTGCGATGCCCGTATGCTGGCCCGGACCTACGCCCAGTTTCCCCTAGTCAACGGGGTTCTTTCGCGGTGGCACGGCGTGTACAAGCAGCGCATCAGGCCCATGTTGTCGGCATCAAAAGCCACCACCTTGCTGGATATCGGTTGCGGCGGAGGCGACATTGCCGCCAGCCTGGCCGGGTGGGCCGCCCGCGACGGTTTGCAGCTCTCGATGACGGCCATCGACCCCGACCCCCGGGCCATCGACTTCGCCCTGGCCAACAAGTCATCGCCGAACGTGGCCTTTCGCCGCACCCACAGCAGCACCCTTGTCGCCGAAGGTGCCGTGTTCGACGTCGTCATTTCCAACCACATGGTGCACCACCTCACCCCTGCCGAACTCCAGGTCCTGCTCGAGGACTCCGCCCACCTGGCGCGCAGGTCCGTGATCCACAGCGACATTGCCCGCAGCCCCCTGGCCTATGCGTTGTTTTCGGTGGGGACGCTGCCGTTCTTCCCTGGTTCGTTCATACGGCGGGACGGGTTGACGTCCATCCGGCGCAGCTACACTGCCGCCGAATTGCGGGCCGTCGTGCCGCCCGGCTGGCACGTCGAATCTGCCCGCCCGTACCGGAACCTGCTGCTTTACACCCCGGTCCGATTGCATGTTTGACGTCGTCATTGTGGGGGCCGGACCCGTGGGGCTGTACCTTGCCACCCTGCTGCTGCAGGAGGGCCTGTCGGTGCGCATTCTCGAACAGCGCACCGAACCCAGCCCGCATTCGCGTGCCATTGGCATCCATCCGCCGGCGCTTGCGGCGCTTGAACGGGCCGGGGTGGCGCAGGCCATGCTGGCCGAGGGCGTCCACATTTCCCTGGGTTCGGCGCTAAGCGGCGGGCGGGAGGTGGCCAGGTTGTCATTCGCGGCGGCCTGCAAGCAGTGGCCCTTCGTGCTGACCCTGAAGCAGGCACGCACCGAGGCCATCCTTGAGGAGCGGGTCAGGGCCCTTGACCCCGACGCCGTGGTGCGCGGGTTCTGCGTCACTTCCGTGCACGACGCCGGATCCGTCCTCACGCTGTCGGGCTCGCACGGGGAGCACATCCAGGGGCGGCTGGCGGTGGGGGCCGACGGCGCCCATTCGGCAGTACGGATGCTGCTGGGCATCCCCACCAGCGGGCGCAACTACCCCGACACCTATCTGATGGGCGACTTCCCCGACACGGGATCCGCAGGTTCCACAGCGTTGCTCTACCTCGAGCCGGGCGGCATTGTTGAGTCGTTTCCGCTGCCTGGCGGGCTGCGCAGGTGGGTCCTCCACACAGATTCACTGCTGGATCAGGCCTCGCCCGGGGACCTTGCGGCGCTCATCGCCGAGCGTGCCGGCGTTTCGGTGGATGCGGAGGCGAACAGCATGCTCAGCGCCTTTGGCGTCAGGTCACGCATGGCGCGGCGCATGGTCCAGGGACGCACGGCGCTGGTGGGCGACGCCGCCCACGAGATCAGCCCCATTGGCGGGCAGGGCATGAACCTTGGCTGGCTGGATGCCGCGGCCCTTGCCCCGATCATCGTCGATGCACTGGCGGGCAAGGCAACAGGGAAACGGTTGGCGAGGTTTGAGCGACGGCGCATGCGGGCCGCCCGGGCAGCCTCACGGCAGGCGTGGCTGAACATGGCGCTGGGACGTCCGCTCCCGGCGTCGTTCCTCCATCTTCGGCACACGGGACTCAGGCTGGTGTTCCGCTTAAACGCGCTCAGGAACCTGGTCGCGCGCCGTTTCACCATGACTCACCTGCGGTGAGCGGCCCGTGGCCTTCACGACGGCGACTGCCACCGCCGTGGTGACGGGAATGGCAAGGACCAGGCCGATGGAGCCCACCAGGATCCTGACAATTTCCTCCGCCAGCTCGGCACCTGTCAAAGCCGTCAGCAGCTGCTGGTCGAAGAGGGAGACCATCAACAGCACCGGCAGGGCGCTTCCGGCGTAGGCGAAGGCAATGGTGTACACGGTCGAGGCAATGTGGTCCCTGCCGATCCGCATGGCCGATGAGAACAGCTCCCTGGCACTGGTGTGGGGCGCCAGCTCGTGCAGTTCCCAGACGGCCGAGGACTGGGTGATTGTCACGTCGTTGAGCACGCCCAGACCTGAGATCACCAAACCGCACAGGATCATGCCGGAAAGGGACATGCCGCTTGTCATGTTGGCCAGCTGGTACGCATTATGGCCGGAGGTTCCCGTCAGAGCCGCGGCGTCCACGGCCCAGGCCGCCAGCCCTGCCGTGACGCCCAGGCCAAACAAGGTCCCCAACAGAGCCGTTGAAGTACGCACGGAAAACCCGTGGGCAAAATACAGGACCCCGAACATGATGGCCGAGGACCCCACAAGGGCCACCAGGAGCGGCGGCTGTCCCTGGGCCAGGGCGGGCAGGATGAACCAGGCGAGGACACCAAAAGCGCCGGCAAGGCCCACCATGGCGCGCAGCCCCCGCCACCTGGCCACGGCAACAACCACCACGGCGTAAAGGGCGGCAAGCAGCCCCATGGGCACTGTGCGCACAAAGTCCATGAACACGTAATTGGTCCCGCCGTGTTCGGCACCGGTAATGGCGGCCAGTCCCGACAAGTTCAGGTAGCTGATGGTGTCGCCAACCTTCACCCCGCGGGACGCCTCGATGTCCGGGGTGATGACCACCGGGACGTCGGGGAGCCCCTCCACGCGGGTGAAGGCGATGTAGCAGGTGGTCCCTGCCATGCCGCCTGCGTTCTTGGAGCAGTCCTCGGAGGCCGTTCGCTGCACGGTTCCGCGTTCGATGCTGGCGCCCGGGGCGGCAGCTTGGGGATTGCCCGCAGGTGCCGGTCCGGTGTTGGCGGAAGGCCACATCACGACCATGGCAACCAGGGTCAGCACGGCAAGCGGCACAAGCACCCAACCAAGCAGGGTGACGGCCCGGCGTCGTACGGCCTTGCGGCGGCGCAATTCCGGTCGGGTCAAGGAAGCATCGTCAGTGTGCGAATGGGAGTGGCCCATGGGCTGTCCTTCGATTGTGTGCAGGGGCGTGAGCGGCCCATGAGCGCGAAATGGTCATCCGCTGGTGATATATCAACAGCGGATGACCATTTCGCAGTCATTGGCCCGGTGGGGAGGTGCTACTCCCCGACTACGAGGGTTTCAGTGCCGCGAACCTTGGCGGCATTCACGGCGATCATGGGGTTGACCACGGCCGCGAGGGCTTCCATGGCGTCGTCGAGTTCCAACAGCACGGGGTACTGGTGGGTGATGAGGGCGAGCAGATCATAGACGGCCTGCACGGCAACATCGCGTTCAAGGGTCGGTTCGACGCCGAGGAACACCTCCGATGCGTTGGCGGCGACCTCGTCCGAGTGCTCAAGGTGGCCCTGAGAGTAGCTCAGCGCGAAGGCCTGAATCTTGCCTTTTTTGCTCGGCTCCACGGAAGCACCGAAGGCGCTGGCGGGCTCGGCCCGCAGCACCAGTGCGCCGTGGGCGCCGGTCAGATCGTCCAGGAACATGCGCTGGACCAGGCCCGGGCTCAGCGGACCGGTGGGGTCCCACTGGTTCACCGACTCGTAGTAGCGGCCAACGACGTCTGTCAGCTCAACCGAACCGGTGGCCAGGTCCTGCACGCGCGCCTCGGCCTCAGCCTCGGTGCCCTCGCCGAACATGGGAAGTTTCAGTGCGCCGGGGCCCACCTCGAGGACCCTGTTGCGCTGCAAAACAGCCAGGCCCATGGCCTCGGCGAACGCCGCGCCCGAGGTGCCGGGGGCAACCTTGGTGCGCAACGCCGTCGTGCTGATGAGGCCGGCCTCGAGCGCGCCGTCAGCCTCGCGGCGCAGCATGGTCACCAAGGTGGCACCGACCCCTGCCCGGCGGTGGTCCTTGGCGACCTCGACGAACGCCCACAGGCGTGCCGGGTGCAGCTTGGTCGAATACACGACGGCGGCCGCGACAGGGATGCCCTGGTCCTCGGCGACGATGGTGCGCCGCCACGGGTTTGCGTCGCTTTCGGGCGCCAGTGCGGCACGGAACTGCCCGGCCGGGGCGGAGTCGGCATCTCCCCAGATCTGCCGAAGAGTCAGGTCGTCGCCGTCGCGCCACGGCCGGTAGGAAAGTTCAGCCATGCCTAGGCACCCAGGAGGCGGGTAGCCAGGTAGGCCTGCACCTGATCCAGGGGCACGCGCTCCTGGCTCATGGTGTCGCGCTCACGGATGGTTACCGCGTTGTCCTCAAGGGTTTCGAAGTCAACGGTGATGCAGAACGGGGTGCCGATCTCGTCCTGGCGGCGGTAGCGGCGGCCAATGGCGCCGGCGTCGTCGAACTCGATGTTCCAGTGCTTGCGCAGGGTGTTGGCAAGCTCCTTGGCCTTCGGGGACAGGTCCTCGTTGCGGCTCAGCGGCAGGACGGCAGCCTTGACGGGGGCCAGGCGCGGATCCAGCTTCAGGACCGTGCGCTTGTCCACGCCGCCCTTGGCGTTGGGGGCCTCGTCCTCCACGAATGCGTCCACAAGGAATGCCATCATGGAGCGGGTCAGGCCGAAGGACGGCTCAATGACGTAGGGGGTGAAGCGCTCGCCCGTGGCCTGGTTGAAGTAGCTCAGGTCGGTGCCGGAGCCCTTGGTGTGTGAGCCGAGGTCGTAATCCGTGCGGTTGGCGACCCCCATGAGCTCGCCCCACTGTGAACCCTGGAAGCCGAAGTTGTACTCAAAGTCGATCGTGCCGGCGGAGTAGTGGGCGCGCTCGTCCTCGGGGACGTCAAAGCGGCGCATGTTCTCCGGGTTGATGCCCAAATCAATGAACCAGTCCCAGCACAGTTCGACCCATTCCTTGAACCACTTCTCGGCGTCTTCGCCGGGAACAAAGAACTCAATTTCCATCTGCTCGAATTCACGGGTGCGGAAAATGAAGTTTCCGGGTGTGATCTCGTTGCGGAACGCCTTGCCGATCTGCCCGATGCCGAACGGGGGCTTCTTGCGGGAGGTGGTGAGCACGTTGTTGAAGTTCACGAAGATGCCCTGGGCGGTTTCCGGGCGCATGTAGGCCATGCCGGCCTCACTCTCGACCGGGCCCAGGAAGGTCTTCATCAGGCCCGAGAAGAGCTGAGGTTCGGTCCACTGGCCCTTGGTGCCGCAGTCGGGGCAGACAATGTCGTCCATGCCGTTTTCGGGCTCGCGGTTCTTCTTGGCCACGAAGGCCTCGATGAGGTGGTCCTGGCGGTGGCGCTTGTGGCACTGGGTGCACTCCACGAGGGGGTCGGTGAACGTGGCCACGTGGCCGGAGGCTTCCCAGACTGCCTTGGGCAAGATGATGGAGGAATCCAGTCCCACCATGTCCTCGCGGCCGCGGACGAATGACTGCCACCATTCGCGCTTGATGTTTTCCTTCAGCTCAACGCCGAGGGGGCCGTAATCCCAGGCCGATCGCGAACCGCCGTAAATCTCACCGGCCTGAAAAACAAAGCCGCGACGTTTCGCGAGTGAAATGACCTGGTCAAGCTTGGACTGAGGCGCCACTGTTTACTCCTATTAATTACGAGGCCGCTGGGTGCGGTCCGCCAGTGCCCAAGCCTACCGTTGCGTGCCGCCTGGAGAGGAATTGTTCCGTCCTGCGCTGAACTGGGGCGCGGGTTGGGCGCACAACAGTGTTCTGCGTTGAATTCAACTGCGGGCTGGGCGCACAACGGTGCAAGACGCACGACGGCGGCACGCGGCTTGCGCTGGAGGCCCACCCCCCGTGCCTACCGGTGGAGCAATATACAGGTGGGACTGCCAAAGTCCAGCGACTGCACCGGGAACGCACCGGGCAGGCCGTCGGCGTCGAGGTCGAAGACGGCAACGTTGTTTGATAGTTGGTTGGCCACGTACAGCTTTCCGCTTCCCCCGCCATGGCTGCCCAGTGCGAAGTGGCGTGGCCAGTTTCCGCCGCTGGCGACCTGGCGCAAAAAGACTGGCGGGGTGGGCGTCTGGTCCGTGTCGGCCGAAGCGGGCAGGCCGGCCACGTCGAGCACCACCAGCGTGTTGGGGCCCCGAACTGCCGCGTACAACTTGCTGCCGTCGCCGGACAGCTCAATATGGGAGGGATAAAACTCCTCGTCCCTGGCCTCCGTGTTTTCCGCCAGCACCGTCTTGAACAGCCAGTGCCAGTAATGGTCCCCGCCATGGACTGTGCGGCGCAGCACATGCACGCACCCGTCGAGTTCGCCCGCCACTAGAAGGAAGTCGCCCTTCAAGGCCACGTGGCGCGGACCTGTTCCCGGCGGCAGCTGTGCCGAACCGAGCAGTTCGTTGCCGCCGGCCAGCGCGTATTCATCGACGCGGTCCGCCCCTAGGTCGGCGACCAGGGCGGTTCCCCACGGTGTGGCCGTGACCTGGTGGGCGTGCGATTGCCCTTGCCGCCCGGGCACCGGTCCGCTGCCCGGGTGCGCAACAAGCTTCGGCTCGGAGACGGTATTTGCCAACAAATCGGCCAGCGAAAGCACGGCGGCGCTGCCCGAGGAGTAGTTGGCGGCCCACACCGTTCCGTCGGCGAAGGCCACGTGGCAGGGATCTGCCCCACCGGTTGACAGGCGCCCCAGAATGTTCAGATCCTGCCTGTCAAGGGCAAGCAGGTTCCCCTGGGGCAGTTCCTCCACGGCCAGCAGCACACCTCCTGCGGCAATCACGAAGGACGGATTCCGTACGGCAGCGCTTGCCCCCACCTGCTCCCCCACGGTGCCGTCGGGCAGCAGCCGAAATCCGGCGAGGCCGGGACCGGCACCGTAGCCTTCCTCGGTGTAGCCGCTGACAAAAAGGTCCGGGGTTGATGGCATGGGCTGGCTCCTGGTGGACAGTGAATCTTTACTACCAACGCTAGCGTGCCCGGCCAACAAACGCCTTGAATGACTCGGCGCTGCGATCCATGCGGCACAATTAACCCATGAGTTCACACGAGATCATTGACATCCCCATCCGCGACGACATGATCCGCCTGGGCCAGCTGCTGAAGTTGGCAAGCCTGGTCGAGGACGGCGTTGAGGCGACCGACGTCATCAAGGCCGGCCTCGTGAAGGTCAACGGCGAGATCGACGAACGACGCGGCCGCCAGCTCCACCACGGCGACACCGTGACGGTCAACGGCGAAACTGTCCGCATCACCACCGGCGGCTGAGAACCACACCGCACGACGGCGGGCACCCAAGCCAGGTGCCCGCCGTCGAACTTTAACAACTGCCTACTTGGCGTTCAGGACCTTGTACTGCAGGAACTCACCCACGTGCGAAATTTCCTGAGCGTTGATGCCGTGGAGAATGCCCGTGTACAGCACCTTGGTCAGCTTCACATGCCCGTGCATCCACGTGTTCGTCAGCTCAATGACGTATTCGGGAACAACGGGGTCCCCCTGGTCGCGGCCCCAAAAAACCTCCGGCTTCAGGGCAGCCACGGCGGCGTCGTCAAAGAACGGGTCCCCCTCGGCGTCGACAACAAAACCGGACAGGCCGACGACGGCGGCGTAGTCGCAGGGGCGGTGGCGCAGCAAGGAGGTGGCCATGCACATGCCCTGGGAGAAGCCGAGCAGGCTGACCGATGTGTGGCCGGCGCGCACGCTCTCAAGCCAGCGTTCGACGTCGGACGCGGACTCGGTCACGGCTGTCACCGAGTAGCTCAGGTCGTTGCGCAGCGGGAACCATGCGTAGCCGGGGCCGGCCGGCAACGGCGCGCGGACCGAGGCAACGGTGAACTCCGGGGGAAGCTGGGAGGCCAGGCTGAACAGATCGGCCTCGTCGGCACCGTAGCCGTGGAAAATCACCAGCAGGGGTGTTCCGGGGCGCTCATTTTCGGGACGTGACCAAAGGACTGTGGGGGTTTCACTCATGCGCTCATCTTTCCATGCACCCGGCGCCTGCCAAAAAGATCGGTGGCGCAAATCCGATATTTCCGGGCAGTATGGGAGGGTGAACGATTCCCTGCAGCAGCATCCCTGGACCCGATATGTCGCCATGGGCGACTCATTTACCGAAGGGATTGGCGACCCCGAACCGTCCAGCCCCGGCGGCTACCGGGGTTGGGCCGACCGCTTGGCTGAGGAGCTGAGCCGCAGTTCCGCCGATTTCAAGTACGCGAACCTTGCCATCCGCGGCCGCCTGCTGGGCCAGATCCTTGACGAACAGCTCGAGCCGGCCTTGAGCCTAAAACCAGACCTCATCAGCATCTCCGCGGGCGGCAACGACCTCATCCGGCCGGGCTCGGACCCTGACGCACTGGCCGAGAGGCTCGATGTGGCGGTGGGCAAGATGACCGCAGCCGGTGCCAGCGTGCTGCTCTTCAACGGCCCCGACATCCGCGCCACACCCGTGCTGGGCATCGTGCGCGGCCGGGTTGCGATCTATAACGAAAACCTGCGCACCATCGCAGCCCGCTACGATTGCGTCGTGGCTGACATGTGGTCGCTGCGCGAGCTGTCCGAACCGCAAATGTGGGCGGAGGACCGCCTGCACTTTGCCCCGCTGGGCCACCATACGATCGCTATCATGGCCCTGAATGCGCTCAATGTCCCGCACTCGCTGGTTCCCGAGATGCCCAAGCCGCTGCCTCCGCAGAAATGGCAGACGGCGCGGACCGAGGACCTGGTGTGGGCCCGGGAATACCTGATGCCATGGGTGCTGCGCCGGCTGCGCCACCAGTCATCGGGCGACGGCATATTCCCCAAGCGGCCCACCCCGGGGCCAGTGTTCGACCAGGGCGACGGGCCGGCCACGCGCCGGTAGCAGCCGCCGTTGGCAGGTCACACAGTGTTGGTTTCCCGGTCAGTTGTCGCAATCGAGGATCGTGCGCCCGCTATTACCACCGGCGAGGAGCATCGCGAACGCCTGCGGGATCTGCTCAAAGCCGCTGATGAGGGTGTGGACACTGTGAATTTTTCCCACGCGCAACCAGCTGGCGACGTCGTTCTGGAATTGCTCGCGCAGGTCTTCGTTTGCTGTCACGTCGAAGCCGCGCATGATCAGCTGCCGGTAGATCATGCGCGTGTAGTTTGCTGGGCCCCGCTGTTTGTTTCCCTGACCGTACTGTGACACGGCACCACAGACCACCACGCGCCCGCCGAAGCGCAGAAGCTCCAAGGCAGCTTCCAGCTGCTCTCCGCCCACGTTGTCATAAAAAAGGTCAATTCCCTCCGGTGCCGCCTCAAGAAGGAGGTCCAGGGCCGCCCCGTCGTGATGGTTGAAAGCCGCATCGGCACCCAATGACTTCAGGAGCGTGACCTTCTCCGATGAACCGGCACTACCGATCACGGCGGCTCCAACGGCTTTGGCGAACTGCACAGCACAGCTGCCCACTCCCCCTGCCGCTGCCGAAACGTAGACGGTATCCTGGGAGCGCACACCGCCAAAGCGCATCAGGCCTGTGTAGGCGGTGAAGCCGGTATGTCCAAGCACCGTCAGGTAATTCTCCAACGGAACATCAGATTCCGGTGCGGGAATGCGGCGCAATTCGCCTTCATCGGCGACGTCCATGCTGCGCCACGGAGATTTCCGCACCGCCATGTCACCGGGTTTGAAGCCTTCGTTACGGGATTCAACGACCTCCACGACGCCGTCGCTCGCCGGCACGTCGCCCGGGTGGATGCCCGGGCCATAGGCGGTGTCCGGACCCCCAATCCGGTTGGCCAACCCTGCGTTGAGGCCAAGTCTGCGCAAACGGACCATCACCTGGCCGTCGCCAAGATCCGGCAGCGGGACGGATTTGATCCGGAAATTCCCTGACTCCATGACACCGTGCGGGTAGCTGGCCAGCTGTACTTCGAGCGCATCCATGTCACCAGCCTAGGCCTACCCGGCGCTGGACTGGTCATGCTGTTGTGGTTGCTCCGTTAACGAGCACAGCCGGATGATCACTCTCACACCGAATCAGGGAATGTAATCGGGGTGACAGCGCGGTTCCGGTCCGGGGAGGGGAACCCTCGGCGCCGAGGGTCCCGCAGGCTCCACAGCACAGAAATTTTCCGGTGATACAGTCAAAAATTAGTAGCCCACGCGCATGACATGGAATGCCAGCCGACTCTTTGAACAGCCCCAGCTCCTTTCCTCCCGTCTTGTTGTCGTCGGGATCCCGTCAACCGAAAGCAGCAAAATGAACAAGAAGTGTGTCGCCATCATCGGGGCCGGTCCCGGGGTCAGTGCCGGCGTGGCCAGGAAGTTTGGCGCCAACGGCTTCACGGTGATCCTGCTCGCCAGGAACGTTGAATCACTTCGGCTTCGGGTTTCTGAGCTCCAGGACGCTGGTATTGAAGCCCAGGGCATCGTCGCCGATGTGACGGATCTGCAAAGCCTGCAATCGGCTTTCGCCCGCATCCACGCCGACCACGGGACCTTGGCTGCTTTGGTTTACAACGCGGGAGCCAACTCGATTGCCAACCCCTCCGTGCTGGACGCCGCGGACCTGGCCCGGGACTTCTCCGTGAACGTGGTCGGGGCGTTGACCTGCGCGCAGTTGGTGATCCCGTCCATGGTTGAACAAGGTAAGGGTTCGATCCTTTTCACCGGCGGTCTGCTCGCGTTGAATCCCGTTGCCTCCAGGGCATCTGCATCCATCAGCAAGGCCGGGCTGCGCAACCTGACCTTCACCCTGGCCGATGAGCTCACCGGGCAGGGCCTGAAGGTCGGCACCGTCACGATCGGGGGCGTCGTTGCGGCCGGCACCTTCTTCGATCCGGATTTGATCGCCGAAGCATTTTGGGACCTCCACACCGGGAAGGCAGCAGGAGAGGTCCTGTACGTGCAGCCCTAGCGGAAGCTTCCCCTAGGCGCACCGGCGGCCAACGGGGGTTCTCGACTAACGTTGGACCGTGTTTGAATCCCGCCAGCTTAGTGAAAATGTCAGCATGCGCATTCTGCGCCACAGCGACGCGCCAGCGCTTACCGCCGCATACGAGCGCAACCGCGAGCACCTTGCCCCGTGGGAACCGGTGCGCCCCGATGAGTACTACACCCAAGCATGGCAGGCTGGCGACATTGCAAGCCGGCTTGCAGCGACGGAAGCCGGCTCCGGATATCCCCTTGGCTTGTTCTGCGGCGCCACCCTTGTTGGCCGGTTCAACCTGGCCGGAATCGTGCGCGGACCCTTCCAAAGCGCGGGCCTTGGCTACTGGGTCGACGCCGGCTTCACGGGCCGCGGGCTTGCCTCGGCCGCGGTCAAGACGATTCTCGAGACGGCTCGTGACGAGCTCGGATTGCACCGCATCGAGGCAGGCACCTTGCTGAATAACATTGGCTCACAGAAGGTGCTGCTCAAGGCAGGCTTCGAGCACATTGGCGTGGCGCCGCGCTACTTGAAAATTGCCGGGTCATGGCAGGACCACAACCTCTACCAGGTGATCCTGCACGAGCAGTGATCCCTTATGGCCAGGACATCCGGTTTCCCGGACCTCCGGCGAGGGAGAAAGATGGGCGGCCACCTACGAGGTCGCGGCCGTGGCAGCCAGCGTGTTCAACAGCGCCGTGCCGATGGACCCGCCCACCTGCTGGCCCGTGTTGACTTTGGCCAAGGCGCGGCAAGAGCAGGTTGGTCGACAGCTGCGCGGCCAGGCACAGTGCGGCAACCAGGGGCATGGACCCAACACCTGCCTGTATGGGTGAATAGGGCCGTGACGACTGCACGTAATACGTGACAACAAGGAACATGCTGGCACCTGCGAATACCACCGAGGCGAAAGCGGCGCCGCGGTTGCTGCCGAGAAGGTCCGAGAGCTGCCCGCCGCTGCTAAAGCCGAGGTGGTGTCGAGCACCACCATGAGCTGGGCAGGGTCAGGGTCAAGGACAATCGTGGGGCTTGACTCCCACTGTTGGCTCTGAATTGCCCATGAAGAACGTCCCGCCCCCACTCCGTCCCGAGGATATGACAGCTTTCACGACTAGGATGGAAGGAGGCGCCCGTGTGGGCCCCATTGCCTGGAAGAGGTGTGTTGTGCCGATCATGATCGAGTCACTGGCGATGGGAACCGTTGCCGCGTCTTCGTCCAGCTCATTCACCATTCAGCCGTTCTTTGTGCTGATCATCATTGCTGTCGTGCTTTTCAGCACCTTCATCAGGGCTGCCGGCCGTAAGAGGCGGGACGGACAGCAAAACACGAACAACTCCAACCCCGCCGGCCGTGCCGGTGTTGCGCACCAGCCCACGAACGCGCCCTTTGTTGGAACGCTGCTCAACGGCGTGCCGATGAAAAATTATGACCCCGCCCACGGCCACCAGATAGCCAATTTCGCCAACGAGCGCATGAAGGCCGAGGCCGAGCTCAAGCGCCAGCTTGAAGCCCTTGATGCCGCACGCCGCAACGGCCAGGTCACGGCGGAACAATACGCCGTCCACCGCGAGGCAATTTTCAAGAACTTCTAACCGCCTGAACAACTAGGACGAAGATGCGACCTTCGTCCTCGTTGTTCAGGCCTTGAAGAAGGACTCCCGGAGCAGTTCACCCACGGTGGCAACCTCCGTCAGGAAGCCGTCATGGCCAATGGGCGAGTCAATGCGCCCAACGGCGACCTCCCCCGGAAGGGCAGCGGCAAGTTCTTCCGACTGGACGGGGAAGTACAGCCGGTCGCTGCTGACGGCAGCCACAAGGAATTCCACACCCTCGGTGCCAGCCAGCGCCTGTTCGAGGGTTCCGCGCCCGCGGGCCACGTCATGGCTCATGAGCGCCTCCGTGATGGCGATGTAGCTGTTGGCGTCGAACCGTCCCACCAGCTTGCGTGCCTGGTGGTCAAGGTAGCTTTCGACCCGGTACCTGCCCACAGCGTTGGGCTCGAGACGTTCGTGGCTGATGGTGCCGCCGTCGTCCTGGGCCTGACGGCCAAAGCGCGAACCCATCTCCGTCTCGGAGCGGTAGGTGATGTGGGCAATCCGGCGGGCGAGCCCCAAGCCGGCGGTGGGGGCCGCGCCGTCGTAATAGTCCCCGCCGGCAAAATTCGGATCCTGCCGGATGGCCAGCACCTGGGCCTGGGCAAAGGCGATCTGCTCCGCCGTGCTGGCCGCGCATGAGGCGACGACGGCGCACCGGCGCACCCGCTCCGGGTAGCTCGCAGCCCATTCAAGGGCGCGCGCACCACCCATCGACCCGCCGATGACCGCATGCCATGCGGTGACGCCCAGCTTCTGGGCCAGGCGCGCCTCGGCATGGACCGAGTCGCGGATTGTGACGAACGGGAACCGGGAGCCGTAGGGGCGCCCGTCCTCGGCAATGCTTGACGGGCCGGTGGTTCCATAGCAGCCGCCCACCATGTTGGCGCACACCACGAAGTACCTGTCGGTGTCGATGACTTCGCCGGGGCCAACGAGGCCTTCCCACCAGCCGTCCTCCTCGGAGTCGCCGCGGCTGACGTGCGTGCTGCCGGTGAGGGCGTGCTCAATGAGGACGGCGTTGTCGCCAGCCTCATTGAGCGTTCCCCAGCATTCAAAGGCCATGGTCACCGAGGGCAGGATGCCCCCGGCTTCCAGCGGCAGCGCACCGATATGGATCGAGCGCAGCAGCCCGCCGCCTTGGCCGACGGCGGCAGCCCAGGAGGTGCCGGCCGGCTCGGGAGTGCCGGTTTCAGTCTCAGGGGAAAACACTTTCTGCTCCGTCGCCGTATGAATCAGGTGAGTCATTTAGCTCACGGATTTTGCGGCGCGGAACCCGGCTTCGAGGTCGGCGAGGATGTCGGTGATGTTCTCCAGTCCCACCGAGAGGCGCACCAGGCCAGGGCGGACACCGGCGGCAAGCTGCTGCTCCGGTGAAAGTTGGGCGTGGGTGGTCGACGCCGGGTGGATGACAAGGGAGCGCACGTCGCCGATGTTGGCAACATGTGAGTGCAGTTCAAGGCCGTCGACGAAGCGCTTGCCTGCCTCGGCCCCGCCCACAATGTCAAAGGCGATGACGGCGCCTGTGCCCTTGGGACCGTACTTGCGGCCGCGCTCGAACCACGGGCTGGAGGGGATACCGGCATACGCCACGGCCTCGACGTTCTCGTTTTCCTCCAGCCAGCTCGCCACGGCGACGGCGTTGCTCACGTGGCGCTCGACGCGCAGGCTCAGGGTTTCGATGCCCTGGGCAATGAGGAAGGCGTTGAAGGGTGCGACGGCGGAGCCCAGGTCGCGCAGCAGCTGCACCCGGGCCTTGAGGATGTAGGCCAGGTTGGCACCCAGTGCGCTGCCCACACCCAGGTCGCGGGCGTAGACCAGGCCGTTGTAGGAATCATCGGGGGTGTTGAAGCCGGGGAACTTCTCCGGGTTGGCAGCGAAGTCGAACTTGCCGCCGTCGACAATCACGCCCGCGATGGCGTTGCCATGGCCGCCAAGGTACTTGGTGGCGGAGTGGATGACGATGTCGGCGCCCCATTCAAGCGGGCGGATCAGGTACGGGGTGGCCAGGGTGTTATCCACCAGCAGCGGCACACCTGCCTCGTGGGCGATGGCGCTGATGTTCTCAATGTCAAGGACGTCCTGGCGCGGGTTGGAGACAACCTCGCCGAAGAAGGCCTTGGTGTTGGGGCGCACGGCTGCACGCCACCCGTCAAGGTCATCGGGGTCGGAAACGAAGGTGACCTCGATGCCGAGCTTGCGAAGGGTGTTGGCGAACAGGTTGTACGTTCCGCCGTAGATGCTCGGGCTGGAGACGATGTGGTCGCCGGCTTCGGCAAGGTTCAAGATGGCGAAAGTGGTTGCCGCCTGGCCTGAGGCTAGCAGCAGGGCCGCCACACCGCCTTCGAGGCTGGCGATGCGCTGTTCGACGGCGTCCTGGGTGGGGTTGCCGATGCGGGTGTAAATCGGCTCCAGCTCGGCCAGGGCGAACCGCGCTGCGGCGCTTTCGGCTGAGGGGAAAACGAAGGATGATGTCTGGTAGATCGGCAGGGCGCGTGCACCGGTGGTGACGTCCGGCTCCTGGCCTACGTGGATCTGACGGGTTTCAAATGACCAACCGTTGCTCATGGATGTATTCCTTCACACTAGAGGCCTGCAGCAAAGCCCTCCTGCGCATCGTGCGTGCAGGGCTCTGGCGTCGATGGCCCGCGCTTGCACCGGAACCGGTCGGTTCGGTGCCAGGTCTTCACCCGGGGCACCCCACCGCGGATGGAGGGTTGCCGGTCAGCAAGCCGGGGCTAATTGCTGACACTCATGACCTATTTCCAGTGTGGAAGAAACACCTCTCCGCCGCAAGATTGTGACGAGTTTATGACTTTTCGCGAACATCTGCTTGAAATTCGGCCCAAAAAGTGGTTCATGGCGAACAAGTGGCTGACTGCGGCGCCACGTTCCGTGAGTGTCCACTTGACGTCGCTTGGCCGTTGCTGCGGCGGTTCAAGACGACGATATGTGGACACTCGTGGCAGCGTTGAGTTGCGTACGGGGCCTACTTGCCCAATCCAGCCCTTCGCAGCGCCTCGGCCATGGCGGTGTTGGCCGACGGCGGGGCGGCCTTCGTGGCCGACGGCGGCGCGGCCTTCGTGGCGGACGGCGGGGCAGCGTTGGGCCGCGCGCCAGCCTGTCCCGGCCCCCTCCGGCCCGCCCCGGCGCCCTGACCCTGGGCGCCCTGGCCCCCGGCGCGCGGCTGGCTGCGCACCGGGGTGCGGGAGCCGGCGTCGTGCTTGGAAGTACCACCAGGGGAAGCAGCATCGTCATCCAGGCGCAGGGTCAAGGAGATGCGCTTGCGTTCGGGCTCGACCTCCAGGACCTTGACCCGGACCACCTGCCCGGATTTAACCACTGTGTGCGGGTCAGACACGAAGGATTTGCTCATGGCCGATACGTGGACCAGCCCGTCCTGATGCACACCGATGTCCACGAACGCGCCGAACGCTGCAACGTTGGAGACCGTACCTTCAAGGATCATGCCGGGGCGCAGGTCGGTGATCTTCTCGACGCCGTCGGTGAAGGTTGCCGTTTCGAAGCGCGGGCGGGGGTCGCGGCCAGGCTTTTGCAGCTCGGAAACAATATCAGCAATGGTGGGCAGGCCGAAGCTGCCGTCGACAAAATCGGCAGGGTTCACGGCGGCAACCGCGCCGACACCGCCGGCGATGTCGGCCGGTTTGGCGCCGACGGCGGCGAGGATCTTGCGCGCTACGCCGTACGCCTCCGGGTGCACGCTCGAGGCGTCAAGCGGCTCCGCTCCCCCGGTGATGCGCAGGAATCCGGCACACTGCTCGAAGGCCTTCGGTCCCAGCCGGGCGACCTTGAGCAGCTCGCGGCGCTTGGTGAAGGGGCCGTTTTCGTTCCTGTGGGCCACAATGTTCTCGCTCAGGAGCGGCCCGACGCCGGCAACCCTCGCCAACAGCGCGGGCGAGGCCGTGTTCAGGTCGACGCCGACGGCGTTCACGCAGTCCTCCACGACGGCGCCGAGGGAGCGTTCAAGCTTCGCCGGAGTGAGGTCGTGCTGGTACTGGCCCACCCCGATGGACTTCGGGTCGATTTTGACCAGTTCGGCCAGCGGGTCCTGCAGCCGTCGGGCAATGGACACGGCGCCGCGCAGGGACACATCCATGCCGGGCAGTTCCGCGCCGGCAAGTGCCGAGGCCGAATACACGGAGGCGCCTGCCTCCGATACAACGAGCTTTGTCACCTGGCGTTCCGGTGCGATGCGCTTGAGCTCTGCCACGAGTTCGGTGGCGAGCTTGTCTGTTTCCCGGCTGGCCGTGCCGTTGCCGATGGCGACAAGTTCGACGTCGTACTTTTGCGCAAGGGCGAGCAAAGTGGCCAGGGATTCATTCCACTTCCGGACCGGAGCGTGGGGGTAGATGGTGTCGGTGGCGGCGACCTTGCCCGTGCCGTCAACCACGGCAACCTTGGTTCCTGTGCGCAGGCCCGGATCCAGGCCGAGGGTGGCCCGGTTTCCGGCGGGCGCGGCGAGCAGCACATCACGCAGGTTGGCGGCAAAGACCCGGACCGATTCCTCCTCCGCACTTTGGAAAAGCCGCACGCGCAGGTCAACTGAAAGGCGGGTCAGGACGCGGGTGCGCCAGGCGAGCCGGGCGCTTGTCATGAGCCATGAGTCGGCGGCCCGACCGGAATCGACGATGCCCAGGGAGTGGGCCACCGCGTTTTCATAACCGGCCCGGGCCTGCGCCTGAGCGTCGGCGTCGCGGGGGTCACCCTCGCTCAGGTCGAGGGAAAGCACACCTTCTTTTTCGCCACGCAGCAGGGCAAGGACCCGGTGGCTGGGCAGGGTGTGCGGGGGCTGGGCGAAGTCGAAGTAGTCCTTGAACTTCTCGCCCTCGGCGTCCTTGCCGGTTTTCACCGAGGAACGAAGACGGCCCTTTTTCCACAGCCTTTCGCGCAGCTCCCCCACGAGTGCCGCGTCGGCTCCCGCCCGCTCAATCAGGATGGACCGTGCCCCGGCGAGGGCGTCATCAGCGGTGGCCACGCCGCGGCCTGCGTCAACGAAGGAATCCGCTTCCACCGCAGGGAACCGTGACGGGTCTTTTAGAAGCGCGTCGAGCAGGGGTTCCAGTCCGGCCTCGCGGGCGGCGTCGGCTTTGGTCTTGCGGGTTGACTTATATGGAAGGTACAGGTCCTCGAGGAGGGCCTTTGAGTCGGCCGCGTCGATGGCCCGGCGCAGTTCGGTGCTCAGCTTGCCCAGGCTGTGGATAGTCTCCAGCACGACGGCGCGGCGCGCCTCGAGCTCACGCAGGTAACGCAGGCGCTCGTCAAGGTCGCGCAGCTGTGCGTCATCAAGGGTCCCGGTGGCTTCTTTGCGGTACCGGGCAATGAAGGGGACGCTCGCGCCGTCGTCCATCAGGGCGATCGCGGCGCGAACCTGGGCCGGGCGCACACCCAGCTCCGCGGCAATCGCGGCACAGATCCGGTCTTCGCGGGCGGCAGCGGTGGGCAGGGTCAGGGGTGCGGCGGCAGTGTCAGTCACCCTCCAATTCTGCCCCACGTGGGGAGGCACCGAATCACCTCATCATCTGACGTCCCATGTGGCTTAGGTAACACTAAGTCGAGCGTAGTGACACAAAGTGTCAAGATGGGCACATGCGAATGGATCATGTTTCTTACGCCAGTGAATCAGACGGATTGGCTGCCACCACGGAGCGAATCGCGACCGCCCTCGGGGTCGATGCAGTGCGAGGTGGAATCCACCCGCGCTTCGGCACCCGCAATATGATCATCCCCCTCACGGACCATCATTATGTGGAAATCGTTGAGTGCCTCAACCACCCCGCTTCCGACAAGGCGCCGTTCGGCCAGGCCGTCAAGGCCCGCTCCGCAGCCGGCGGCGGATGGATGGGCTGGTGCGTCGCCGTTGACGACCTCGCCCCGTTCGAGGAACGCCTGGGCCGCAGCGCCGTCCCTGGCAACCGCAAGTTCCCTGACGGTCAGGAATTGGTCTGGCAGCAGATCGGCATCAAGGGCCTGATTGCCGACCCGCAGGTCCCTTACATGCTCAAGTGGGAGGGTGACCCCGCATTGCATCCCTCCCTTGCACGCACCTCAACCGTGAAGTTGTCCGCACTGACCATTGCCGGCAGTGCCGAGCGTGTCACCGAATGGCTCGGCGAGCCCGTGGAGAAGCCGCTCGATGACGTGGCCGTGGAGTGGATCGCCCCGCGCGGCACGCCCGGCATCATGAGCGTCACCTTCGAGACGGCCAGCGGCCCGGTGACGATCTAGTTTTTCGGGCACCTTCGAACGGCATCCCTGCGGGGGTGCCGTTTTCGTTTCCCGGTTCGACGGGACGCGGCGAGTTCTGAGCTTGGCTGCCGGATGCATCGTTGCAGGCTGCTTTTCGCAGCTCAGCTCGGCTTAGCTCTCGGCGCGGATCGGCCCGGATCAGCCGGATCAGCCGGATCAGCCGCCAAAGCCGAGCGCCGGGCCCAGGGTGAATGCGGCGACGTCGACAAGGGAGTGTGCAATGACCAGCGGCATGACCCGCCCGTACTTCTTGTACAGCCAGCAAAACAGCAGGCCCATGAGGACGTTGCCAAGGAACGGCCCGAAGCCCTGGTACAGGTGGTAGCTGCCGCGGATGAGCGAGCTGACAACAGCCGCGGTAATGGGCGCCAGGCCAATCTTCTCCAACCGGCCCAGCAGGTAGCCCACCATGATGACTTCCTCCAGCAGTCCGTTGTGGATTGCGGAGAGGACGAGGACCGGGATGGTCCACCAGTACTGGTGCAGGGCGCTTGGAATGATCTCGGTGGTGATCCCCATGGCGCGGCCCGCCGCGTACAGCCCCAACGACGGCACGCCGATGACAACCAGCAGCCCAAGAGCACCCAAACCGTCGCGCCACGGATGGCGGAAGTCCAGCCCCATCCGCCTAAATACCGACTTCCCGGGTTCGGCCAGCAAGTAGAACACGAGAAAAACGGGGACCACGGCGAAAAAGATGCCCAGCAGCTGGTACGTCAGATCAAAGTATTCGCGGCTGCTTTGGACCTTGTTCAGTGTCGAGGTGCCCTGCGCGATGGGGGCCTGCGACAACTTTTGCAGCAGTGAGACCACCGAGTACACCGCCGACTGCCCCAGCGAGAGCCCCAGCACCAGCAGCACCTCAAAGATGAGCCGCCGCCTCGACCGGCCGCCCCGCCCCGGACGTTCGACGCCGGATCCCCCACCTGCTGCTGTGGGCGCGGGTTGCCCGCCGCCAGGCGCTGACATGGCTGGCACTGATTCACTCATACTGCAATCATGCCCGGTGGGGTCATGAAATGTCGCAGTTTGACGTTTCCGAGGGACCGAATGTGGCTCCGGCGGCGTGACTGGGCCCACATGCCCGAGGGACCCGAACCGAGCGTAGGATCCCACGCGAGACGACCACGCAAACGATTAGAGTTCAAGAAACCGATCGAGCTGATCGAACCCTCCTGTTGCAATGACCGCCGGAATCCACCGTTCCCCTATCGGCGTCTCTTGGCCCGAGCGCCGAACTCGTCAAGAACCCGCACAACATCCTTCGCCAGCCAAATGCGGTTGCGTCGTCCGCTCGAGATTTGGATCAAGATGCCAGCATCGACAAGGCGGTTGATGGCGACCTGGGCATTGACGGCTGAAATACCAAGTTGATTTGCAGCGGCTGCGGTGTCAATAACTGGCTGGCGAAGGATGATACCCACGAGCCGGTGGGCCGCGGAGTCTCGCCTGGCCTTAACCCGGTCGCGCCAATCAAGCTGGACAGTTTCTAAGTCGTCGACGAGGATGCGACCATTGTGAACTGCCGCGAACGATGCCTCAGCTATGGAGCGAACTATAGGTGCGATGTCTCCTGTCCGGTAGGCACCGAGGGCATCGAAATAACGACTCGTGTCGTGGAGCAAACCCGCAGAGACCGGAACGGCGACATTGCGCGTTAGCTGCCCTCCACGCAGCATCGCCTGGATAAGTGCCCGGCCGACTCTGCCATTGCCATCGGGGAATGGATGGATTGTTTCAAATTGGGCATGGGCAATCGCGGTCTGAACAAGAACAGGAAGATCGCCGCGATTGGCGAAGGCGACAAGATCGTCCATGAGTGCGGTGACTCGCTCGTGATGGGGCGGGATGAACTGTGCGGTGTGGGGCCCGAGACTCCCTCCTCCGATCCACACCTGCCGATCGCGCCAATGACCGACGATGTCGGGATTGCTTTGCTCGAGTAGCGCCCTGTGCATTTCCAAGATGGCGTGGCCATCAATGGATTCGGACAGTGTGAGCGCTGCTTGCATGGCTCTGACGTTGCCCACGATCAGCTGCGCGTTCTTCGAGGCGTGCTCACCGAGTTCCGCCAGGGCGATCTGTCGCGCGTCACTAGTTAGGTTCTCAATCTCTGAGCTGGAGGCACTTTCCGTGCGCAAGAGAATGGATGCGAATGATGCTGCAATCTGCCCTACTTCGGCGTCGAAGCGGGCGAGTTCACTGGCTGCTTCTTCAGTTAGAGCTTGCAATTCGCCATCAATATGGATTTTCAGAACGGAAATGAATGGGGGCACCGCGGCCAGATAAGACCCGGTAGCCCGGCGTCTTTGTGTACGTGAGCCATACTCGTCTTGGACGTTGTGCCACGGTCGCTCTTCATAGCCCAGTGATGGCCAGTCCGCGTTCTGCTCAAACATTGACATGATCCAAGCATACCTATGTTTAATTAAATATCCATTGGTATGGGTCCGTGCGGTTCTGATCTTCTCCCAACGGCGCCGCTCGTCGGCCGGGTACTGTTACTGGCGTCCCGCAGGCCGTTTCTTTGCGGGACGCACGCAACATGGATAGCCAGGGATTCTCAATCTTGATGACGGCCACAACCAGGCCAATGACTGATGACGTGTAATGGGGAGAAGTGACACGCTGGGCCCACACGCCCGAGGGCCCCGAACCGAGGAACGAGGCTCCGGCGGCGTGGCTGGGCCCACACGCCCGAGGGACCCGAACCGAGGAACGAGGCTCCGGCGGCGTGGCTGGGCCCACACGCCCGAGGGCCCCGAACCGAGGAACGAGGCTCCGGCGGCGTGGCTGGGCCCACACGCCCGAGGGCCCCGAACCGAGGAACGAGGTTTGGGAGGGCGTGGGGACTAGGCTCGTTCCATGAGCGCTCCCCGCCAAATCATCATGATCCGCCATGGACAGTCGGCGGCGAATGTTGATCAGACCATTTACAACCGGCTCCCCGACTACAGGATCCCGTTGACGGAGCTCGGCGTGGCCCAGGCGAGGGAGGCGGGCGAGCAGGTCCGCCGGCAGCTGGATGGCCAAAAAGTGCGGGTGTATGTTTCCCCTTATTTACGCGCCTATCAGACGCTCGAGGCCCTGAACCTTGGGGACCTGGTGGAGACCATCATGGAGGAGCCGCGGTTGCGTGAACAGGACTGGGCGAATTTTCAAAACCCGTCGGAGATCGCGGACCAAAAGGAACTCCGCAACGCCTATGGGCATTTCTTTTATCGATTCCGCGAGGGTGAATCCGGCTCGGACGTCTACGACAGAGTGTCCTCTTTCATGGAAACCCTGTACAGGCATTGGGCTCGGCCCGACTACGCACCCAACACCTTGCTTGTCACGCACGGGTTGACGATGCGGCTGTTTTGCATGCGCTGGTTCCACTGGTCGGTGGAGTATTTTGAGTCCCTGAACAACCCGGGCAACGCCGATATCCGCACGCTGCTCAAGGACGGGCCACGCTACACACTGGACACCGCGTTCGAGCAGTGGACAGCCGCGGTCCCGACGAATACGGTGCTTGATGCCCCCGACCATATTTGGTGACCAACCGAATCCCATTGCGCAACACTGCGCTGGCCTAATTATATTTTCGGGCGCGCCTAAGCGTAGCCCTGCCTAAGTACCGGGGCACACCCCAGTCGTAACGTCGAGTGGACTCCGGAGTATTTGGGTGCTTGCACCATTGGTCATCGGCCTTCGCGAAGGTCCTGAGGCTGCCCTGAGTGTGGGCGTGATCGCGGCCTTCCCGCGCCGCAACGGCACTTCGCTCAAACCCATTGGGCTTGGCGTGGGTGCTGCGGCCGTTGTCATCGTGACGTTTATCATCCTGTGGATGAGCAAGAACTCCCGCTCCATGAAGTCGACACTCGAGGCCTGCGCCGGTTCTGCGCTCAAGGGCGGCTCCGTCATGGCACTCTCGGGCATGGCCTTCCTTGCGGTCTTGCGTGAAGGTGTTGAAACCGCTGTCTTCATGGTTGCCGCCTTCCAATCCTCGATGACGCAGCTGGCTGCCGGCTTTGGCGCGGTCCTTGGCCTGGTCATGAAATCGCTGCGTACTGCGCACGAGGCCGGCTGGCCCAACGTGGGCGAGGGCAGCACAATCAACCTCCCCTGGCTGGTCCCAAACTGCACCGCACGGGCCGCCATCCTCTCCGGCGGCTTCCCTTGCCACACGTCCGACGCCGGCCATCACCTCCTCCGGCGACCCTTCAGTCTCGCTGCGGGTTGTGCTGGGAACGCACACCCAAGCCGTTGCCAGCGGGGCCAACAACGCCGCACTCGACGCGAACGGCGCTCAACCCCGTCACTGGCCCTGGTTGAAACCGCCGCCGACGGCAGCGAGGAAAGCCATGCGCTCACCGCCCACGGAACCGAGTCCCATGCAGGCCGCACGGCATCCGTTTTCACGGCCGAACCACCCTCCGGCGCCATCGATGAACCGGCAACGCTGTTAACAAAGGACCTTGCCGGGATCAACGGCGGCAGGATGCCTGTGGCATCAGTTCATCCGCCAACCCCGGCCGTTTTGCCACATCCTGGAAGCACAAGGGCACCATCACGCTGTGGCTCGCGAACGGCGTCATCATTGATGCCGTCAACACTCAGTGCACCGCACTGACCCTCAGCGGTGGCGGCCTCCCGACGGCCGCCCCGTCACCTATACCGTCGCAAACTAGGACGCCTCCGGCGTCAGTGAGGTGGAGCTGCTCAGCGACAAACGCATCCTGGGCGAACGTGAAAACGTGATCCCCGGCCTGAGGCCTGTCAATTTCACCGTCACCCTTGCAGGTGGCCGTGGCTGCACGGCAGGCGGCCGTGGACTCCGGAGATGTTGGCGCCAGCCAAAACGCCTACGCCGCGGCCCGTCCCTTCTGTGAGCGGATCGAACCCGTTGCCGAGAGCTTCCCCGATCTGGACCCAGCCCTTGACCTCCGCATGGCCGACGTCGTGCCCGGAACGGACTGGACAGGCTTCCATCCCTTGGAAAAGGACCTGTTCGAGTCAAAAGCCGTCACGGAAAAGTCCGCGGCACTGGCCGCCGGCATTGTGAAGAATGTGGGCACCCTCAAGACGCTGACCCAGGAGCCGCAAACCAAGGGCGGCTACAAGCCCGAGGAACTCGCCATAGGCGGACGCGCAACTTTCGCGCCGCCGCTTCCTTCGCGGATCGGCGGCAGCAACCGGGCCGGTGTCTGAGGCCGAACGTGTGGCGCAGCGGGCTTCCCTGGCGTACCCCTACTACGGGGAGCACCAGGGCGGAATCGACACTCCCCCGCAGGACCACCTGGTGTTCATGGCCTTTGACGTGAGCGCCACGAGCCCTGTGGAACTGCAGCTGGTGCTGGCGAAGTGGTCGGCGGCCATGGCCGAGATGACCGGCGGCGACCTGTGCATCCAGGCGTGCGCCAACGATCCCCAGCTCACTTACCACGCTGTGCGCAACCTGGCCCGCACGGCGGTCAAGACCAAGTGGACGGTCCTGGGGTTTGGGCGGGCCTCCGCCGGAGCGGGCCAGAGCACCCCGCGGAACGTGATGGGATTCAAGGACGGTGCACGCAACATCACCACACGGGAGGATTTCGCTGAGCATGTGTGGGTTGGTGACGAGGCAAGGCAGCCATGGATGGCCGGCGGCAGCTACCTGGTGGCTCGCAAGATCCACCTGCTCATCGAGACCTGGGATGAAGACCCGATCGGTGATCAGCAACGCATCTTCGGGCGCACCAAGCTGCACGGTGCGCCGCTGTCCGGGACCGCCGAGCACGACGTCCCGGATTTTCACGCGGTGTCCGCAGGCGTGCCGAGAATTGCACCCGACTCCCACATTGCCCTCGCAGTCCATGAAAACAACAACGGAAACAAGATCCTGCGCCGTGGCTACAACTTCACCGACGGGCTGGACTCCGTGGGCCGTCTCGATGCCGGCCTGATGTTCCTGAGCTTCCAGAAAAACCCGGAACAGTTTGTGGCATTGCAAAGCAGGCTCGGAAAATCCGACAGGCTCAACGAGCACATCCGCCATGTTGGATCAGGCGGGGTGGCCGGCCCCGCACCCCCAGAAAACCACTACTCCGGCTGCGGCGCCACAATCACGTGGGTACCCGCCTCACGGAACGCCGCAAGCTGCTCCTCGGTGATGCGTGAGTCAGTGATCAGGTTGCGGAATTCGTGCTCCTCCATGGTGGCGAAGGCGCGCTTTCCAATCTTTGACGCGTCGGCAAGGATATAGGCCTCGGAGGCGCGGCGGCCCATCTTTGAGTTCACAGACGCCTCGCCCTCATCATTGGTGGTGGGTCCGGCACCGGGTTCGATGCCGTTGACGCCAATGAACGCAAAGTCAAGGGCCACGCGCTGCAGGATCGAATCGGCATACGGTCCAACGAGCTCGTAGGAGCGCGGGTTCACGATGCCGCCTGTGACCATGATCTTGAAGTTGGGCCGGATGGCCAGCTGGGCCGCAATATTGATCGCATTCGTGACAACTGTCAGCGTTGGCCGGTTGGATTGTTCCATCAGGTCCTCGCGCGTGGACAGCACCTGGGCCAGCGCCGTGCTGGTGGTGCCTCCGCACAAGCCGATGACAGCACCCTTGGGGATCAGGGCGCTGGCTGCCAGTGCGATCTGGTGCTTTTCTTCGGCGTGGTCGTCGCGGTTGTACCGCCCGGGCAGGTCATAGGAGACAGAACCGCTCCTCGCACCGCCACGCGTGCGCGTCAGCAGACGCTCGTTGGCCAGGGAGTCAAGGTCTCGGCGCGCGGTGGCGGGGGAAACCGCCAGCTTCTCCACGATCTCGTCCACTTCAACCTGGCCGTCGGCAGCCAGGATGTCCAGGATCGCGGTGAGTCGTTCAGTTCTGTTCATGTGCCAATCCTAGGGGCCAAGCGGCCCTCGTTATGAGTTGGATGCGGCAGTGGCGCCGGCAAACAAGTCCAGCAGGCGTGAAACCTCGGGGATCAGGGCTGCGCGACCTGCTCCCAGGTACTTGCGGGAATCAACCACCGAGGGGTTGGCGTCGAGGAATTCGCGCACCGCCCGGGTGAAGAATCCGTTCAGGTGGGTTGAGACGTTGATCTTGGTCATGCCGGCCGCGATGGCCGCAACAATATTCTCATCCGACACACCCGAGGAGCCGTGCAGCACCAGGGGCACGTCCAGAGCAGCCTTCAACTCTGCAATCCGGGCGAGGTTCAGCGCGGCGCTGCGTTCGGTCATGGCGTGGGAGGAACCCACGGCAACGGCCAACGCGTCAACGCCGGTGGCGGCGACGAAGGCTGCGGCCTCGGCCGGGTCGGTCAGTACGCCGGGGGCGTGGGCCCCGTCCTTGCCGCCAACCTTGCCGAGTTCGGCCTCAACGTACACGCCGCGTGCGTGGGCGTAGGCTGCAACGCGTGCCGTGACCTCAACGTTCTGCTCGTACTCAAAGTGCGCACCGTCGTACATGATCGAGCCGAAGCCAAGGTCCACCGCCTCGTACGCCAATGCCTCATCCTCCGCATGGTCAAGGTGCACGGAAACCGGCACCGAGGCCTTGCGGGCAGCAGCCAGCGTGGCCAGGGCAACGGGCTCAAGTCCGCCGTGGAATTTGGCGCAGTTTTCGGAGATCTGCAAGATGACGGGTCGGCCGGCGGCCTCGGCGCCGCCGATCAGCCCCTCGATGGTTTCGAGGTGGATCACGTTGAATGCGCCCTGGCCGGTGCCTGCCTTGGCGGCGAGGTCCATGAGGTCGCTGGTGTTGGTCAAAGCCATGAAATTAGATTCCTTAGTGGTCTGTGATGATCAGTTGCTTGGCCAGGTCGGCGTACAGCGGTGAGATTTCCCCGGCCCCCGGCATGAGCACGGCGGCCGCGCTCCACGATGTGGCCCGGCGCAGGATTTCTTTTAGATCCTCGATTCCGTTTGCAAGTGCGACGGCGGCCGCGCTCACCGCTGCGTCGCCGGCACCCGTGGGGTTGCCGCTGAGCGGAGCCGGCAGTCGTGCCTGGAGGTAGCTTCCGGGGGCGTCGGCTGCGAAGGCGAGCATGCCTTTCTCGCCGACGCTGACGAGGACGCGCTTGGCACCCATGTCCATCAATTTACGGGCGGCGCTAACGAGGTCGCTCTCCCCTACCGCCTCCATCAATTCGTGGTTGTTGGGCTTGAGGAGGTCGGCGCCGGCTTCAGCCGCCGCGAGGATGCCGCGCCCTGATGTGTCGATGATGGCAGGCACCCCGGCCCCGTGGGCCAGGGCGACGAGTGCGGGGTAGAAGTCTTCCGGTGCCGCCTCCGGCAGGGAGCCGGAGCCCACCAGCACGCCCGGGCGGCGCACGCCGTCGGATGTCCGGATGCCTGAAAGGTTGTCAACGACGGCTGCGGTCAGCGCCTGCCATTCGCCGGCAGACAGCGCGGGCCCCACCTCGTTGAAAATGCTGGTGGTGTTGTCATCGGCCGTGTCAACAAGGGCGACCGTGCGCCGCGTCGGGGCAGCGACGGGCACCAGGTGGTGCAGGATTCCGGCGGCAACCAGGTCTTCGCGGAGCTGTTCCCCGGACGGTCCGCCCGCGGTGGCCAGCGCCAGCGTGGGATGCCCCAGCTGGTGGGCCACGCGTGAGACGTTCAGGCCCTTGCCGCCGGCACGGTGGAGTGGGCTGGGCACGCGGTGGGAGGAGCCCAGGTGGATGCCGGCGACGGTGTAAGTGACGTCGACAGCGGGGTTCGGCGTGACCGTCAGGACAAGGTTGTTTTCGCTCATGCGGTGTCCTTCATGGTGCGGGCCTTCAGCGCCGAGCCGATGAGGCCCGCGTTTTCGCCGAGGGCGGCGTGGAGGTATTCGGGGCGGCGGTGGAAGGTCAGCAGTTCGTCCACGCGTGCGGCCAGGGGTTCGAACAAGACAGCGCCCGCCATGGACAGTCCCCCGCCGAGCACCACTGTTTCGGTGCCGAGGATGGAGACACATTGGGCAATGCTGAAGGCCAGGGCGTCAATGGCGTCCTTCCATACAGTCTTTGCTGCCGCGTCGCCTTCGGCGGCCAGGGCCAGAACGTCGCGGGCGCCGGAAACGGCTGTGCCCGTTGCCTCGGTGTAGCGGCGGGCAATAGCGCCGGCGGAACCAAGCGATTCCATGATGGCAAGGGAGCCGTCGGGGGCGGGGACCATGGCATGGCCGATCTCGCCCGCGTAACCTCCGCCGGCAACCCTGCTCCCGTCGCACAATACTGCCCCGGCAATGCCCGTGCCGATCACCATGATGAGCACATCCTTCTTGCCCACCGCGGCACCGAGACGGAATTCAGCCTCCCCTGCCATGCCGACGTCGTGCCCGAACCCGACAGGCAGGCCCAGCGCCTCGGTCAGGGTGGCCGTGAACGGGAAGTTCTTCCAGCCAAGGTTTGCCGAGAACACGCCGACGCCGGCCTCCTCGTCGACAATGCCTGGAACTGTCACGCCAACGGCCGAAATGACCAGTTCGGGATGCGCTGCACGGTAAACGGCAGTCAGTTCCACGATCCTCCCGCAAACGCTCTCGCCGGTGCGGCCGGCCTCAAGGGGCGTGGGGTGGCGCTGGACGTCGCGGACCTGCACGTCGCCCTGGGCCAGATCCCCCAGGATGATCCCCGACTTCATGTCAGTGCCGCCAATGTCGAAGGCAAGCACAACGTCGTTGCCTCCCTGCGCTGCAACCGGCTGCACGTGTTCACTTGGCACTGTGCCGGGGCTGCCGGCGGGGTTCGTCAAGGTATTCATGGGGATGGCTCTTTCGGGGTGCAATGGCCCGTGCGCAAGCTTGATGCGGGCGGGCCGTTGGGAGGAAACGGCGGGCACCCCACGTCGCTGACGTTCAGCGAAATGGGATGCCCAACATTTTAGCCGTGTGCCGGCCTGTCGCCGGCTCTTAGTCGGCCAGAATGACCGAGCGTGTCAGGTTCCGGGGCAGGTCCGGGTTCATGCCGCGGGCGCGGGCGCGCTCAAGGGTTACCTTGTGGACGCGGGCCAGTTCGGCGAGCGGGTGCTTGTCATTGTTGATGTACAGGGCCCCGGTCTTTTCCATGTCCTTGTCGAGGCCTTCGGGCTGCTCGCCGAAGATCCAGGTGACGCGGTTCGGGGCGGCGATGGAGATGGGGCCGTGGCGGTATTCCTTGGCCGGGTACGACTCGGTCCAGCCTTGGACGGCTTCTCGCATCTTCAGGCCGGCTTCGTGGGCCAGGCCGACGGTCCAGTTGGTGCCAAGGAAGGTGAACTGCTCGGCGTCGATCAGTTCCTGCTCGACGGGCGCGGTGACAGCGCTCTTGGCGTCCTCGACGGCGGCGGTCAAGTCAACGCCAATGCTCGTGAGCAGGTAGGTCAGGGCTGTGGTGGCGAAGCGGGTCTGGACCACAGACTGCTCGTCGGCGTAGGGAAGTTCGACGACGGCGTCGGCCAGGACCATGATCGGGGAGGTGGTGTCCCCGACGAGTGCAACGGTGCGCACGGTGCCCTTGATGGCGGTCAGGATTTCAAGGACCTCGGTGGTGGTGCCCGAGCGGGTGATGGCGATGACGGCGTCGTAGCCGCGGTCCGCGCCCAGGAAGGCCTCGGAGGCGGCGAAGGCGTCGGTGACACCCTTGCCTGCGGTTTCACGTGCCGTGGCGTAGCTCTGGGCCATGAACCAGGAGGTACCACAGCCGATGACTGCAACGCGCTCACCATCTGCCGGAAGCAGGTTCTCGCTCTTCGCCTGGGCGATTGCCTTGGTCCAGACATCGGGCTGGCTGGTGAGCTCTGCGTCCATGAAGGGACCGAGCTGGGTGTTTTCGCTCATTGTTAAGCGTTCTCCTTGATTATTAACGGCGGACGGCGGGATTCCCGGTCCATGGAAGCGTTTCCAAATTTACCCAATCATAACACAATCATGATTATTACGATGTCTAAAACGTCAGGTTCGATCATAAATCTCCCCTAGTGCCGAAAATCTGGGAATGACCTGAGTGCCCACGGGGTGCCCCGTGGGCGCCACCCGGAAGCCGTTCATTTTGTGCCGCAACCATTTCGCGCAGGGTAGCGAAACACGAGGGTCGGGCTGTTACCATGTTATGGATAACAGTGAGCTGGGCCATATTCGACTCCCTGTCTCTTGATAAAAGGATCATCACTTCAAGTGTGCAAAACGCCGCTTGGACCCGCAACGAAGATGTTCAAGGAGTTCTTGATGTCACTCGCTCGACACCAACGCAAGTGGTTGGGGATGGGGATTGCCGGCGCTGTCATGGCCGGTACCATCGTCCCGATCGCTGCTGCCATACCTGCCATGGCGGCAGACGGAACGGCGGTGATCACCTCCGGTCAAATGTCCGTTGAGGTCTCCACCGCGTTCCCCCAGGCGCTAAAGTACACGCTCGGAACCAAGACCATGACAGGCGCCACCGCCGTCGCCACCACAATGAAAATCAACGGCACGGACCAGACAGTCAACGTGACGTCCACGGTCAACGCCGACGGCAAGTCGATCGACTACGACATCGCGGTACCCGGCATGGCTGGTGTGAGCATGAAGGCCAAACTCTCTGTTGATAAGAACGTTGTGTCGTTCAATATCACCGAGATCAAGGAAGCCGGCACAGCCCGCGTATCCACGGTGCAGATTGTTGACCAGGATCTTGTGACCCTTTCCTCCACCGAGCCTGGCGCGTCAGTGGCCTCCGCCGTGGTTTCCGTGAACCGCGCCATCACCGGCGACACCTTCACGCCCCTGACCTCAGCCACAACCGTTGACACCGTTGCGAAGACCTCAATGGTGGCCATTGCCTCCAACGACTCCCTCGCGGCCGGCTTGGAAAGCAACTCGCTGTACGACGGCGCCATCTCCCCAGCCGACAACACACTGGCATCCAGCGACCGCGGCCGCTTCTGGCGCCAGGTCAAGGCCGACGGCGCCACCAACAAGAAGATGGGCATCTCCTCCGGCGCCTGGCTGTACCGCGCCAAAGGCGCATCAGACGCGCAGACTGAAACCCTGCCCATGGCCAAGGTCATCATCACCGGTGATGCCAACGCCGACAACAAGGTTGACTGGCAGGACGGCGCCATTGCCTCCCGCGACATCCAGATCAAGCCCGCCGGCTGGGAAGATGTGAAGAACCGCGTTGTTCAGACCATTCCCTTCAACTTCGCCAGCCAGGCCACCAACCCGTTCCTGCGCACGCTCGATGACACTAAGCACGTCGCGCTTGCCACCGACGGCCTGGGCCAGCTGAACCTGTTGAAGGGCTTCACCAGTGAGGGCCATGACTCGGCCAACACAGACTTCGGCGACAACTTCAACGTCCGCGCAGGCGGCATCGGCGACATGAACACCATGCTCAGCGCTGCCAAGCAGTATGGCGCCACGTTCAGCGTGCATATGAACAACACCGAGGCGTACCCTGAGGCCAAGTCATTCAATGACACCTTTGTCAACCAGCCGCCGTCCCCGGGCTGGAACTGGTTGGAACAGTCCTACTACATCAACCAGCGCACCGACGTGCTCTCAGGCACGCAGAACGCCCGCATCAAGGCCCTGGCCGATGCGACCGACAACAACCTGACGACGAACTACATTGACGTCTATTATGAGTCCGGCTGGGTTGGCCAGAAACTCCAGGACAGCATCATCAAGAACGGTTTCTCGGTGTCTTCCGAGTTCGCAGCAGCCATGCCGCGCAACAACACCTGGTCCCACTGGGCCGTCGATGAAAAGTACGGCGGAACCAACACGAAGGGTTGGAACTCCCAGATCCTGCGTTTTGCCCAGAACACCCAGCGTGACATCTGGAACCCTGACGCCCGCCTGGGCACCGCCCACATCATTGAATGGCAGGGCTGGACCGGCCAGAACGACTACACCAAGTTCCTAAAGAACGTGTGGGACAACAACGTCCCCGTGAAGTTCCTGCAGCAGCAGGACATCAAGACCTGGACCCCGGCAGCCATCACCTTGGGGAACGACCTCACAGTGACAGGCACATCCTTAGATGACAGGGTCATCACCCAGGGCGGCGTGAAGGTCCTTGACGGCCACGACTATCTCCTGCCCTGGTCAAGTGATCCCGTCCAGTTTGGCAAGGACGCCAAGAACGATCCCACCCAGACCAAGCTGTACAACTACAGCCTCGCCGGTGGCACCAAGACATGGACCTTGCCGGCGGCTTTCGCCACCCAGACGTCCATGAAGCTCTTCAAGCTCACGGACCAGGGCCGTGTATCGGTGGGCAACGTCGCCGTCGCCAACAAGCAGGTCACACTGAGCCCGGAGGCCAATACAGCCTACGTACTTGAGCCCACATCGCCCTTGCTTGACACCACCAAGGCACCCGTCCCGACGGTTCCGAACAACGCGGACACCAACTGGGGCCAGGGCACCGGCATCAACGACCCCGGCTTCAACTCCGGCACGCTTGCCACGTGGAACGCAACGGGCGGGGCAAGCCTGACCACCTCGGCCAAGGGCCTGACCTCGGCACAGCTGGGCGCCGCCGCATCAGGCATCTCCCAGACGCTGGGCGCACTGAATAAGGGCACCTACTCCGTCAGCGCCTGGATCGGCATTGACCCGGACAGGGCGGCAGGGGCGACCATGAAGACCCGTGCTACGACTCTGAGCGCCACGGTCTCGGGCAACCCTGCCGTCAGCAACACCATAGATGCGGTACCGCTGCTGAACACCGTGGCAGCGGACCAAAAGAACGGCACCTACACGCAGCGTGTGCGCGTGCTGATCGATGTCAAGAAGGACGGGGACAAGCCGACCGTCACCTTCTCCGCCCCGGCGGGTGCCACAGTGGTAAAGATTGATGACGTCCGCGTCATCAAGACAAAGGTTGTCACCGCGGCCGACGTCGTCACGGGCTCACCGGCCGGCGTGGTCCTTGCCGAGGACTTCGAGAACGTTGACCAGGGCTGGGGCCCGTTTGTGAAGGGCAACTCGGGCGGCACCACCGACCCGCGCACCCACCTTGCCCCCAAGCACGCCCCCTTCACCCAGAAGGGCAGCAAGTACGGCCCCGCGAACGGCGGTGTTGTTTCCGCCAAGACCGTCGATGACGTTCTAGCCGGCGAGTTCTCCTTGAAGTCGCATGAGGAAAACGGTGGCCTGGTGTACCGCACCACGATGGCAACCATGCCGTTCGTGCCCGGCCACGACTACGAGGTCTCCTTCGACTACCAGAACTCCAAGGCCAATGAGTACTCATGGGTGGGCGGCTATGACAGCCCCACCGGTGCTGTGCAGACCGAAGTCAAGCCTTTCCCGGTGGCCACTTCCAACACCCGCTGGGTCCAGAACTTCACAGCCAGTGCCTGCGGAAGCAGCTATGTTGGCCTGTTGCGCAATGGATCATCGGCCGGTGCCGACACCTCCATTGACAATGTCCTGATCCGCGATCTTGGTGCATCCACCAAGACACCGGCCTGTGCACAGCTCACACTGACACAGGGCGGCGCGATCATCGAGCAGAACACCGACAACACCTTCACCACAACGCTGACCTCCAACGAGGCAGCCGACGCGAAGAACGTTGCCGTGACCCTTGAGGTTCCTGCCGGTTGGACCGCCACAGCCACCAACGCCTCGACGGCCGCAACACTGGCCCCCGGCGCAAAGCTGATTACCACCTGGAAGGTGTTCGCCCCGGCAGCAGCCGACGGCACCTACACCCTCAAGGCCAACTCCAGCTACTCCACCTCGGTGGCTCCCATTGGCGCGCGAAGCTCCTCCATGGAACTGAGCGTTTACACCTTGCCTCATCCGCCAGTACAGGACACCTTCGCGTCCGACATGCAGTGGATCGGCACCCCCGTCAATGGCTGGGGTCCCGCCGAAAAGGACAAGGCAAACGGTGAACAGGGTTCAGGGGACGGCCCGCCGCTGACACTTGACAAGACGGTCTACGCCAAGGGTCTTGGAGTGCACGCCGACTCCACCATCAAGTACTTCGTTGGCGGCCAATGCTCCGCTTTCTCCGCCGTCGTCGGCATCGACGACGTCCAGGGAACCCGCGGATCCGTCATTTTCATCGTGAAGGGCGATGGCGTTGAACTCTTCCGCACCCCCGTCATGACAGGGGCCTCGGCGGCACTGCCCATCAACGTTAACTTGAAGGGCGTCAAGTACGTTGAACTTGTTGTTGACAAGAACGGCGACAACGGCAACGACTGGGCCGACTGGGCCAATGCCAAGTTCAGCTGCTCCGACACCACCCCGGCACTCGTGCTCGCTCCCGCGATCAACCCCGCCGGTCCGCTGGAACAGGGCAAGTCCTACACCGTCACCGTTGGTGACTTGAAGGCCGGCTCCGAGGCAACGTTCTCCCTGGGAACCACCGAGCTTGGCAAGGCCACGGCATCCGCCGCCGGCGTTGCCACCTACACATACAAGGTTGCCGCCGATGCTCCAGCCGGTGCGGGAACCATCAACGTTGCAGGCACCGACACCAACGGCAAGGCCGCCACAGGCTCCGTCGCGGTGACGTTTGCCGGCAAGCTGCCGCAGGCTCCCACCAAGGACAGCTTCGCCAGTGACCTTGACTTCGTTGGCACCCCTGTCAACGAGTGGGGCCCGGTGGAGCGTGACACGAACAACGGTGAAGACGCTGCCGGCGACGGCGCACCCATCACCCTCGACGGCAAGGTCTACGAAAAGGGTCTTGGCGTACACGCCGATTCCAGCGTTCGTTTCTACCTCGGCGCCCAGTGCACCACATTCACTGCCGTGGTGGGCATCGACGATGCGAAGCTGACAAAGGCACACCGCGGAAACGTTGTCTTCTCCGTGGTGGGCGACGGCAAGGTCCTTGCCACCTCACCGCAGCTGACGGTTGACGATAAGGGCTTCTCCTTCGCCGTCAACGTGAGCGGCGTCAACTACCTTGATCTGAACGCGGCCAAGGTAGTAGTTGCCGGCACCACAGGCGACGAGTGGGCTGACTGGGCAGATGCCAAGTTCACCTGCGGCAATGCAGTTCCGGCCCTGACCCTGGCCCCCGTGGTCGAGGGCGGAAACGCCGTCGACCAGGGTTCAACCCACAAGGTCACCGTGGCAGATCTGAAGGCCGGCTCGACCGCCAGCCTGACGTTTGCCCCGGGTGCTGCCGCCCAGGCCAGCGCCGCCATCACTGCAGTTGCCAACGCCGACGGCGTGGCCACCTTCAGCCTGGTTGTTCCGGCCGATGCCACGGTTGGTGCAGCGACGCTGACTGTCACCGGAACGGACAAGAACGGCAAGGCCGCAACCGGTACCACCAACCTCACGGTAACCCGTGCAGCGGTTGAGCCGACCGACCCGGCAACGACACCGGCCACCACACCGGCAACGACAGTTGCCACAACACCGGGTGCAACCACACCGGGTGCCACAACACCGGGTGCAACCACACCGGGTGCAACCACACCGGGTGCAACCACACCGGGTGCAACCACACCGGGTGCGACGGTTGCTGCGACTTCGGGGGCAACCGCTGATGACCTGGCAAGCACGGGCGCCAAGGGCCTCCTGCCGCTCATGGCGATCGCCCTGCTGGCGCTGTTTGGTGGTGCGGCCACCATCCTGGTTCGCCGTCGCCGCAGCCACGGCTAGCAGCTAAACCCAACAACTGACCCGCAGCAGAGGTCGGAAATATCCCCGAAACGGGACATTTTCAACCACTGCTGCGGGTCAGTTGTTTAAGCAGGGAAAACTAGACTTCGCGCACTCCGGCACGCCACACACCGGCAGTCATCGGGATGCCCGGACGGTACGCAAGGTGTGTGGCCGACGGGGCCTTGAGCATGTGTAGGTCGGCCCTGTGGCCCACGGCGAGGGTGCCAACGGCCCGCTTCCCGTCGACGTCGACCCCGGATTCGCGGCCAAGCGCCAGCGCTCCCCCATAGGTTGCGGCCCGCACCGCCTCATGCACGCTGAGCCCCATCTGCAGCACTGCCGTCGTCACGCAAAAAGCCATCGAGGACGTGTAGGACGTTCCGGGGTTGCAGTTGGAGGCCATGGCAATCTGCACGCCTGCCTCAAGGAGCCGCTTCGCCGGTGCCAGCGGCGCCCGGGTCGAGAGGTCGCAGGCGGGCAGCACGGTGGCCACCGTCCCGCGCACCCCGGCCCCGCGCCCGGCATTGGCGGCCACGTCCCAACCCGACCATGACTGCGCGAGGAGGGCGACGTCGTCGTCAGTCAGGAAATTGACGTGGTCAACGCTGGCGGCAGCAAACTCCACGGCAAGAGAAACGCCGGCGCCCGGGCCCAGCTGGTTCCCGTGGACGCGCAGGCCAAGCCCCGCGTCGCGGCATGCCGCAAGGACGCGCCGGGACTGGGCGGGCGTGAACGCCCCTCGCTCACAGAACACGTCGGCCCATCTCGCGTACGGCCGCACGGCGTCGAGCATCTCGGTGCACACGAGCTCGGTGTATTCCTCGGCGTCCATGCCGGCCGGGACGAGGTGGGCGCCGAGGTAGGTGACCTCGTCGGCAACGGTGGAGGCGATCCTGGCGCTGCGGGCCTCATTGTCCACGTCAAGGCCGTACCCGGTCTTGGTTTCAAGGTAGGTGGTGCCCTGGGAGACGGCCTCGGCGACCCGGCCCATGCCCAGGCGCGTGAGGTCGTAGTCGCCGGCCGCGCGGGTGGCATCGACAGTGACGGCAATGCCGCCGGCGCTGTAGCTTTCCCCGGCCATGCGCGCCTCAAACTCGGCCGTGCGGTCCCCCGCGAAGATCAGGTGCGAGTGAGAATCCACCCAGCCGGGCAGCACGGCCCTGCCCTGCGCGTCGGTGCGGGTGTCCGCCGCGGGCGCGGAGGCGCTGGGCCCGATCCACGCTATACGCTCCCCCTCGAGCACCACCGCCGCGTCGCGCAGCGTGCCGAGGTCACCGTCCTGGGTCATCAATTCGCCAATGTTGCTGATTAATTCACTCATGCCTTTAGCGTACGACGGCGCAACCCGGCACGGGCCGCCGGCAACAGTGCCGCGTCTGGCATAACAGACACCAACCCGTACCGCGACGGCGGCCAGGTTGCCGATGGTCTTCCACGGCACGGACAATGGAGGTTATGACTTTAGTTTCTCTGCTGGGCTTTGCCGGGCTGTGCCTGATGCTGGCGCTCATTCCCGGACCCGACACCTTCATGGTGCTGCGCATTTCACTCAACCGGGTAGGTGCCGGGATTGCCGCCGCGGCTGGCTCCGGCGTGGGCGCACTGGTGTGGGCCGCCCTGGTGGGGTTTGGCCTGGCCGCGATTCTGGAGCAGTCGGCCGAGGTGTTTAGGTGGATTAAAGTTGCCGGCGGGCTGTACCTGCTCTACCTGGGCATTTCCTCCTTCTTCAAGGCACGCAAGGCTGCCAAGGCGGGCATTGCCGCCGGGAGCGAGAGGCACCAGCCGCTGGTTTACAGCAAGCGCGCAGGTTTCGCCGCCGGGCTCGTCTCCACGCTGCTCAATCCCAAAGTCGGCTTGTTTTACCTGGCCGTGGTGCCGCAGTTCATCCCCCACGGCGTCAACACCCTGGCCATGGCCATGGTGCTGGGCCTGACGCTGGCCGTGATCGGTTTCCTCTACCTGGCGGCAATCGCCTTCGTGGCTTATCGGGCCATGAAATGGCTGCGCAAGCCCAAGGTCAACTCACTCATTGAGCGCATCAGCAGCGCCATTATGGCCGTGCTGGGCGTAGGCGTGATCGCCTCCGGCGCCACGAGCTGAGGCAGTCGCCTACTTCAGCCCCGCCCGCTGGGGGCTGAGCGCGGAGGCAAGGTCGTGGTCGTCATTGGGCAGTGTCCCCGTGATCAGCGCCGCGGCCAGGGTTGCCAGGGCCGCCGATGTCTGGATGCCGTAGCCTCCCTGCCCCGCCAGCCAGAAGAAGCCCGGCACACTCGCATCAAAACCGACGACAGGCAGCCCGTCGGCAGGCTGGGTGCGGAGCCCCGTCCAGGCGCGGACGACGCCGGCCACCCCCAACGATGTCACCGCGTCAATGCGCCCGATCAGTTCGGCGATGTCGGCATCGACCACCCGTGCGTCGCCCGGCTCGGCCGGCACCGACTCGCACGGGGAGATCAGCAGGTGCCCGCCGTCGGGCCTGTAATAGAAGCTCTCATCGACCGGCTCGACCATGGGCCCGGCGGGGTCCACCGGGAGCTTCGTGGACACGATGGCCACGCTGCGCCTGTACGGCACGAGTCCGCGCGGGGCCGCGCCAGCCATGGCGGCAACGGTGTCGGCCCACGCCCCCGCCGCGTTGACCACCAAGGCGGCAGAGATCACCTGCTCCCACGCCAGGACAGTGAATCCAGGGGCACTGTCCCGTGCCGTAGCATCGATGCGTGTCACGGGGGCGCCCGTCAGCACGACCGCGCCGGCGGCGACGGCCTGGCTGCGGTAGTGCTCGATGAGGGCCGGAACATCCACCTCCATGGCTGTGCCGTCGAGGGCCGCGGCCTCAAACACGTCGGCGTGCAGGTCGGGGCTTCGCCGCAGGGTCTCGGCGTGACCGATGACCTCCAGACCCGGATGGGCGGCCACAAGCGCCACAACCTCTTCGACAGTGCCCAAGGTCAACAGCGGCCGGGGCTTGAGGATCGGCGCGACCAGCGAGGCGGAAATGTCCCGCACCATCTTGATGCTTCGCCGCGTCAGTTCCGCGATGGGTGCAGGGCCGTAGCTTGGCTGCATCTGGCGGGCCGACCGTGACGATGTGTGAAAGGCAAGTGTTGCTTCTGCCTCAACCACCACCACGGGGATCGCCGGCGCCAGCCGCCACGCCAAGGAAAGCCCAGCAATGCCGCCACCAATGATCAATACCTGCGTCTCCATGGGGCCATGGTGGCACATGGGTGCCTTCCTGCGCCAACACAGGGCAAGGTTCCGGGCACCATGGACGTGGCGGCGGACACCCCGCCGACTGCCTAGACTTGAGCTAAACCCCCAGTTGCCCGGAGCGAAGAGAGACCATGTCAAGTTGTTGCAGTCCCGGCCGGGACGACCACGCAGAACACGCCGCCGCGGCGCCGCAGCTTTTCCCGCTTAGCGTTCCGCCCCGCCAGGCGGCAGCGGCCACCACCGTGCCCCGGGAGGTCAGCCTCCCGGGCGGCCGCTTCGCCATGGGCGACCCCTTCGAGGAGGGCTATCCCCGCGACGGTGAAACCCCTGTCCACGAGGTCGAGGTGTCGGCCTTTAGCATCGACACGACGGCAGTCAGCAATGCAGCCTTCGCCGCGTTCGTTGACGCCACCGGGTACCGCACCGAGTCCGAGGCCTACGGGACTTCGGCCGTGTTCCATCTGGCCGTGCAGGCCGAACGGCCGGACATCCTTGGCACGGCGTCGGGCACCCCGTGGTGGTTGAATGTGCGCGGGGCCGACTGGGCCCACCCCGCCGGGCCGCTGTCCTCCTGGCAGGACATCCCCGACCACCCCGTCACCCAGGTCTCCCACACCGATGCGCTGGCGTATTGCGCGTGGGCCGGCAGGGCGCTGCCCACCGAGGCCCAATGGGAGTATGCCGCCCGCGGCGGTGTTGCCCAGGCCCGCTACCCCTGGGGTAACGAGCTCCACGGCGTGGCTGCCAACGGGGATCGGCTCCACCACTGCAACATTTGGCAGGGCACCTTCCCCACGGAGAACACGTGCGAGGACGGATTCCTCACCACGGCGCCCGTTGAGTGCTTCGAGCCAAACGCGTTCGGCCTGTTCCAGACAAGCGGCAACGTGTGGGAGTGGTGCGCCGACTGGTTCCTGCCCAAGTACTACAAGACATGCCTGGCCCAGGGTACGGTGACCGATCCGGCAGGGCCAACGATCGGCCGTGGCAGGGTCATGCGCGGCGGCTCATACCTGTGCCACGACTCCTACTGCAACCGCTACAGGCTCGCGGCACGCAGTTCAAACTCGCCGGAGTCGGCCAGCGGAAACCTGGGGTTCAGGACGGTCTCACCGTAACCCCCTCGGTCTGTGACGCACTTACTGCACTGGAAAGCGCTTACTGTCGCTCATTTGATGCAATAAGTACGTCACAGACCCGGGGCGAGGGCCAGGACTGTGGCGTCGTCGGCCACCTCGCCAATTCCTGCCTGATGGAGGCGCAGTTCATGCATCAGGCCCAGCGCGTCAAGGGTTGTGGCGGTGCGGGCCAGGAATTCCTCGGGCCCGCTGACAAGGCCAAGGTCGACGGCGCGCCAGGCCCCGTCGCTTGCCATCACCATCAGCTCGGGCCGGCCAAGCTGGATGACGTGCGCATGGTCGGCAGCCTCGGGTTCGCGCCGGGCGACCCACAGCCTGCCGGGGGTGTTGCGCACGGCGCGGTCCGCCTTCAGGAGTTCCACGCGGGTCGCATCCGTTGCCTCTGCCGGGATGCGGGAGTCGGCGAGCTCGGCACGCACGAGGTGGGTTGCGCCGTCGTCCGTCCTGACAACCACGGTGCAGTCGGCAAGACCGGCGATCTCAACACCCTGCCCGTTGAGCCGGGCCACGGAGATCGCCGCACTGGGAAAGCGCACCCGCTCGTCGCCGACAAGGGGCGTGGCGGCGGCGTCGACGGCGGCCAGGGCGGCGGCCAGCACGGCGCGGACCCCCTGCCGCTGCGGATCAGCGGCCCCCACGGCCAGGCTCATTGACAGCTGTTGTGCCAGCCACTGCGGATTCGATGCCGCAGGCAACTCGATCGGCTCAAGGAGCGTGGTGGCGCCGTCGATGATCCAGGCGTTCGGGCCGTTGAAGCCGCAGCTGTCCTCCTGGACGTGGGCGTCGCCCTCGAATTGCACGCGCGCCCTGATGTCCCATGCGAAAGTCATGGTTTCATCCTGCCATGCGGTGGCACTTCCTAGCCGCGGGCGGCGACGAACGCGGCCACGCAGGCTTCGACGTCGTTTGCACTGTGCGCGGCGGAGAGCTGGACGCGGATGCGGGCTGCACCGCGCGGCACTACCGGGAAGCTGAACGCGGTGACGAAGACGCCGTGCTTGAGCATTTCATCGGCAACGCGGGCGGCCTCGACGGCGTCGCCGAACATGACGGGGACAATGGCGTGCTCACCGGGGAGCAGCTCGAAGCCTTCGGCTGTCATACGGGTGCGGAACAGTTCGGCGTTCTCGAATAGGCGGGTGCGCAGCTCGGCGGACCCCTCGACGAGTTCAAGGGCCTTGAGCGTTGCCGACACGATGGCGGGGGCCAGCGAGTTGGAGAACAGGTACGGGCGGGCCTTCTGGCGCAGCATGGCGACGATTTCGCCGCGGCCTGAAACGTAGCCGCCCGATGCCCCGCCGAGGGCCTTGCCGAAGGTTCCGGTGTAGATGTCCACACGGTCCGAGACTCCGGCGTGCTCGGGTGTGCCGGCGCCCGTGGCACCCATGAAGCCGACGGCGTGGGAGTCATCAACCATGACCAGGGCGCCGTACTGCTCGGCGAGGTCGCAAATGGCCGCCAACGGTGCAAGGAAGCCGTCCATGGAGAACACGCCGTCGGTGACGATGATGGTGCGGCGGGCCCCGGCGCCGTCGTTCATGGCGGCGGCGGCCTTCAGCTGGACTTCAAGATCTGCCATGTCCTGGTTGGCGTAGCGGAAGCGCGCGGCCTTGGACAGGCGGATACCGTCAATGATGGACGCGTGGTTCAGGGCGTCGGAAATGATCGCGTCCTGTGCGCCGAACAGGGACTCGAACACGCCGCCGTTGGCGTCAAAGCAGGAGGAGAACAAGATGGTGTCCTCGGTGCCAAGGAACGTGGAGACGGCTGCCTCCAGCTGCAGGTGCAGGTCCTGGGTGCCGCAGATGAAGCGGACGCTGGCCATGCCGAAGCCGTGGCTGTCCATGGCCGACTTCGCCGCGCCGATGATCTCCGGGTGGTCGGCCAGGCCGAGGTAGTTGTTGGCGCAGAAGTTCAGCACCGGCGCGGTGGCGCCGTCAAGCGGGCCCGCCGTCACGTGGCTGGACTGGGCGGAGGTGATCTGGCGTTCGGTCTTGAACAGGCCGGCGGTGCGGATTTCGGTGAGCTCGGCGGCGAGCTCGTCCTTCATGGAGGTGTACATGGAAACTCCTTGGGTGAGGTAAGGGAAAGGATGGACGACGGCGGAACCTGAGGTTCCGCCGTCGTACGGAGCATGCGCAGGTGCTAGGAGAAGACCGACCAGTCCAGGACCACTTTGCCGCCGCGGCCGGACCGGGCGATCTCAAAGGCCTGCTCCCATTCTGTGGCGGGAAGGACATCGGTGACAACACTGGCGACGGCCTTGCGCAGCACGGGGTTGGAGGAGAGCATGGCACTCATGGCGTACCAGGTCTCGAACATTTCGCGGCCGTAGATGCCCTTCAGGGTGAGCATGTGGGTGACGACCTTGCCCCAGTTGATGTCAATTGATTCGCTGGGCAGGCCGAGCATGGCGATGCGGCCGCCGTGGTTCATGTTGTCGATCATTTCAGGCAGTGCCGTGGGGTGGCCTGACATTTCAAGGCCTATGTCGAATCCTTCGCGCATGCCAAGCTGGCGCTGTGCTTCCTTCAGGCGCGTGGTGGCCACGTTCACCGCGAGGTCGGCGCCCATCGCGGCGGCCATGGCCAGGCGCGGTTCGGAGACGTCGGTGATGGCAATCTTGCGGGCTCCGGCATGACGGGCGACGGCGATGGCCATCAGTCCGATGGGGCCGGCGCCGGTGATGAGCACGTCCTCGCCCACAAGACCGAAGCTCAGTGCCGTATGAACTGCGTTGCCCAGCGGGTCGAAGATGGCGCCGAGCTCGGGGGTGATGGAGGGGTCGTGGTGGACCCAGACGTTGGATTCGGGGATCACGACGTATTCGGCAAATGCGCCGTCGCGCTGCACGCCCACGGAGATGGTGTTGATGCACATGTGGCGGCGCCCGGCGCGGCAGTTGCGGCACATGCCGCACACCACATGGCCTTCACCGGAAACCTTGTCGCCCACCTTGACATCGTGCACGTCGGCCCCGACCTCCACCACTTCGCCGTAGAACTCATGGCCGGCAATGAGCGGGGCTGCGATGGTGGCCGCAGCCCACGCATCCCAGGATTGGATGTGCAGATCGGTACCGCACAGGCCTGTGGTGCCAACCTTGATTTTTACGTCGCGGAGACCGGCTTCGGGTTCGGGACGTTCAACGAGTTCGAACCCTGCATGTGCGCCGGACTTGTAGAGAGCTTTCATGGCTGACTTTCCTGTTGTGCTTTGACGATGCGGTGGTGTGCTTTCCATTACAGCCGCCAAAACCATTTAGCACAATCGACAATTTCTCCATCATCGATTAAGTAAATGCTAAATGGTAGCCTGAGTGCGTGGAACTTCATCAACTTCAAATGCTGCGCGAGCTGGGCGAGCTGGGCAGCGTCAAGGCCGTCGCCGACACCCTGCGGGTCACACCCTCGGCCGTGTCCCAGCAAATTTCACTGCTCCAACGCCAGGTGGCCACGCCGCTGACCCGCAAGGACGGGCGAAACCTGGTGCTGACGGAGGCCGGGAAGGTGCTGGCGGACGCTGCCGCACAAGTCACCGACGCCATGGCCGCGGCCCGCGCCGCGATCGGCACGTATGAGCACGACGCCGGCGGAACAGTCACGCTCAGCGGCTTCCACAGCGCCGGCCAGGCCCTGTTCGCGCCCCTGGTCCGGCGCCTGGCGGGCATGCGTGATTCCCCGGCACCGGGTGCGGGGGCCGTCCCGGCGCTGCGGATCTCGGACGAGGACGTGGCACAGCAGGACTTCCCGGCACTGACGGCCCGGTATGACCTGGTCCTGGCGCACCGCATGGACCACAGCCCGGCGTGGCCGGAGTCGCGGGTGCGGGTCATCCCCCTGGCCCACGAACCTCTTGACATTGCCGTCGCCGAGGACCACCCGCTGGCGGCGAAGGCATCCCTGTCCCCGTCCGACGTCGTGGCTTATCCGTGGGTGGCAAGCCGCAGCGGCTACTCCCCCGCGGATGTGCTGACCGCCATTGGAGCCGTCACGAGCTGCCCGGTGAACGTGGTGCACAGGATCAACGACTATTCGGCGGCCGCTGCCCTGGTGTCCACAGGAGAGCTCATTGGCCTGCTGCCGCGCTACACCTCAAGCCCGGCCCTGGCCCCGGGGGCGGCGCTGAACCCCGGCGTGGTGCTGCGGCCGCTCACCGGGATCAACACCAGGCGCCGGATTGACCTGCTGGCCCGCCCCGAAAACCTGAAGCGGGCCTCTGTCATGCTCGTGGCCCAGGCCTTGCAGGAGGTCATGGCGGAGCTGACGGCCCAGTAGTCCCCGCGGTTGCCGCCGGTGCGGAATCAGGATAGAACGGAATACATGACCGCCATCACAGATACGACCGCCACGTCACTAACCGCAGGACAGCTTGCGGACCTGCACAAGGCCTTCGCCGCCGACCCTGTCCTCAAACGCATGCAAAACGCGATTGCCAGGGTCAGCGTGGACGAACTCGCCGTCGACCACCAGCTCGCGACCGCCCTCTCCACCACAGTCTCGAACCGCATTGACGACTGGAAGGTCACGAACCAGAAGAAGTCGGGGCGGTGCTGGCTTTTCGCGGCCCTGAACCTGTTGCGGGCCGGTGCCAAGGCGGAGCTGGATATCAAGGAGTTCGAGTTCTCCCAGAACTACGCCATGTACTTCGACAAGCTGGAGCGGGCCAATTATTTCCTGGCGTCGATCCTGGAAACAGCCGACCGGCCCGAGGACGACCGCCTGGTCTCCTACCTGCTGCAGAACGTGCTCAGCGACGGCGGGCAGTGGGACATGGCGGTGAACATCTTCGCCAAGTACGGGGCCGTACCCAAGGCCGCCATGCCGGAGACCGAATCGTCCTCCAACACCAACCGGATGAATGCGGTGCTGTGCTTGCTGTTGCGCCGCGGTGCAAAGGAACTCCGCGCCCTCCGCCACGCCGGGGACACGGCCGGGGAGGAACGGGCCCGGGCCCGGATCATCACTGAGGTGCACAGGATCCTCACCCTGCACCTTGGCACCCCGCCAACGTCTTTCGAGTGGGAATACACCGACGACAAGAAGGTCTTCCACCGCGAGGGTGATCTGACCCCGCAGGAATTCCTCGCCAGGTACACCACCATCAACCTCCAGGACTACGTCTGCCTCGTGGATGATCCCAGGGCGGAGCACCCGAAGGGCAGCACCTTGACGGTGGAGCACCTGGGCAATGTTCTCGGCGCGGCGCCGGTACTCTACCTCAATGTAGATATCGCCGTGGCCAAGGCCATGGCCAGGGATGCCATCCTTGACGGGCAGCCCGTCTGGTTTGGCTGCGACGTGGGACCGCAGATGGCCCGCAAGGACGGCATCTGGGACGCCCGCCTCTACGACTATGCGGGCCTCTACGGCGCCGAGCTTGCCCTGGACAAGGAGTCCCGTGTCCGCTTCGGCGCATCGGCCATGACCCACGCCATGCTGCTGACCGGCGTGGACGTGCTGGAAGGGCGGACCCGCCGCTGGCGGGTGGAGAACAGCTGGGGCGATGAAAGCGGCGACCAGGGCTTCTACACGATGGCCGACAACTGGTTCGACGAGTACGTGTTCGAGGTCGTGGTCAACAAGAACCGACTCTCCCCCGAACTTCGCCAGGCCCTGGACGCCGAACCCGTAGTACTGCCCGCCTGGGACCCGATGGGTGCGCTGGCCTAATTTCATCCGTCATCGCCAGCGTGGCACGCCTTCGCCACGCTGGCGACGCAGACATGCGCCTAGCTGCGCGCCGGCTGGCCGGCGTTGAAGTACTCCACGAGCTCGGCGCGCAGTTCCGGCACCGTCAGGGCTCCGCCGTCGGACCGCAGCGACTGGGCCGCCAGCACACCGGCCGCAACCGAGGCGCGGGCAGCGATGGGCGAAGTCTCGGTGGCACCGCCGTCGCGGGCGAAGCGCAGGAACTCGGCAATCAGCAGCGGGTCGGCTCCGCCATGGCCGCCGTCGCCGTCGCGGATTTCAATTTCAGCATCGGGGGCCACATAACCGGTCTGGCTGCGCGTAGTCCAGACCTTGATGACGTCCCCGGGGCCGTCACCAAAGTTCTCGATCCGGCCCTTGGTGCCAATGACCGTGTAGTTGCGCCAGTAGTCAGGGGTGAAATGGCACTGCTGGTAGGACGCCAGCGCGCCGTTGTCCAACACCATCTGCATCATGGAAATGTCCTCGACGTCGATGACCGGGTTCAGGTCCGTCTGCTCCGCGGGGGGCCAGTTGTCCAGCGAGAACCAGTCCCCCATGCGCCTGTCACTGTTGTCCCTGCGCGAAGTGACGCCCCCGTACACGGCCAAATCGCCAATGGCGGAGACCCGCTTGGTGTAGCCGCCGGCCAGCCAGTGGATCACATCAATGTCATGGGCACCCTTTTGCAGCAGAAGGGAGGTGGTGTTGGCGCGCTCGGCATGCCAGTCCTTGAAGTAGTAGTCGCCGCCGTTGCCCACAAAGTGGCGGCACCAGACAGCCTTGACCTCGCCGATGGTGCCGGCCTGGATCAGCTCGCGCATCTGGACGACCACGGGCATGTGGCGCATGTTGTGGCCAACGTAGAGGCGGGTGCCGGTCTCAAAAGCTGTGGTCAAAATGGCGTCGGCGGCCTCAAGGGTGACATCCAGGGGCTTCTCGCAGAAGGTGGGGATGCCGGCCTTGAGCGTCTGCACGGCAACCTCTGCGTGGCGGTTGTCGGGGGTCAACACCAGCACGGCGTCCAACCGGGCGGCCAGCAGCTCTTCGAGGTCGCCTGTGATGGCGGCGGTAGGAATCTTTTCCGCAGCATCGGCACGGCCGCGCTCGGAAACATCACACACCATCACCACTTCCGATCCCTGCCCGGGCTTGTGCACCTGCTTCCACAGCGACGCCCGCAAGCCAAAGCCGACGATCCCAATACGCATGTCCTGCACGGCCTGCTCACTGTCCGGGCGGGCCTGAACCAAATCTGTCACAACACAACTTCTTTCTTGGTCGAAAAACGAAAATTAGGGGTGGGCCGGGGCGGAATCGCGCACAATAAGCCGCCACGGGAATTCCAACACCTGGTTCGGCTTGTCGGGGTCCTGTGCCCTTGCCACCAGAAAATCTGCCAGGCCGGCGTAAAAATCAGTGGGGCCAATGGTGGTCAGCGACGGAGTCATGGCCTCGCCGGCCATGGTGTTGCCAATGCCGAGCACCACCACATCATCGGGCACCGCCATCCTGAGCCGCTCGGCGGCATGGACGGCCGCGATGGCCGCAAAGTCGGACGTGGCAAAGATGGCGGTGGGCGGGTCAGGCAATTGCAGCAGGGCCACGGCCGCCTGGTAGGCACTGACCTCATCCCCCTCAAAGGTGGCCACGTAGTCCTGCCGGAACTCAATGCCGGCCCGTTCAAGCCCGGCCGTGTAAGCCCGGTACCTGGTGGGACCGGACGATTCCACGCTGCCGGAGGTCGTCAATGCCGCCACCTTGGTGTGGCCTGCTGTCAGATGGTCCATGGCCTTTGCCATGGAGTCTCCGGCCATGGAACGGATCACATCGAAGCCCTCCGGTTCCAGCGTTTCGCTGAAGACCACCAAGTTATTTCCCCGCGCCATTTCGGCCAGGAGCCCGGCGTCGCCCGGCCGCTCCGCTGCATCAATGAAGATAACATCGGCGCCCTGCCGTTTGATGGCCGTGCGCCAATCCGTGTCGGCAAGAATCATGGGGGTGATGCCGGCGGGGACAACCGCCGCACCGACGGCCTTGCTGACGGACAGGGACCAAGGGTCCGAAAGCATGGTCAGGGAGAGCATCATCAGGTTGGACCTGCCGGTCCTGATGGTCCGGGCGGCCTGGTTGGGCCGGTAGCCCAGCCTGGTTGCGGCAGCGTGGACCCGCTGGGCGGTTGCCGGTGAAATTCCGGAACCGTTTCCCTTCGTGCGCCCGGCAAGGACGTAGGAAACCGTTGCCGTGGAGACGCCTGCCTCTGCAGCCACTGTCTTAATGGTCGGTCGAATCATGTCCGGCAGCGTCCTTTCCTCATTCTCTGGTGCCCGGCGGGTAGTGGTGCGTGATGGTGGTGCGGCGGACCGGCACGCGGTGGCGTGCCGGTCCGTCCCGGAGTCTACTTCTTGACCGGCTGCTGCGTGAACACGGGGGCATCTGGGTTAAGGTCTGCCTCATACTCTGCGCGGATCTTGTCACCGCCCTCGGACTTCCAGCGCTTGAGCACCTCGGCATGGTCGGAAACCTTGGCGCGGCCGGTGATGATGTCGATCGTCTTGTCGCGGACAATCTTGGTGATCTTCGGACCGACCTTGGCGTTGGTGTCGGAGTAGCTGCCGTTGGTGGGGTTGCGCCAGGCGAATTCCAGCAGCTTCTCCTCCGTTGCGTGCACGTACTTGGTGTCTTCCGGGAAGCCGGGGTTGTACAGCACTGATTCGGGGCTGGACATGATGTTCAGTGCGCTGACGACGCCAGGGAGGTTCTTCTGGCCTTCTTCGGTCATGATGGGGTTGCCGTCCGCGTCGAAGGTGAAGTCCTTCCCTTCGGCACCGAAGTTCTTCATGAGGTACTCGGAGGTACCAAACGGCGCGGACAGCCAGTTGATCAGGGCCAGCTGCTCCTTGATGCGCTTCTCGTCGGCCTTCTTGAACGCGGTGTAACCCACCGTGCCGTAGCCCATGTCGTAGGTGGGCTTGATGGTGCCGTCGAAGCTGAACGGAACGAGGATTTCCATCTTCACGTCCTTGTCCATGGCACGGAAACCCCGGACGTCACGAGGGCCGGCCGTCACAACGGCACCCAGTGTGCCGTTGAGAATAAGTGCCTTGGTGTTGGTGACGCCGGCGTCCGGGTAGAAGGCTCCGGCGGCGAACAGCTTGGCGGCGTATTCCAGACCGGCAATGTAGGCATCGGTTTCATAAATGTGGGTCAGCGAACGGTCTTTGTTGACGGCCCAGGAGTTGGGTGCGCCGAGCCATTCGGTGATCATGTGCAGCACGTTGATGTAGGCAGGTTCCAGCGCGTACTGCTTTTTGCCGGGGTTGCTCAGTTCCTTGGCCTTTTCAAAGAACTCGTCGGCATTCTTGGCGTTCAGGCCACCCACCTTCTCCCAAGTGCGTGAGGTGCCAACCATGACCTGGCCAAAGGGGGTGCTGGGGATGGGTGCGCCCCAAATCTTGCCATTGACCACGGCCGTGCGCCAGGAGTCGGGCTTGAGTGCGGCCAGGTTCGGGTACTCCAGGACTGCGTCGCCGGAGAGATAGGGGGTCAGATCCTGGAATTTGGCCTCCAGCATGGGCCCCACGTTCGGGATGCCCTGGTTCGGCGGGATCCACATGAGGTCCGGCAGGTCACCACCGGCGAGAATGGTGGCGAACTTGGCCGGGTAGCCGTCTCCAATGTCTTCAACAATCTGCATCTTGAACTCGCCGCCCAGTGCGGTGTTCAGGCGCTGCCAGAAGGGGTTGTCCGGCATGGCCGGGGCCATGACCTCGAAGGTTTCCGAAAGCAGACTGATGGGTCCGGTGAGCGGGGCACCCTTGGCGGAGACCACTGGCTTGGGCATGGTCAGGAATGCGGATTCCAGGCCCTTGGCATTGCCGGGAAGATCGGCGGTGACGCCGGTGAATTCCTTGTAGGTGGGCAGGACCACCTTCTTGGAGGCTTCGGCGCCGCTGCTAGTTTTGGCTCCCCCGCCGCCGCAGGCGGACAGGGTTCCGGTCAGGGCAATGGCGGCGACGGATGCGCCGGCGAGGCTCAGAAAGTTCCGGCGTGAAACCCGGGCTTCGTTGACAACTCGTTTCATGTCTTTTCCTCTTTCAGGTTTGGGTGGCTTGCTGATGGGTTTGCTTGCGGAAGGGGTTAGCCCTTGACGGCGCCGGTAATGACGCCCTTGTTGAAGTGCTTTTGCAGGAACGGGTAGACGATGAGGATGGGAACCAGTGCCACGACCACGATGGCCATCTGCATGGATTGCGGCGGCGGGCTGGTCGCGACGCCGATGGCCTCCGCCATGGAGCCGCCCTGCACCACGTAGTTGCGCAGCACCAGCTGGACGGGGTACAGCGTCTGGTCGTTGATGTAGAGCATGGCGTTGAAGAACGCGTTCCAGAAGCCCACGGCGTAGAAGAGTCCGACGACGGCGATCACGGCCTTGGACAGCGGCAACACGATCTTTCGCAGGATCATGAAGTCACTGGCCCCGTCGATGCGGGCTGCTTCAATCAGCTCGGTGGGGATGTTCATGAAGAAGGATCGCATGACCACAAAGTTGAAGGCGGCAAAGACGCTCGGCAGGATCAACGACCACAAAGTGTTCAGCAGTCCCAGCTGCTTGACCATGAGGAACATGGGGATCAGGCCTGGGGCAAAGAGCAGGGTGAACAGCACCAGCAGCAGCACGGGCCGTCCGAACATGACCGGCCGGGAGGTGGCGTAGGCCATAGTGATGGTGACGAAGAGTGCCAGCACGGTGCCGACGGCCGTGATGACGGCACTGACGCCCAGGGCCCGGAACATGAACTCGCCGCTGAAGATCGCCTGGTAGGCGGCGAAGGTGGGGTTGGTGGGCCAGAGGACAAAGCCGCCGGCCGCGATGAGCTGCTTGTCATCGGCGAGTGAGGTGGAGACCACCAGCATGATCGGGATCACGATCGAGAGGCTGATCCCGCCGACAATGACGGCCTTGATGAAGTTGTAGAGCGGTGATGCCGGCTCCTTCCAGGCGGGGCGGCCAGGGTTGAAGCTCAGTGCCTTGTTGCGGCGCCGAGTGGCGCGCCGCTCCTGAAGTGTTGCGGTCATGATTTTCTCCTTATACGGCTTGGTCCTGGCCGGGGCCCGGATCAGCCGACCTTCTTCTGGAAGATTCCGGGTTCCCCCATGCGGTGGGCCAGCGAGTTGGCGCCCCAGATGAGCAGGGCGGCAACCACGCCCTTGGCCAGGCCAGCGGCGGCACCCATGCTCCAACCACCGCCGACCACGCCGGCAAAGTAGGTGAAGGTGTCGAGCACCTCGGCAGCCCCCGCCCCTACGGCGTCATGCTGGAGCAGGAACTGCTCGAAGCCGACGCTGAGGATGTCGCCGATGCGTAGGATCAACAGCAGCACGATGATGGAGCGCAGCCCCGGCAAGGTGATGTGCCACATGCGACGCCAGCGGCCTGCGCCGTCGGCTGCTGCCGCCTCGTAAAGGGAGCCGTCAATGGCGGCCAGCGAGGCCAGGAAGATGATCATGGCCCAACCGCACTCCTTCCAGATGAGCTGGACGGTGGCCAGCAGGGGGAAGGTCTCGGGGTTGGTCATAAACGGGATGGTGTCCAGGCCCATGTCCCGCAGCGTGTTGTTGACCAGCCCTGCCCCGCCAAGGACCTGCTGGAACAAGGCGATGACGAGCACCCAGGACAGGAAGTGCGGCAGGTAGACCAGCGACTGGAACCAGCGGCGGATCTTGGTGCTGATGAGCGAGTCCACCACAAGCGCCAGGCCCAGGGGTACGGGGAAGAAGAACAGCAGCTGCCAGACTGCCAGCACCATGGTATTGCGGAACGCCACCCAGAAGTCCGGGTTGAAATACAGGTCCACGAAGTTCGTCAACCCCACCCAGTCGCTGGCCGAGATGCCCAGGAATGGCTGGTAGTCCTGGAAGGCAATGACGTTGCCCAGGATCGGGATGTAGAAAAACAGTGCCAGGAACAGCACGCCCGGGATCATCATGATGAGCATCTGCTTGTCCCGGCGCAGGCGCGACCTCCAACCCACGTGGCGCACGGGCAGGCCGTCGTGGTCCACCGGCAGCTTGCCGCGCTTGGTTTTGCTGCGGCCACTGCGGGCTTTGCTCACCGCGGGGATGTCATCCGTGGCGTCAAGACGCTCGACCGACTCCTGTTGCATTTGGCTCATGGCTCTCCTTGTTTCTGCTGAGGCTTTTCATCCCCTCCTGCGGCACTGCGGCGTGGTGTTTGTGACCCCCGCCATGTTAACCGTTTAACAAAGATAAGTGATGCGGTCCACAGATGCAAGAAGCTGATCTAAGTTTCATTTTCGAGACCTACTTCCATCATTCCCGGCGGCGTCCCAACCCCTACTCTTGGGCACGCCAGGCATGGCAGTGCGGAGGACCGCAAGGTGGTGGCCGTGACAGTGCCCAGCGGCCAGGACCACGCAGAATGGAAGCTATGTCCTGGGACTGCTCTCCGGGCCCAACATCCTGGAGGGGCGGGCGCGGGTTTCCGCGCCCGCCCGGGTGAAACTACGCCCGGTTGACCACCAACACCACGCCCCGGCGCGGCGCCACGGTGATGGCGGTGCCCGGAGCAAAGGTTGCGGCGTCCTGGAAGCCGTCAACGAAGGGCGCCACCGCGGCAGCCGTTGCCAGGTGCGCGAACTCCGGGGCAAACTCCAACGTCACGGACACCGGTTCCGCGGCCCAGCTGGCCAGCGCCGTGACCAGCCCTGACGGCGTGATCCAGGACGTGGCCAGCACCTCGGGGTGGCTGCTGCGCACAGGCACATCAACAGCCCAGTGCCCCACCATGGGCGCTTCGGCCAGGCCGTAAGCGGCCCAGAGCGACCACAGGGCCCTGTTGTCCACGCGCGGGGCCCGGCCCGTCATGCCAAAAACCAGGCCCCGCCACGGGTTGCCGCCGCTCTGAAGCATCTCGCCCATCAGGCCGAACGGGATCCCGGAGACCTCCACGAGCCAATACGCCGGATCGGTGTTGTCGTAGTCAAAGTACTCGCCCAGCCACAGCCTGTCCGTGTAGGGCAGCTGTTCCATGTACATGTTCGCGGAGGATGCGAAGCCGTCCCTGTCGTTGAACTGGTTGGCTGAGTGGATGTCGATTTCCGGGTCCTCGCAGCGCCGCGCCAGCACCTTGCGCACACGCTTCATGGCCTGGCGGTCATAGGCGATGTCGTCCAGGTAGATGCCGTCCAGGCCTGTCCTGCGCACCAGTTCGTCGAGCCCGCGGATGTACCAGTTTTGCAGGCGGGACTCGCCCGCCGTCACCACGGCGATGTCGTCAACGTTGGGCGCATACCAGGCTGACACATAGTGGGCACCGGCATGTTCCTGCGGCCAAATGTGCCCCTTGCCGGGTCCGTCGCTGAAGATCTCCTGGCCCAGAGACAGCAGAGGCAGCAGGTCAGGGCTGTGCCCCGTCAGCTCCCGCACCGTGTCATAGACCTTGACCTTGAGCCCTGCCGCGTGCGCCTGCGCCGTGTACGCAGCCAGCGCGTCGGCGTGCAACAGGGGGTCGTTGATGAAGGGGGCCAGGGCCGTGGCATGGTGGATGTTGATGACGCTGGCACCCGTGGCGGCAATATCCGCCACGCTGCCCTGGTCGTGGAAGTACCTGTTGCGCAGCTGGCGGGCTGGATCGATCGGCTTGAACGGGGTCAGGAGCAGCCGGAAACCATAGTTCAGCTTCTCCCCCGGCGTCATGGTCCGTCCGCCGCTGAACGCTTGAAGCACGACGGCGTCGCGTCCGTTAGCGCTCCGACCCGCCCCGAGCGTGACGCCGGCACCGGCGGTCTCCGCATCCGGATTGGCCCAGGATTCAGGGGCGATGAGCGGCTTCTCGCGATAAAAGTTGGTGTTGAGCGGGCGCTCGTAGTTGTCGTCCCGCAGGGCCAGCTGCACACCGATGTTGCTGTCGCCCAGCCACAGTGAGTCCTGGTTCCTGGCGGCGACCTCCCACGTCCAGTCGATGCGCTCCGGGCGGGTGCCTCCGGGCACGCCGAGCCCCATGGCGTAGGGCACGGCCGCGGGATCAAAGGACGCGGTCAACGCCACATTGTTTAGTTCCACGGCTCCGGCCCCGCCCGGGACGCTCAGCCGGACGGCGAACTCGGCGGCGCCGTCGGCCTCCAACTGCCCTTCCACCGTGACACGCAGGGGCGTGTCCGCACTGGTCCAGGAACACTCCCAAGCCACCCTGGCCGGGCCGTGGGTGGTGAAGGCCAGCGGCGAAAACTCCCAGGCCGCGGGGCCCTGCACCGGCTCCGGCAGCAGGCCCAGGGGCTCGAGCAGGAGCGACCGGGCCGGGCCGTCAAGGGCCGTCACGGCGGAGGTGAACGTGGAGCCCAGCTGCGCCGGCAGGCCGTTGGGGGCGAGCTCAACCGTGCGGCCCAGGATGGACAGCGTCCGGCTGGATTCGTCGAGACCGACGGCGGTGAACGGCGCCACCAGCTCGTCGTCCTGGGCCAGGGTGGAGTCCAGCCAGGCCAGGCGCCGCAGTGCGCGGGGGTCGCCAAAACCGCCGGCGGCGATGTCCGGCTCGGCGTCCAGCGCCACGTCGAGGCGCACGGGCAGTTCAGCGGCCCCGGTGGTCGTGGCCACGGTAATGACGGCTTCCAGGCTTGAACCGGCTGCGGTGGCGGGCACCGGGACCACCACGAACAACGCCTGGACGGCGCCGCTGGCGACAGCCAGTGCTTTGGTGAACGGCCGGCCCAGGCGGTCAACCCCGGCCGTATTGATGCACCGGGCCGCAACGCAGGCTCCATCCGCCTGGGCGGCGACGGCCACGGTGACGTCGGCAAGGTCGGCACAAGCGTAGAGCCCCAGCTGGATGACGTAGTCCTCACCGGGCTGCACCTGCACCACGAGCGGCTCGGCCCTGTGCGCTCCCCCGGCCACGGCCGCGGGACCCGCGATGGCCCAGTGCGCCGGGATTGCATCCTTCAGGGAGATGGCATGGCGGCGGTCCTGGGCAAAGAGCATGAAGGGTGCGCCGGCATGGGCCGCGTGGAGTGCCGCCAGTTCGGCGTCCGTGGCGGTGAAGTTCATCGGGGCGAAGGTGTCCCATTCACTCGCGGCCTCGTAGCGGATTGCCGCGGCGGAAGGGGCATTGCTGCCACCGCGGCCCTGCTCAGCCGAGAACACGCTCGGCGACACGGCACCCACCCAGGCTGGGTCCGCCGTCGGACGGGCGGGCAGGTACTGTGCCTGCGGGTAGTGGGCGTGGCCGGCCATGGCATAGGGCAGGTAGTAGAAGAAGTAGTCGCCGGCACCGTCGATGGGTTCAAAGGTAAACGTGCCGCTGGCCCGGTTCCGTTCCCCGGCCACCACATTGCGCACCCGTGTGCCCGTTGCGGCGGAGACCACAATGACGTCAACATCTGCCGGCGTGGGATCCTGGCGGCGCCACGGCAGGGTCACCGTGGCTGCTCGACAATGTTGCGGCAGCGCGGCCACGGTCACCACTATCCGGTGGTTGCCGTAAAGAAGCTTGTCCCACTTGCCGATACCGCAGTCCAGCTCGGGGTGCAGGCGGTGGGGGGTGGGCATGTGAAGCAACTCCAAGCGTGTCGACTGTGATACCCAATCCTTACCTGAATTTCCGTGATTGAAAAGTGATATTACAGTTCATGATTACTCAAATAGGCGCTTGACGGGGCGCCCAGGTGGTAGGTATGTGGGCCAACCGGTTCCCTGACGATTCCGAAAATGGATTCCCGGGCAAGGACAACGAGGGCTACATTAGGCGTATGGATCAATGGCTTGGGTTCACTATTGCTGCGTCGGGCGGCGTGGCTGCAGTCGTGGCCGCCGTCATCGAACTGGTGAAGTTCACCAGGGACAGTAAGAAGAAACGTCTAGAGTTCAGGATTGTTTGTGGACGCAAAGGACATAACTTTCCAGGTCTGCACACGGCCGCAGTGATTCTAGTTAACCCTTGCAAATCCAGTATAAAGACGTCCGATTTCGATGGCGGGAAACCACTTAGGATACGTCTTGGCACAGCCTTGGTAGATACCTTGATTCCTCCATCCATCGCCCTGAACTGGCCTGGTTTCCAAATTGTCGGGGCCGGTGAGGAGGAGGGAATGGCCATCATGCAGGCGGACCTTATCCCCCCGTTGGCATCAATTCATGGCTTCGTATTTACTGCGAATCCCCCAATGGCAAAAAACTCACCAAGTTTGGGAGACATTCCAGTCCACTCCGGTACCGACGCATCGTCTCGCCGCCGAAAGCTCAAACGATGGGCCTGCGTCATGATAATCCTTGCTGTATTTTGGGCCGTTATTGCCGGCATGTCGTGGCTCGCCTTTGCCGTAAACCTCTGGGCCTTTGGAGAGTATGCCCAAGTACTTGCGAAGTATTTGGTATACGCGGCCGGAATGGGATTCTTCGCCTGCCTCGCTCTACTGACAGTGGCGTATCTCCGCGACCATGTTCTCGATCGTCACATCAATCAGCAAGTTGCTAAGTTCGAATCCATACTGGATGGCAGCAAGGATTACTTCGACCCCATTAGCCAGCCCTTCACGCCCGTTGGAAGCGAGGACGATTCGTGAATTGATGAACCGCAATCATCGCAGTTGCTCCACCGGTTGCTTCCACTGATGGCGAGAGCACCGGCTAAGGGCAAGTGATCCTAGCAGTTGGATCGACGTCGTTTTCCAACCAATCCCCACTACTGGCCTTGTACTGTCCCATGGCTGCGCACACTTTGGCCTTGTCTCCCTGAACTAGGCGTATGACGGCGTAGATGAAATTGCCATCGCTATTCTCGGTGGACGGGCTGCGGAAGTTGTCACAGGCGAGGTCAGTGCGGATGTATTCGCTGCCCGGATTTGCGATCAGCAGTCGTTGGATGCTCGAGGCGTCAGTTGAGGGATCCCACGATACCCCGAGGATGACCACGCCGTTCCCGTCACACACTGGATAGCTAATGGGCTGGCTGATGCCAAGATCGCCCGGCAGTCGCAGCTCTGATGCATCAGCTTCCAACCAAGAGAGCATTTTCTCACTTCCAATGACCTTGTTTCCCTTGGATATTTGAAATTTGCTCACGTTGAGGCTGTAGACGTAATCGAGATTTAGCACTGTCACCTCCCCGCCGCTGACTGTTGCCGGTAGTTTCGTCGTGTTCCCCGTGGCCTTGTCCAACCCCAAATACGTATCCTGGCCCTTGATATTGCAGATAGCGGCCTGATACGTAGCGGACGTCCCCACCCGGAGAAGTTTCCCTTGCCATTTGCAATAGGCCTTGTCTGCATTGGAATAGTT
>NZ_JBCHVD010000006.1:0-211987 GCF_046736435.1 Arthrobacter sp. LAPM80
CTTTTTTGCAACGGCCGCATCCTCACCATGGCCGGGCCCACCCCTGACTATGTGGAATCAGTGGTGACGAGCCGTGGCAGGATTGCCTTCGCGGGCGAGGAGGATCGGGCCCGGGAGCTGTTCCCGCATGCTGAAGTCAGGGACTTGGACGGGGCTGCCCTGCTGCCCGGGTTCATCGACGCCCACAGCCACTTTTCGGCCTCCTACGACCTCCTTGACAGGGTCAATGTCGGCCCGCCGCCGGTCGGCAGCTGCACCGACATTCCCTCCGTGGTTCAAGCGCTGGCCCGGTTCAGGGACAGCCGCAACATCGCACCGGGTGAGTGGATCATCGGATACGGCTACGACCAGGAAGCCCTGGCGGAGAACCGGCACATCACGGTGGCCGACCTTGACCCGCACTTCCCGAACCACCTGGTCATGCTGGTCCATGTCTCCAGCCACGGAATTGTGCTCAATTCCAAGGCCTTGGCGTGGGCGGGCATCGACGAAAAAACGCCCACACCCGCAGGTGGCGTCATTTCCCGCCTGCCCGGATCACGTCAACCGGCCGGGCTGTTGATGGAGACCGCGTACATGGCATTGGTGGCGCCAAGGCTCCCCGTTCTTGCGCCCCGGGACAAACTGCGCCTGCTCGACGTTGTGCAGCAGGAGTACGCATCGAGGGGCTACACCCATGCGCAGGACGGTTTTGCCCCTGTCGCGGACATCGAGCTGTACCAGTCGGCAGCTGAATCGGGCCTGCTGTATCTTGACATCGCCGCCCTGGGCTCCTTCACGGAGGCACCGCAGTGGCTGGGCAACCCCGCATACCCCACGGGCAGTTACAGGAACGGATTCAAAATCGCGGGGCTGAAGGTCCTTCAGGACGGATCCCCCCAAGGCCGGACGGCATTCATGGGCGAGCCCTACCTGACGGGCGGGCTCGACGGCAGTGCGGACTGGTGCGGTGAGCCAACCATGCCGTTTGAAACCTTCGCCGGGATCGTGAAGAACACCCTGGCCCGGGGTGTCCAGCTGTACGCGCACGTCAACGGGGACGCCGCCATCGACCAGCTCATCAAGGCTGTGGAGTTGGCAGGAGCCACGGCCGGCGACGACGCACGGCCTGTCGCCATCCATTCTCAGTTCCAGCGCCCCGGGCATCTGCAGGACTATCTCCGGCTTGGCATCACGCCGAGCTATTTCACCAACCACACCTTCTTTTGGGGTGACGTGCACCGAGCCAATGTCGGGGAGGCGAAGGCTGCCTTCATCAGCCCCTTGAAGGCCGCAGCCGACGCGGGCCTGACGGTTTCAAACCACACCGATTTCCCCGTCACGGCGCTGGACCCGATGTTTACGGTGTTCACGGCCACGAACCGCACCACTAGGACCGGGCACGTTCTCGGCCCCGGCCAGCGCGTCAGCGTGTACGCAGCCCTGCAGGCCATCACCACCGGCCCTGCCTTCCAGCTGTTCGAGGAGGATAGGAAGGGCATGCTGAAAGTTGGCATGCTCGCCGACATGGTCATGCTCGACGGCGACCCCGTGGCGGCAGGTGCCGCGAACGTCAAAAACATTCGGGTGCTTGAAACCATCAAGGAAGGTGTCACAGTTTTCAGCCCGAACCGGTAGCCCGGGCCCGTCCAGAATAGCTGTCAGATCGGGGCGGGGATTTCGCGCTGTTCGTCCCAGGGAACGGCCCAGCCAAGTTCGTGGAAGACGTAGTTCAGGATTCCGGCGGTAAACCCCCACACCACCACATCGTTGACGACGAAGGCCGGGCCCCGGTAGTTGTGCCCGCCACGCGCAAGCACCGCGGTGAAGCGGTTTTCCGGATCCAGCAGGTCGCGCACGGGAATCCTGAAGACCCGGGCCGACTCACCGAAGTCGACGACGTCAACGGGGGTTTGCCGGACCCACCAGCTGACCACTGGTGTGACCATGAAGTTGCTGACGGGCAGCGGAACTTCGGGCAGCATCCCAAGAACTTCCACACCCAGAGGGTCAAGCCCCGTCTCCTCCTGGGCCTCACGCAGCGCACAGGCCGGAAGTGAGACATCGAGCGCATCAACACCGCCGCCGGGAAAGGCAACCTGGCCGGGGTGGTCATTCAGCGTGGCGGCTCGCTCGATGAGCAAAATGTCCAGGTCCGCGGAGGCCAGCGGCTTGCTCGAGGCGGCCGGGATGTCATCGAGTGCGCCAAACAGCATCAGCACGGCCGCCCTGCGGGTGGTTGAACTGTCCATGGGCAGCTGCCACAGGGAGGGCCGTCCGTCCCTGAGCGCTTCAGGAAGAGCAGCGGTGGCTGCAGCCTTCGCCGAAAGTGCCGCAAGGTCCAAGTAGGCACTCACGGCCGGGTCCCGGAAGTGCGTGCGGCCAGCTGCGACTCCTGCCGGTACTGCGCCGCGTTGTCCCCATCGGCAAGCATGCGCGCCAGCAGTTCCTCCTGTCCGGGGGCGAGCTCGTATTTCAGCAGCTTTGCGGCCTTCACTGGGTCGACCTCGCCGTCACCGTAGGACGGGCACAGATGTGCGATCGGGCACGCCCCGCAGGCGGGTTTTCGTGCATGGCAGATGCGCCGGCCGTGGAACACGACCCGGTGCGAGAGCATGGTCCAGTCCTGGCGTTCGAACAGCGCCGCAACGTCGGTCTCGATCCTGACGGGGTCAGTGGATTCGGTCCAGCCGAACCGCCGTGCCAGCCTGATGAAGTGCGTGTCAACGGTGATGCCTGGCACCCCAAAGGCGTTGCCCAGCACCACATTTGCGGTTTTCCGCCCGACTCCCGGGAGCGTCACAAGGTCATCAAGGGAACCGGGGACCACGCCGTCGTACTCGTCAACCAGGCGGGTGGCCAGGGCCAGCAGGTTAGCAGCCTTGGCCCGGAAAAAGCCCGTCGGCCGGATCAGTTCCTCCAGCTCGACACCCTGCGCCTGGGCCATGGCCAGGGGCGTCGGGAACCGGGCGAAGAGCGCAGGGGTCACAGCATTGACGCGGATGTCGGTGGTCTGTGCGGACAGCACGGTGGCCACCAGCAGCTCAAAGGGGTCCCGGAAATCGAGTTCGGCATGCGCGTACGGGTACAGCTCCGCCAGCTCGCGGTTGATTTTCCGGGCCCGCCGCTTGAGCGCCAGCGCCGATTCCTGTGCCACCTGCGTTACTGGCTGTCCGCGGCGCGCTCAATCCCCACGAGGTCCAGCAATACACCCGTCTTGCCGCGGCTGTCCTGGACAAGGAAGCTGTTTCCGCGGTCCTCCAGGGCCAGAATCCACGATCCCGGCGTCAGCTTGAACATGAACTGGCGGGTGTTCTCGTCGATCACGTTTTGCGGGCGGTCGACGGCAAACCAGAACGGTTCTGCAGCGACGGGTGCCGCGGCCTGCGGGTTCACGGTAGCGCCAATGCTCTCCTTGACGCGGGCTGGCGCCTGCTCCTTGGCCGGGGCAACCTGCGGGTTCAGCGTCGTCGCGTTGACATCCCTGGAAGGCACGACGGCGGCGGCGGCCTCCGCGGGCCGCGCGGCTTCGGTGGTGGCCGGGGTTGCGGTGGCCGGCGATGCGGTGGCCGGGGTTGCGGCGGCCGCGCCATCGGCGGACGCGGCCGGGGGTGTTGCCGCGGAGCTCCTGGACGCCTGGGGCACGTGGGGAGCCTGGGGCACGTGGGGAGTCTGGGTGGCCGGGATTGCGGCGGACGCCGCCGGAATTGCTGCGGTGGACGTGGCGGCCGCCGTGGCGGCGAGGGCCTGGGTGGCACCTGCGGAAGCTGGTGCAGCGCCGGCCGGGGCCTCGGCTGCGGCAGTTCCTGCGCCATGGGTTGTGGTGTCCTTGGCCGGGGTGAAGATCCGGCCCGCGGCAGTGTGCCCGACGCTGGCGGCCTTCGCGGCCCATCCGGCGGGAGCGTTGGTGGACGAGTCGTTCGCAGCGGCGTCCTGCTCGGTTGCGGATGGCGTGCCTGCAACGGCGGGGCTGCCCTGGCCGGCAGCAGCGGCTGCAGCACCCCGGCCGGCCCCGGGCTTCGTTGCTGAAGGACGCGTCAGGGCGGGAACGGCGTCGCGCGCGGCAACGTGGGCGGGCACCTCCGGGCGGCCGGCAAAGTCGGAGGCCAGGACGGGGATCCACGGGACGCAAACCGTGGAGGCGAGCATCAGCACGGATCCAACTAGTCCGATCAGGTAGGCGGGGCCGAAGCTGGTCACCGTTCCCGTGAAGAAGAAGAAGGTGGCAAAGGCCGCCACGACCGAGGCGTACTGGTCGATCGACAGCGAGCCGATGCGGACCTTGCTTTCCGGGCTCAGCCGGCGGGCGAGGAACAGTCCGCCCACTGAAAGCGGCAGAACAACGCCGATGCCGATGTAAAACAGGCTGCTGATGTTCCACAAGTTGTAGCTTCCGAGGATCGTCGAAACGATCGGCACCACTGAGGCGACGAAAATGATGGCGGCCGACGCCAGAACCGCAAGGTCCCTGAGGGTCAAGGGGCCGACGGCGGCATGGCTGACAGCTGATTCCGCGGGGCCTGGTGCAGTTTGGGCGGAAGGCGTTTGTTGCTCGGTCATGATGTTGCTCCTCAATGTCACGATTGTTCACCAGCCTAGTTACCGCAGGCAGGCAACACTAGCGAGCCACAGCTTAAACGGGGCAAAAATGACGTAAATGGGTACAACTGCCCACCCGAGGGCGACGTGCCGGCCCTTGCATTTGGGCGCAGATATGACGCCGCTGACCCCATGGGCTGTGACGGCGAACACGTTTAGCCGAGGAAGGCGCTACAGTTAAAGATGGAACAAAAAGTTGTCCTTAGCAACCATTTTGTGCAGCCCGAACTCCGCCAAGGATTGCCACCGTGCTGCCACCTGAATGGGATTCCGCGGGGCACCGGCAACGAAGGAATGAAGGGATTTTTGATGTCTGAGGTCACAACCGCAGCGGCAAACCAGCCCGGCGACGCGCTGGAGAACCTGCTTACGGAGAACCGCCAGTTCGCACCAAGCGCGGAATTTGCCGCCAACGCGAACATCCACGGCGATGAATACGCTAAGGCCAACGCTGACCGCCCCGCCTTCTGGGGCCAGCAGGCACGCGAACTGCTGACCTGGTCCAAGCCCTTCACCAAGACCCTTGATTGGACCAACCCGCCCTTTGCCACCTGGTTCGAGGACGGCGAAATCAACGCCGCATACAACGCCCTTGACCGACATGTGGAGGCAGGCAACGGCGACCGCGTGGCCATTTACTTTGAGGGCGAGCCCGGCGACACCCGCACGTACACCTACGCGCAGCTGACCGAAGAGGTCAAGAAGGCCGCCAACGCGTTCGAAACCCTCGGCCTGGCCAAGGGCGACCGCGTGGCCGTGTACCTGCCCATGATCCCAGAGGCAGTCATCACCTTGCTGGCCTGCGCCCGCATCGGCGCCATCCACTCGGTGGTCTTCGGCGGCTTCTCCGCCGACGCCCTGCGCTCGCGCGTTGATGATGCCCAGGCCAAGCTCGTTGTCACCGCCGACGGCACCTTCCGCCGAGGCAAGCCCAGCGCCCTCAAGCCCGCCGTCGATGAGGCCTTGAGCGCCCCGGGACACTCGGTGCAGAACGTTGTTGTGGTCAAGCGCAACAAGGCTGACATCAACTGGGTCCAGGGCCGCGATCTCTGGTGGGACGACACCGTCGGCACAGCATCGACCGAACACACCGCCGTCGGGCATTCCTCGGAGCACCCGCTGTTCATCTTGTACACCTCGGGAACCACGGGCAAGCCCAAGGGCATCCTGCACACCACCGGCGGCTACCTGGCCCAGGCCGCATACACGCACCGGGCCGTCTTTGACCTGAAGCCCGAAACCGACGTTTTCTGGTGCACGGCCGACGTCGGATGGATCACCGGCCACTCCTACGTCACCTATGCGCCGCTCATCAATGGCGCCACCCAGGTCATGTACGAGGGCACCCCCGATTCCCCGCACCAGGGCCGCTGGTGGGAGATCATTGAAAAGTACAAGGTCTCCATCCTGTATACGGCGCCGACGGCGATCCGCACGTGCATGAAGTGGGGTGATGAGATCCCCGCCAAGTACGACCTCTCCTCGATCCGCCTGCTCGGATCCGTGGGCGAGCCCATCAACCCCGAGGCGTGGATGTGGTACCGCCGCGTCATTGGCGGGGACCTGGCACCCATTGTTGACACCTGGTGGCAGACAGAGACCGGCGCCATGATGATCGCTCCGCTGCCCGGCGTCACCGCCACGAAGCCCGGCTCGGCACAGGCCCCGCTGCCCGGCATCGCCGTGGACGTCGTCGATGAGCTCGGCGCCTCGGTCCCCGACGGACACGGCGGCTACCTTGTCATCCGCGAACCCTGGCCGTCCATGCTGCGCGGCATTTGGGGCGACAATGAGCGCTACAAGGACACGTACTGGTCCCGCTTTGATGGCATGTACTTTGCCGGCGACGGCGCCAAGAGGGACGAGGACGGAGACGTTTGGCTCCTGGGCCGCGTTGACGACGTCATGAACGTATCGGGGCACCGCCTTTCGACAACCGAAATCGAGTCGGCCCTGGTGAGCCATCCGTCGGTGGCCGAGGCCGCCGTCGTCGGTGCCGCCGATGAGACCACCGGCCAGGCCGTGGTGGCGTTCGTGATCCTGCGCGGCTCGGCCGTGGAGGACGCCGATATCGTCACGACCCTGCGCAACCACGTGGGCCGCGAGATCGGTCCGATCGCCAAACCCAAGACCATCCTGGTGGTTCCGGAACTGCCCAAGACGCGTTCGGGCAAGATCATGCGCCGCCTGCTCAAGGACGTGGCCGAGGGCCGCGCCGTGGGCGATTCCTCAACACTGGCTGACAACACGGTCATGAACCAGATTGCCGAGTCGCTCCGCGCCTAGCCCCTCCCCATCTGTGACGCAGAAACTGCACCGATTTCACCGAATTTAGGTGTTTTTGATGCAGTTACTGCGTCACAGTTTTGGGTTAAGCAGCATGGGCGCAACGGGCGTTTCAAAATGTCACATTCCCAATCACCCTTGTCACAGCCTCCCGCGGGGTGAACCGACGCGATCCGCATTCCTTTCGCGAAGCATCCACGCCACCCCTGACGGAAAGCCTTTTCCAGAGGAACGACTAGCCAAACGGCGAACGGATGACACCAAATCGTGATCATTAATTTTTCCTTTTGACTATTGACGTTCTTTTTTGGCTGTTTCATGATGTAGCTATGTGATCCACTTCACAAGCCTTCGTTTTTCAAAGGGAGAAATCATGTCACGCAACGAAGAACGGTCCTCCGGGGGAATCATCCTGCCGGGCATGGACCGCCGCACACTCTTGAAGACCCTCGGCATCGGTGCCGTTGGCGCGGCCGGCATCCCGCTCCTGGCCGCCTGCACGGGTGGATCAGGACCCGGTTCAAACCCCTCGGCATCAAAATCGCTGACCTTCGGCTCCGGCTCCTCGGATGATGTCCCCAAGGCCGCCTACAAGGCCGTAGCCGATGCCTTCACAGCCAAGTCCGGTGACGCAGTCACCACCAATGTGGTCCCCCACAACGATTTCCAAAACAAGATCGCCACCTATCTGCAGGGCAGCCCGGACGACACGTTCACCTGGTTTGCCGGTTACCGCATGCAGTACTACGCCAAGCAGGGCCTGCTCTCCCCCATCGATGACGTGTGGGAGAAGATCGGCGCTAATTTCTCCGACGCCATGAAGAAGGCCGCCACGGGCCCCGACGGCAAGATGTACTTTGTCCCGAACTACAACTACCCGTGGGGCTTCTTCTTCCGCAAGAGCGTTTGGGCAGAGAAGGGCTATGAAGTCCCCACCACCTTCGACGCGCTCAAGACCCTGTGCGCCAAGATGAAGACAGATGGGCTGATCCCCATCGAGTTTGCCGACAAGGACGGCTGGCCTGCCATGGGTACCTTCGACTACATCAACATGCGCCTCAACGGCTACCAGTTCCACATGGACCTGACCGCTCACAAGGAATCCTGGGACCAGCCCAAGGTCAGCGCCGTCTTTGACACGTGGCGGGCACTGCTCCCGTACCAGAACCCGGGAGCCCTCGGCATGACCTGGCAGGACGCCGCCATCAACATGGGCAAGGGAAAGTCAGGCATGTACCTGCTCGGCTCCTTCGTCACCCAGCAGTACACGGACAAGACGATCCTTGACGACATCGACTTCTTCCCGTTCCCGGAGATTGCCATGGAGGGCCGGGACGCCGTGGAAGCTCCCATCGACGGCTTGCTGCTGTCAAAGAAGGGCGGCAACAACCAGGCGGCCCGCGACTTCATGGCGTTCATGGGCACCCCCGCAGGCCAGGACGCATATGCCAAGGTTGACCCGTCCAACATTGCCACGGCCAAGGGCACCGACACCTCCAGCTTCAGCCCGCTGAACAAGAAGTGTGCCGAGGTCATCTCCAACGCCAAGAGCATCAGCCAGTTCTTTGACCGTGATGCGTTGCCAGCCATGGCCAACAACGTGATGATCCCGGCCCTCCAAGGCTTCATCAAGGACGGCAAGATCGACGTGAAGAACCTCGAGGCCCAGGCAAAGGCCCTGTACGCGGCCCAGTAGCCGCGTCCCTTCGTGGCGGCGGGCCCCGGTCCGCCGCCACGGACACCCAATAGCCACGGGCACCCCACCCATGTCCCCGTAAGAAAACGAGTTCGCCGCCATGAGCACGCCATCCGAAGTTTCCGACCTGCCCACCCCCGACACCAGGAGCGCACGCAAGCCCCGCCCGCCCGCAGCCAAGACCCGCCGGGTGAAGAGACTTTCCAAGCGGGACAAGGTGATTCTTGGCTTCATGGTCGGCATCCCCACCCTGGTACAGCTGGCTTTCGTCTGGATTCCCACCCTGCTGTCAGTGTTCCTTTCCTTCACCCGCTGGAACGGACTGGCCCTGTCAGACATTCGAGCGGCCGGACTGGCCAACTACAGCTACGTCTATAACGACAGCCCCGCGTTTTGGCCCGCCGTCCAACACAACATCCTCTGGCTGCTGTTCCTTGCCGTGATCGCCACCCCGCTCGGCCTGCTCCTGGCAGTGCTCCTGGACCAGAACATCAGGGGCAGCAAGATCTACCAGAGCATCTTCTTCGTCCCCGTCATGCTCTCGCTGGCCCTGGTGGGCATCATCTGGCAGCTGTTCTACCAAAAGGACAACGGCCTGCTGAACTTCCTCCTCGGAACCGCCGGCACCCCGCAGGCAGTGGACTGGTTCGGTGACCCCAATATCAACATCTGGGCAGCCCTCGTCGCGGCAACCTGGCGGCACGCCGGATACGTCATGATCCTGTACTTAGCCGGACTCAAGGGCGTAGACGCGTCCTTGAAGGAAGCAGCCTCGCTCGATGGAGCCAACGCCCGCCAAACCTTCTTCCGCATTGTCTTCCCGGCCATGGCCCCCATCAACATCGTCATCGTCGTCATTACTATCATCGAGTCGCTACGTGCCTTCGACGTCGTCTGGGTCATCAACAAGGGCACCAACGGCCTTGAACTCATCAGCGCCCTGGTCATCACCTACCTGATCGGCGAGGGCCAGTCCATCGGCATCGGCTCCGCCTTTGCCGTGATCTTGCTTGTTATCTCCCTCGTGCCGATCACCATCTACCTATCCCGGACGTTCCGGAAGGAGAAGTTCTGATGTCAACCTCCACCGGCACCCGTCCCGCAAAGTCCGGTGCCGCCGTCGGCCACGGGCTCAAGCGCCCGCACTACGGCACCCACCTGTTCCTCATTGTCATGTCCGTCATGTGGCTCATCCCGCTGGGCTGGGCCCTGTTCACGGCCCTGCGCCCCAAGCCCGACACTGACAAGTACGGCTACTTCAGCTTCGGCGGCGCATTCAACTTCGACAACTTCGTAACAGCCTGGACCCAGGGCGGCTTCCCCCACTATTTCGTCAACTCGCTCATCATCACCGTCCCCACGATCATCCTGGTGTTGTGGCTGAGCTCCATGATGGCGTTCGCCGTCAGCCGGGCCAGCTGGAAGTTCAACGTCACCTTGCTGATCATGTTCACCGCCGGAAACCTCCTGCCCCCGCAGGTGCTGGCCACTCCCTTGTTTGAAATGTTCAAACTCATCCAGCTCCCCTATGCGTTCAGTGATTCCGGCAGCCTGCTGAACACATACCTCTCGGTCATCATCGCGAACACGGCCTTCCAGATCGGCTTCTGCACCTTTGTGCTCTCCAACTACATGAAAGCGCTGTCGGGAGACCTGACGGAGGCTGCACTGGTCGACGGCGCGGGCCTGTGGCGCCAGTACGCCTCAATCATCCTCCCGCTGTGCCGCCCGGCCATCGCCGCCCTCGCCACGTTGGAACTGATCTTCATTTACAACGACTACTTCTGGCCGCTGCTGTTAATTCAAAGCGGCGACAGGCTGCCGGTCACCACCGCCATCAACAACCTGCAGGGGACGTTCCTGTCCAACTACAACCTGCTGGCCGCCGGCGCCATGATTACCGTCATCCCCACACTGATCGTCTACCTGGTGCTGCAGAAGCAGTTCGTTGCTGGCCTGACCCTTGGTTCAAGCAAGGGATGACAGTGCGGACCACCCGGGGCCCGCGCAGCGAGGAGGGACATATGCTGGCCGACACAAGACGCTCGGAGATTGTGGCAGCCGTCGCCCGTGAGAGGGTGGTGCGGGTTTCGGATTTAGCCGATCTCCTCGGCGTATCCCTGGTGACGGTGCGCCGGGACATCGAGGCCCTGGACGACGCCGGACTGGTCCAGAAGATCCATGGCGGTGCCAAGGTGCCAGGAGGCACCGGGACGCACGAACCAGGCTTTGAACTCAAATCGACCCAGGGCACGGCCGAAAAGCGGGCCATCGCCCAGGAGGCCGTGCAACTTGTCAGCGACGGCATGGCCATCGGCCTGAGCGCCGGCACTACCACGTGGTCGCTCGCGAAGGAACTCGCTGGCATGAAGAATCTGACAGTCGTGACCAACTCGGTGCGGATTGCCGATGTCTTTCAGACCCCGGGCTCCCGGGTGTCGGTGATCCTCACAGGCGGCGAACGCACGCCGTCGGATGCCCTGGTGGGTCCCATTGCCACACAGTCCGTGCGATCGCTCCACCTTGACGTGCTGTTTTTGGGCGTGCACGGCGTGGATGCGCAGGCGGGGTTCACCACCCCCAACCTGCTGGAGGCAGAGATGGACAGGGCCCTGATCGCCGCGGCCCGCAGAGTCGTCGTGCTGGCCGATCACAGCAAGTGGGGAACGGTGGGTATCAGCACCATAGCCGCGTTGGAGGACGTCGATGAGGTCATCAGCGATGAATTCCTGGGCCTGGAGGCGCAGCGTACGCTGCGGGACCGGGTGGGTGCTCTGCGGCTGGTGCCCGTTGCGGGCCCCGCGCAAGGCATCTCCTGAGCAGCGAAGTTCCCGAGCAGACACGGCTTTTGGCGATCAAACGCGGCGCCCTGCGCGGGTGGGGCATTATTAACCCATGACCTCTTCGACTGCTGAGCAGGGCGCCGCGGACCGCGGCACCCTGCTGATCCTCAATGGACCCAACCTGAACCTACTTGGCACCCGGGAACCTGAAATTTACGGCTCGGCCACGCTGTCCGACGTCGAACGGCTGGCCACGGCGGCCGCCGGGGCCGCCGGGTTCAGCACCACGTGCCTGCAGTCAAACCACGAGGGTGTCCTGGTCGACGCCATCCATGCGGCGCGCGGCACGGCCGTGGGAATCATCATCAACGCGGGCGCCTACACGCACACGTCGGTGGCGCTGCGGGACGCGATTGCCGGCGTCGAACTTCCCACGGTTGAGGTGCACATCACCAATGTGCACAAGCGCGAGGAGTTCAGGCACCACTCATATCTGTCCCCCGTGTGCGAGAGCGTCATTGTCGGCGCCGGCATCCACGGCTACGAACTGGCCGTGAGCTACCTGGACAAGATCCTGGCGTAGCGCCCGTCAGCCGACCTTGCAGGTGCCCGACGGCACGGCACCGCTGAGGGTCGGCGCCGAGGCGATGACGGGCCCGGCCTCCTCCATGGTCAGGGCAAAGCCCACATTGGCAGAACTGGTCGCCTTGGCGAAAACGACACCCACAACACGCCCTGAGGCATCAAGCAGTGGCCCGCCGGAGTTGCCCGACTGCACGTTGCCGGCCAGTTGATACACGTCAAGAAGCGACTTCGCCCCACCGGAGATGTCAGGCACCATCATGGGGCCCGAGGAGAGCACGGTTGCCGGGCGCACCTGCAACGGCCCGCCGAGCGGGTAGCCGGCGAAGGCCGTGGCAGTGTTCCCGGGAACCGTGGCCCCAACGGTTAGCGGCGCCGCGGCCAAACCATCGACTGCGAGGATCGCCAAGTCATGGACGGGGTTGAAGTACACCACGCGGGCAGGCAGCGCGCCCTGTGTCTGGGTCTGCACCACGGGCATGGACACGCCCGCCACCACGTGGGCATTGGTCAGGACCCGCCCGGGCGAGATGACGAACCCCGTGCCCGTCTGGTTCTGTCCGCACTGGAATGCGGTGCCCGAAATTTTCATGACCGAGTGCGCAGCCTGGTTCCAGGCCGGCGTGTTTGTATTGGCATTCGGGGCGGCCACCTGGACATTGGGGCCGCCCGGGTTCAACAGGGCAGGGATGCCCTCGTCCAGCACCAGGGAACGGATCTCGGCGACGGCTGCCTTGACGGGATCGGGCGTCCAGGTGTCAATCCGGGATATGACCTGGGAGTCGCTCAACTGCTTGGATACTGCCGGGATGCCAAGGTTGGATACACCAAATGCCAGCATGGAAATGGCCAGCGCACCCACCGCTACGTTGAGCACCCCGCCCAAAATCCGGTTCACGGATCGGATTGAGTCAGATTTCACACGGCGGCCGATCGCGCCGCCCAGCTTCATGCCCAGGGCGTGGCCGATGGCGATCAACAGGACTGTGGCGCCAATCACCATGGCAGTGCGCCATCCCGGCCCGGGGGCGAACTGGTTGACGAAGGGGGCGGCAAAAAAAGCCGCAGCGGCACCGGCAGCGAAACCTGCGATACCACCCAGTGAGACCACCACTCCGGTGTTCAGGCCGTAGATCAGCTGCCACAAAAGCCAGACAATGAGCACCGCATCAAGCCATGAGAAACCAAGCACCGTCGCGTACAGCTCCTCCCGGGCCGGAGCCCTTTACAAGTTGGGCACAGGCAGTGCTCCACCTCCACATGTTACCGGCCCAACCCGAATGGCCCATGAGCTTTTCGAATGATCAATCTGCCAATATGCTGACAACGAACGCCTGGAATGCCAAATTGGTCACAAAAACGGAAAAGTTCTGAAACAATCAGTATCAGGTCAGAACTGATTAGCTACATACTGTAAGGAGTTTTCATGGACATCGAGGTATTACGCCGGGCACCACTATTCGCCACGCTCGACGACGAGGCTTTCCGCCTTTTGACGGACGAACTGGCAGAGGTTGACCTTTCCCGCGGCGCTTCGGTCTTTCGTGAAGGCGACCAGGGCGACCAGCTCTACTTCATCGTTTCGGGCAAGGTGAAGCTGGGACGCACCTCCTCTGACGGCCGCGAATCACTTGTTGCCATCCTCGGCCCGGGCGAGCTCTTCGGCGAAATGGCACTCTTTGACCCGGCCCCCCGCAGCACGACGGCGACGGCCGTTTCCGAGACCCGACTTGCCGGCCTGAAGAACGAATCCCTGAACACCCTGCTGCGCAACCGCCCCGAGGTGTCCATGCAGTTGCTGCAGGCCCTGGCCCGCCGCCTGCGCCGCACCAACGACAACCTCTCGGATCTGGTCTTCTCGGACGTCCCCGGCCGCGTGGCCAAGGCCATCCTTGACCTCGCGGACCGCTTCGGCCGCCCCGCGACCGACGGCATCCTGGTTGCCCACGAGCTCACGCAGGAAGAACTGGCCCAGCTGGTCGGCGCGTCACGCGAGACAGTGAACAAGGCCCTCGCCGAGTTCGTCCAGCGCGGCTGGCTCCGCCTTGAAGCCCGCGCCGTGGTCATCCTGGATGTCAACCGCCTGCGCCAGCGCTCACGCTAGCGCTTCTGTCGCAGGGAGCCTGAACTGCGGGAAACGACGAACGCCGGCCCGGTCACCTTAGGTGGCCGGGCCGGCGTTCGTTTCCGGCAAGAGAAGCACAACGCTGCCGCAGCGTTGGCCCTGTCAGCGCTCCCTGCAGGGAGCGCCCTCGGACACGGGCGCTGTCAGCACCTCAAGGCTGAATCTCGACTCGGAATCCCCCACGAGCTTGGGCCGGTATTCGTTGATGGGCCTCTTGTGGTTCAGATAGGCAATGCAGCCGCGGGCGGCAGCGATTTTTTCAAGGATGATCTCCACGCCGGGCACCACGAGCTCACCTAGGGTCAAGCCTGTGGTTGTCGGCTGGCCGATTTCATCCCCCAGTGCGGTTTTTGCGCGGTCGGCCAGGATGTCTGCCGCGCTGGCCCAGCGCCCCCACACACCCTTGCTTGTGAGCAGGGAAGGTTCCTGGTTGACCGGCCTTGCTGCTGCAAAGTACCTGGTGTCGAAGCGCCTGTGGGCGAAGTCCGGGCTGGTCCAATGGCTCAGCGGCGTGAGCAGATCGGTGCGCAGCGCCAACCCATAGCGCTCCAGCAGGGACGCAAAAGTGGTCTCCTGGGTGGCTATGGACTCGCGTGCCCGCATCCATTCGGGTCCGGTGATGTTTTCCACCAGCGCGGAGGAATCCGGTCCGGCCAGCAGGATGCCAGTTTCCTCAAACAATTCACGGATGGCCGCCACCACATGGCGTTTGGCGAGTCCAATGTCCTGCGTGCCAAGGCTCTTGGCCCACATCGTGGGTGAGGGGCCCACCCAGTCGGTGACGTCGTCGTCCGCGGCCTCAATGGTGCCGCCGGGAAAGGCGACAGTTCCCAACGGAGAACCGCCCGGGCGGTAGGTCAGAAAAGTCCGCAGGCCGCCTGGGCTGTCCTTCAACAGCACCACTGACGACGCCTGCCGCGGCTTGCTGGGGGTGCGCTGGCCGAAGTCCACCCACGTCTGCGCGGCTTCCTGCTGGTCTGCGTTCAGCGGGAAGAGCCGCTTTCCTGCTGACCGCATGCCCGCAGGGTCGTTACTGGAATTCGGCAATCAACTCAACCTCAACGGGAGAATCCAAAGGCAGTACGGAAACTCCGACGGCGGACCGTGCGTGGATCCCTGCCTCGCCAAACACCTGGCCCAGAAGCTCTGAGGCACCGTTGATGACGCCGGGCTGGCCCGTGAAGGACGGATCCGATGCAACAAAGCCGACAACCTTGACGATGCGGGTCACGCGGTCGAGGTCACCTATGACGCTTTTAAGGGCGGCAATGGCGTTGATTGCGCATGTTGCGGCCAGGGATTTTGCGTCCTCAGCGGAAACTTCCGCCCCGACCTTGCCCGAAGCTGTGAGTTTTCCGTCAATAAAAGGCAGCTGCCCTGACGTGTAAACGTGGTTTCCTGAAATCACAGCCGGCACATAGGCGGCTACCGGCGCAGCCACAGGTGGAAGGCTTAAGCCAAGCTCGGCCAGGCGTGCCTCAATGCGTGATGTTCCTTGATTTGACGGTGTTTCCATGGTTAGGCCTTCTCTCGCTTCAGGTAGGCAACGAGGCCTCGGCCCTCGGGCCCGGGGACAACCTGGACCAGCTCCCAGCCATCGTCACCCCAGCTGTCAAGAATTGCCTTGGTGTTGTGGATAATCAGCGGAATCGTAGAGTACTCCCATTTGGTCATACGTCAAAGCGTATCCCCTGCCGCTAAGCTGGGAAAATGGCAGCAAAAAAACACCCCATTTTCGACACCGCCACAACTCTGGGTAAATTGGTCGCATTTTTGGGCATCAGCTCAGTTTGTGGTGTCCTCGTCGCAGGACTGATGGTTCCGGCGGTCGCCCTTGCAGGCGGCACGGCAACCTCGTCCATCACCTTCTTTGACGACCTCCCGGACGAGATGAACGTCGGCACCCCGGCACAGTCATCGAAAATTCTTGCTGCCGACGGTTCACTGCTGGCAACCTTCTACGACCAGAACCGCACCGAAGTGGCTCTGAAGGACATCTCCCCGTTCATGCGCAACGCCATTGTCGCGGTCGAGGATGCCCGCTACTACGAACATGGCGGCATCGACACCCGGGGGCTTCTGCGCGCCGTCACATCGATGGCCAAGGGCGGTGGGCGCCAGGGCGCGTCCACGATCACCCAGCAGTTCGTCAACAACGTCATTATCCAGACGCACGCTGTCAACGGTGAGCTGGATAAGGTCAAGTTGGGCAATGACAAGGAAATCGGGGACAAGGTCCGCGAAATCAAGCTGGCCATCGCCATCGAGAAGAAGTACTCCAAGGACGAGATCCTGCAGGGCTACCTGAACTGGGTGCTCTTCGCCAACGGCAACTTCGGCATCGAATCGGCCGCCTACTCCTACTTTGGTGTCCACGCCAAGGACCTGACACTGCCACAGTCTGCCCTGTTGGCCGGCGTCGTCAACAGCCCCACGCTGTATGACCCCATCGCGAATCCCGAGAATGCCATCTCGCGCCGCAACCTGGTGCTTGACCACATGCTGACCCAGGGCATGATCGATCAAAAGCAGCACGACGACGCCGCCAAGGCCGCGATTGACCTCAAGCTCCAGCCCAGCCGCAACGGCTGCGTCACAGCAGTGCGGGGCGAGTACTTCTGTGACTACGTGACCAGTTTGATCGTCAACGATCCCGCCTACGGCAAGACGGCCGAGGACAGGGAGAAGCTGCTTAAGCAGGGTGGCCTGACCATCACCACAACGCTGGATCCGGGCTTGCAGGACGCAGCCCAGGCACAGTTCGAGAACTTCACGCCGGCCGGCAACAACCCCGATAAGGTGGGCCAGGCCCTGGTTTCGGTCCAGCCCAAAACGGGCAGGATCCTGACCATGGCGCAGAACACGAAGTTTGTGGCTCCCGAGGGACAGTTCAACACCGATTACAACTTCAACGTTGATCGCCTCGACGCCAATGGCAATTCACTCGGCGGAGCCGGCGGTTTCGACGTCGGTTCAACTATCAAGCCGTTCACCTTTGCCGAATGGCTTAACTCAGGGCACAAGATCAACGACATCGTGGACGCGGGAGTAAGGGTGTACCCCGTCGGCTTCCCCTGGCAGAACAGCTGCGGCACCAGCACCGGCATCTATGATGACAACTACCCCGGATCAAAGACTCTCCAGAATGCCGAGAACAACTTCTACCAGCGGTTGACGGCCCGCGAAGGCCTCTACAATTCGCTGAATACGGCCACCATGTACACAGCCTCAAAGCTGGATTTGTGCAACGTTCAAAAGATGATGACAGCGGCTGGCATCCACCTCGGCGAGGACCCGAAACTGCCCTACAACCTGGACAATGTCAGCTCCTTGCTGGGTTCGGGAGCAGTTGCCCCGCTCACCATGGCCTCTTCGTTTGCGACCTTTGCCGCCGGCGGCATCCACTGCGATCCCATCGCGCTGGTCTCGATCACGAACGCCAAGGGTGACAAGTTCCCCGTTCCGGGCGCGAACTGCAAGCAGACAGTGAAGCCCGAAGTAGCCTCCGGTGTGACCTCGGTTCTGCAGGAAGTTCTTGTTCGCGGTTCCGGTTACCAGATTCCCCTGCGGTACCCTGCTGCCGCCAAAACCGGCACCACCAACAACTCCGAGCAGACCTGGACCATTGGATTCACCAAGGGCCTTGCCACCGCTTCCTGGGTGGGGAACATCGACAAGGCACAATCCAACAACGGCAAGCTCATCGCCGGCCGGCGCCTCGATTACGTCGACGGCGCCACCTACGCGGGCAAGGCGTGGCAGGGCTACATGAACCAGGTTGCCGGATTCTTCGACGTCGGAGGCTTCGACGCACCGCCGGAAAGCATGGTCAACCCGCCCGCCAACATTCAGCCCAAGCCAGCACAACCCGGAAAGCCTGCCGCAGGCAACTCCGACAAGCCCTCAAACGACAAGCCCTCCGAGAAGAAGAAGGACTAAGGCACAGTTCCCATGTCACGAACGCGCACAACCCCGTCCTGCCTCTCGACCCTGGGAGCCGCGGCGGGGTTTGCCGTCGCTGCAGGCGCAGGTGCCGTGGCGTACGGCGCCCTGATCGAACGCCACTGGTTCCAGATCAGGGAGGAATCACTGGCCATCCTGCCGCCCGGTTCGGCGCCCTTCACCGTGCTGCACCTTTCAGACATCCACCTGTCTCCCGGCCAGCACAAGAAGACCCGGTGGTTGCAGCAGCTGGCAGCGCTGCAGCCTGACCTTGTGGTCAATACCGGTGACAACCTCAGCCACCCTGACGCCATTGCACCGCTTCTTGACGCGCTTGGCCCGCTCATGGAGTTTCCGGGTGTTTTTGTGCCCGGTTCAAACGATTATTTCGCGCCTACGTTCAAGAACCCCTTCGCCTACTTTTCCGGGCCCTCCAAGTTCACCAGCAGCGGAAGGCACCATCCCGTCGCCCTTGACACGGACGCCCTGCATACAGGATTCGGGCTCGGTGGCTGGGTCAACCTGACAAACCGCGCCCAGTCGATCCCGATGAAGGGCATCCGTTTCGATTTCAGCGGCGTGGATGACCCCCACCTGAACCGGGAACGCTATGCCGGCTGGCCGCGTGGCGCCGTCGGCCAGGATTCCGCCCCGCACGTGAAGATCGCCGTTGCCCACGCCCCCTACCAGCGGGTCCTTGACCATTTCACGGGCGCGGGCGCCGATTTGATCCTTGCCGGTCACACCCATGGCGGACAGGTCTGCGTGCCCGGCTACGGCGCACTTGTCAGCAACTGCGACCTGCCCACCTGGCGCGCCAGGGGTCTCAATGACTGGGATGCCAACGGACGCACGACGCCGGTCAACGTCTCTGCCGGCATCGGCACCGCCCGCACGGCCCCCTTCCGTTTCGCCTGCCGCCCGGAAGCCGTGGTTTTGACGTTGACGGCCAAAAGACACGACCGCAACGCCGCAAGCGACCTCGATTTCGTGTTCTCGCCCCCTGTCCGCTATTCTTGAGAGGTTGCTTTTCCGGACCTTCACTGGTCAGGGTAAATGCAATGGATCGGGGTGTGGCGCAGCTTGGTAGCGCGCGTCGTTCGGGACGACGAGGCCGCAGGTTCAAATCCTGTCACCCCGACCAAATGAAAGTGGCGGCATCCAAGGGATGCCGCCACTTTTGCGTTCCGCCACACGACGAGATTTTCCACATGGCTCCGCCTTCAGCACAGCTTCACAGGGGCCAATAAGCCTGAACGGCTAAGATGAACCCCATGAGCGACACACTTTCCCCCTGCCCCGTCTGCAGCTGCGAGTACACCTATGAACTGGGTGAACTGCTGGTGTGCCCCGAATGCGCTCACGAATGGTCCCCCACTGAAGAACGCGCCGACGCAGCCGAGCAGGAATCCGTGGTGAAGGACGCCGTGGGGAACGTCCTTGCCGATGGTGACACCGTGAGCATCGTGAAGACCATGAAGATCAAGGGCAGCCCCCAGGACCTAAAGATCGGCACCAAGGTCCGCAACATCCGCGTGATCACCCCCGTCAACGGGCACGACATAGACGCCAAGGTGGACGGCTTTGGCCCCATGAAGCTCAAGTCCAGCGTTGTTAGGAAAGTCTGACCATCGCTTCAATCCAGGACATCGATAGTCCAAGAACGCTTGACTCTAGGACCTTGACTCTAGGACAGGGATGTTTGCTTGACGTCATGGCTTGAGGCGCTGCCCGCGTTCACGGTGGTGCTGCTGATATTTGCCCTGCCCGGCGCGGCGGTGCTCGCGGCGCTGCGGATACGCGGCTTGATGGCTGTTTGCCTGGCCCCCGCCGTGTCCGTCTCGGTGCTGGCAGTGAGCGCCATCGTGGCCCCCCTGATCCACCTGTCGTGGAACATCCCCGTGATCCTGCTGGGCACCGCGATTGCCGCGGCTGCGGCCTGGGCGGCGCGGCGGTTCATCCCCGCACTCACGCCCGAGCCTCCCTCCCCGCCGCAAAGCCCCGGGGCCGGGATTGGCGCGGCGCTCTCCGGCGTTCTGCTGTCCCTGGCAATCACGACGGCGCTGCTGACCCTGGTTGCCTCCAATCCGGAACAGTTCACCCAGGGATACGACTCGGTGTTCCACCTGAACGCCACCGATTACGCCATTCGAACAGGCAACGCATCCTCCTTCGCCACCTCAAACTTCATCCTGCCCACAGTCAAGTCCTCCTTTTACCCGGGCGCGTGGCACGGGCTGGCAAGCCTGCTGGCCATTCTTACCGGGATCAGCGTCCCTGCTGCGACAAACATCGCATGGTTGGCCGTGGCCGGCGTCGTGTGGCCGTTGAGCTGCGTTTTCCTGACCCGGGTGCTGTTTGGGGCCCGGCCCCTGCTGCTGGCCTGCGCGGGGCTTTTGGCTGCGGCATTCCCGGCCTTTCCGTGGCTGCTGGTGCAATACGGTTCGGCGTACCCCAATGCACTCTCCAATGCCCTGGTGCCCGTGGGTATCGGCCTGGTGCTGCTGATCCTGCGACCCTCCGCCCACACCGGCCTCGCCCCGGCCCCGGCTCTTGCCATGGTGGCCCTGTTTCTGCCCGGAGCCATCACGTCCCAGCCCAATGGCGTGTTCAGCATCCTGCTGGTCCTCACCCCCCTGATTGCCTACCTCATCTTTGTGTGGGTGCGCACGGGATTTGGCCGCACCCCCGCCCGCGGGTGGATGCGGATCGGACTGCTTGTTGTGGTGGTGGCTGCCGTCGCGGCGGCATTGTTCACGCTGCCCCAAATCCGCAGCCTATTCAACTACACCAGCCCGGCGTTTCTTTCCTTCCCACTGGCCCTGCTCCGCAATTTCACGCACGCGCCGGCACCCATCTGGTTCCCTGCGCTGGCACTGACAGCACTGGTGGTGGCGGGCGCGCTGGCAGGTTTCCGTCGCAGGGGGCTTCGCTGGCTGCCTGTGGCCCTTCTCCTGCTGGCCTTCACCTATCCGCTGGCGACGGGCACCAACGCCAGCCTCGCTAACATCGCCATGGCACCCTGGTGGGACAACCCGGAGCGCATTGCGGCACTCATGCCGCTGCTGGCCGTGCCGTTGGCCGCCCTTGGCCTCGTCATGCTCATCGACTGGCTTGGCAGGAAGTTCCCGCGCACACCGTTCGGCCCTGCGCCGGGACGGCGCAGGGGCAGGGTGGCAGCGGTGGCGGGACTCGCCGTCGTCCTTGTCCTGTCCAATCCGGGACTGTGGCAGATGAAAGGCGAGGTGGCCCAGATGTACAATGTGCCGCCCGAACCCAATGGCCTGGCGCAGGTTGATGCGCAGGAGCTGGCGCTGATCCACAGGCTTCCGAATTACACAACAACCCAGGATGTCATCGCCAACAATCCTTACAACGGATCGGCGCTGGCGATGGCACTGGCGGGGCGGACCATGCTGTTCCCCTACAGCTCGCAGGGCGATTTGTCCCCCGAGCTGTACACGCTGCGCTTTTGGCTCAACCGGGTCGGCAGCGACCAGGAGGTGTGCGCGGCGGCGAAGCGGCTGGGCGTGACGTACCTGCTGGACTTCGGCACGAATTACATTCCGGCGTTCAACGATCCCCGGTCGCTCTATCCGGGAGTGACACTGGCGCCGGATTCGGACGCCTTCACCCTGGTGGCCAGCGAAGGCCATGCGCGGCTGTACAAGCTGACCCTCTGCGGCGGGGTGCCCGTGGGCCCCTGACCATCCGAACAGTTAAGCGGCCAACATGACAATTTTGTCACGCCTTGGGGTTTCCCCAGCTCTCAGGCCGTAGAGTTGAGCAAATAACTGGCGGGGGGAAAACGAGGAGCACAAAAGTGGGCAGCAGTTTTGGGGATCGACTAAAACAAGAGCGTATGTCACGAAACATGACACAGTGCGATCTTGGCGGTGAGCTGTACTCCGCCAGCTACATTTCGCTGCTCGAAAATGCCCACCGCGAGCCCACCACCGAGATCATCAAGCAGCTTGCGCGGCAACTCCAGCTCTCACCGTCCTCCGTCGCCGCCTGGGAAAAGCCTTCCTTCCCCGAGGAAAGCGAATACCTGAGACTCTCACTGTGCGCCCGTCAATGCTGGGACACCCGCGATTACCTCGGGGCGGCCAACAACGCCAGGGCGGCGGCAGCGCTTGCGCTGGCCAGCGGCGATCCCGTGACGTGGTGGCACATGAACTTCCTCGCCGCCAATTCACTGTTGCGTGAGGGCGCCCATGGCGAAGCGACCGCCATCCTTGGCGCCCTGCTGGAGCACGCGCTCACCCTCGAAAGCGACGCCCTTTCACTGCGGGCCCACCAGGTCATGGCCGCCGGAATGCTGGCCCAGGGCTGTCTGCAGGAGGCCATCGCGCACGCCATCCAGGCTGTTGAAATCGGGTCCGGCGACAGCGCTGAGGAATTCGGCGCCTACCTTCTGGCGCTGCAAACACTCATCGGCGCCCTTACCGAGGCCGGCCGCCTTGACGAGGCATGGACACACACCAGGGTCCTTGCCGACGCCGTCACCGACGACACCCCGGCGCAGATGGCAGGTGAAATCCATTGGGTCATCGGCAATGTCGCGTTCATCCGCCACGATGTAAGAACCGGCCTGGAACACCACGCAAAGGCCGGAAGGCTGCTCTCCCCCGCGGCGGACCTTGCCCGCTGGGCGCAATTCAACAAGGCAACGGCGTGGGTGCGGCTCCTGGCAGGAGTCGTGGAACCAGCAACCCTGCAGGCCATTGAACGCAGCGAACTTGCGCACTCGGTGGTGGGCGCAACCCCGGCGGAAACCCTCGAGGTGTCGCTGCTGCGCGCCCGCTGGCATTACCTCAACGGCGAACTGGCCGAGGCCTTGGCGCTCCTTGACTCCATCGAATCCCAAAAGGAACAGCTGGCACCCCACATTTCCGGCGACTCCGCCCTGCTGCTCGGTACGGCCCTGCAGGCCGCGGACCGCCCGGACGAGGCCTTTGCCGCCTACCAAAGCGCCCTTGACAGGTTCACCCTGGCCGGAGCCGAAGACAGGGCAACCGTCGCACGCGAGCACATGGCAAACGTCCAGACGGCCGGCGTCTAAAAGCTTAGGGCCAGCCTTCCCACATGACAAAGGGGCCGTTGCGGCCTTAACCGTGGATATTCACCGGTCAAGGCCCCAACGGCCCCCTCTTTTTTGCCTTTGGACGAGCGTCGTCCTTAGACGAACGTCGCGCCCGTCAGCCGCTCAAACGCCTCGACGTAGCGGGCGCGGGTGCGCTGGACAACGTCGGCGGGAAGTGCCGGCGGCGGGGTGTCCGAGGCCCTGTCCCACCCTGATTCGGCGCTGGCCAGCCAGTCGCGCACGTACTGCTTGTCGAAGCTGGGCTGTGCCTGGCCCGGAGCCCACAGCCCGGCATCCCAGAAGCGCGAGGAATCCGGGGTCAGCACCTCGTCGCCCAAGGTGATGACGCCGGTGGCCGGATCGGTGCCGAACTCGACCTTGGTGTCGGCAAGGATGATGCCGCGTTCGCGGGCAATTTCCTCGGCGCGCGAGTAGATCCCAAGGGTCAGCCGGCGCAGGTCCTCGGCGATCCCTGCACCAACGGTGTCGACCATGGCTTCGTAAGTGATGTTCTCGTCGTGCTCACCCACCTCGGCCTTGGCAGAGGGTGTGAAGATTGCTTTTTCAAGACGTGACCCGTCCACCAGGCCCGCGGGCAGCGGAAGGCTGCACACGGTCTGTGATGCGCGGTATTCGATCAGCCCGGAACCTGTGAGGTAGCCGCGGGAAATGCATTCGATGGGGAACATTTCAAGCTTCCTGCACACCATGGCGCGGCCTGCAACGGCAGCCGGAACGCCGTCCTCAACCGTTGTGGCGACCACGTGATTGGGCACGTTGAGCTGCCCAAACCACCACAGGCTGAGCCCCGTCAGGATGCGGCCCTTGTCGGGGATCTCCGTCGCCAGGATGTGGTCATAGGCACTGATACGGTCGCTGGCAACAACCAGGACGACGTCGTCGCGTCCGGCGAACGGACCGCCGTCGGATGCGGGCTGGTACAGGTCGCGGACCTTGCCGGAGTATACGTGGCTCCAGCCCGGCAGGATGGGCGCGGCGGGAATCATGGAAGTCATGGGGCTTTGGTCCTTATGCCTGTGCGGCGGTGTTGGCCACGGTGATTTCCCCGCGGGCAGCCTTGGCGGCAATGTCCGTGCGGTACTGGCCGCCCTCGAGGGAGATTTGCTCAATGCCGGCATAGGCCCGCTCGCGCGCATCCTCAAGGTCGTCGCCCAGTCCGACGACGGCGAGCACGCGGCCGCCCGCGCTGATGGTGTTTCCATCGGCGTCGCTGTCGGTGCCCGCGTGCAGAACGTGGACGCCGTCGAGCCTGTTGGCCTTCTTCAGTCCGCGGATCCTGTCGCCGGTGCGCGGCGCCTCGGGGTAGTTTTCGCTGGCAAGCACGACGGCGACGGCCGTCTCGGGTGCCCAGCGCAGCTCATCGATGCCATCGAGCTGGCCCTTGGCTGCCGCCATGAGGACCCCGCCGAGCGGTGTCTTCAGGCGGGCGAGGACTGCCTGTGTTTCAGGGTCGCCGAAGCGGGCGTTGAATTCAATGACGCGCGTGCCGCGGCTTGTCAGTGCCAATCCGCAGTACAGGACGCCGGTGAAGGGGGTGCCGCGGTGTGCCATGGCGTCAATTGTGGGCTGGGCAACCCTGTCGATGACTTCCTGGACCAGGCCGGCAGGAGCCCATTCAAGCGGGGAGTATGCGCCCATGCCGCCGGTGTTGGGTCCTTCGTCGCCGTCGAAAATGCGCTTGAAGTCCTGGGCCGGGGCCAAAGGCACGCAGGTGCGGCCGTCGGCAAGGACAAAGAGTGAAACTTCGGGTCCGTCGAGGAATTCCTCGATGACCACCGTGCCGCCGACCTCAAAGCAGGACTGGGCATGGGCCAGGGCCTCGGCGCGGTCATTGGTGACAACGACGCCCTTGCCTGCGGCCAGTCCGTCGTCCTTGACAACGTAGGGGGCCCCAAAGGTGTCAAGGGCGTCGGCGGCTTCCTGCGCATTGACGGCAACCTTCGCCATCGCGGTGGGAACCTGGGCCTCGGCCATGACGGTCTTCGCGAACGCTTTGGAGGCTTCCAGCTGTGCGGCCTCCTTGCTGGGACCGAAGACCGGAATGCCTGCTGCTCGCACGGCATCGGCGACACCTGCGGCGAGCGGGGCCTCGGGCCCAACCACGACCAAGTCACTTTCCAGCTTCAGGGCAAGAGCCGCAACTGCGGCCGGATCGCTGGCGTTGATCGCGTGCGTTGGCACGATGGCCGCAATTCCGGCATTTCCCGGTGCGGCGTGAACCTCACTGACGTTGGGGTCGCTGAGCAACGAGCGGACAATGGCATGTTCGCGGCCTCCGGGGCCAATGACTAAAACCTTCACAATGCAAGACTACTTGGCTTCAAGTGCCGGGGCCGCAAAATGACGCTCCTCCCCTGACAACAGGCCTCCGGAGCGTAGCGAAAAGCAGGGCCAAGAAAAGATTCGGCAGCCCTTGCCATTGCTGGGAACGCGGGTGTAGTGCAACGATGGGGGAGCAACCCGTTGCATCAAGTCATTCCAGCTGATTGCCTTATGCTCGAAACTGCCTTGTCTCGTCTTGGCAGGCAGTGGCACCACTGTCGCCGTAAGCCCGTCTCCGGGCACCTTTCATCTCATCAGGGGGACCCACCTACATGCGAGCAACTAAGCGCGCCTTCTTTCGGCGCGGCGCCGCGGCCTGCGCCGCAGCCGCGGTCTTGATCGGCGGCAGCTTTGCCGCCGGCGCAGCCTCCGCAGCACCTTCACCCGGCGCCACACCCAGCTCGTCCGCCGCCCCCAACGGGATCGCCGCCGGGTCCGGACTGCCTGGTGGCCTGGCAGAGGCGGTGAGGCGCGACTTGGGCATGAGCGTGGAGGAATTCACCAGCCAGGCCGCCTTGTCCACCACGGCAGCAGCCATGCAGGCAAAGCTCGCCACAGCAGATCCGGCGGCTGTCGTGTCCCTCGACGGCGACACCATCAACGTCAAGACCTCAGCTCCCGAGGTCGCCACGGCAGCTGCAGGGCGCACCAAGGTCAAGGTGGACGCCGTCACGGCCGGGCCCCTGGCCGCCACCAAAGACGCGGCGAGCATCGACGCGCTGTTCGCCGCCTACACGGCGGAGTTTGGCACCAGCAACCTGCAGGCCATCATGGTCAACGCAGACGGCAACTTTGTCATCCGCACCGGCGATGCAGCCACGGGGAGCCCGGTGTCCCCGGCCAGGTCATTGACCGCCGCAACCGAAACCTCCATCACCGACTTCGCCGCCAAGTACGGAAACGTGGTGGTTGAGCCTGCACAAGGACCTGCCGGTGCGTTGGCCGGAGACGTTGTCAACGGCCAGGGCTACATCGCGTTTGACTCCCAGTCGCGCCCCCGCGAATTGTGCAGCATCGGCTGGAACGGTTTCAACAAGTATGGCGCCCCGGCCGTCATCTCAGCAGGACACTGCACCGATGACGGGGCCCTTGAAGCCACTAAACTGACAGTTCCGTCGCAGGACGATGCCGGCAAACCTACCACGCGGGGAGGAGCGATCGGCGATCCCTTGGGAACCTTTGGCTTCTCCCAATTCGGCGGTCCCGGCAACTCACCGGCGATCGATCCTTTTTCGCAAAACCCGAGCAACATCGGCACGGATGTCTCCGTCATTGACGGCATCAATACGGCGCTGGCCCAGCTTCCCACGGTCACCGACTGGAGGACCCCCGCTTCTCCGAAGGACTCGGGCCCCCAAGTGACTGGCGTTTCCGATGCGATCCTCGGCACCCCCATCTGCAAGTCCGGCCGCACAACTGGCTGGTCCTGCGGCACTGTCAGTGAAGTCGGAGTCTTCTTGGTCGGTGGTATGAAATACCCCGCAAACCGCAATGATATTCGCGCCGTGCGTGGTTTTGGCTCCACCAGCCTGGCAGCCGGTCAGGGTGATTCCGGCGGGCCGATCATCGCCGGCACACTGGCGGTGGGCATGGTCAGCGCAGGTGTGGAGGAAAAGGACAGTGCAGGCGTCATTACAAAGACCACCACTTACGGCGTGGACCTCAAAGACGCACTTGCGCACACAGCAGGCTACTCGGTGAAGATCTTCCTCAACACCCCCAAGGTGACAACCTCGGCACCCGTATATCGCAAGGGCACCGTCACAGGCACCGTCGCGGACGCCCCCGCCGGCACCACGGTTTCGGTCACCATCAACGCTGCCACGATCGAAGTTCCGGTTGCCGCCGACGGCACATGGAGCGTTGCGGCCCCCGACGCATTCGGCACGTTCTCGGTGCGCGCACAAGCCAAGAACGGCTTCAGCACCTCAAAAACCAGCGAGGCCTCCATTGAGGTCATCAAGGAGACAGTGGCCGCCCCTGCCATCTCCACACCCACCAACGGCCAGGAGTTTGCCCACGACGGGGGCCCGTCGGTCATTTCCGGCACCAACCTCCAAGAGGCAAGCGTTTTGGTGACCGTGGACGGCAAGCCATACGACGCCGTCGTCCTTGACGGAGCGTGGCACGTCACCCTTGATGCCAAGCTGGGCTCCGGAAACCACACCGTCACGGCGGTGCAGACATGGCGTGACATCGCGTCGCCAACCGCCACCTCCGCCTTCAAGGTTCTGGCGGAAACAGCCCCGCCGGCAACACAGGAACCCACCCCGGCACCCACCACGGCCAAGCCCACCACGGCCACGCCCACCACCTTCGCACCGACCACCAACAACCTTGCCACCACGGGAGCCTCCAGTTCACTGCTGCTGCTCGGCGGGGCCGGCGGATTGCTGCTCCTGGGCGGGGCTGCCTTCCTGCTGATTCGCCGCCGTTCGGAAAAATAAGCTGGAGGAAAATATGACAGTGGGTCCCGTTCACACTGAAGGGGGCCCACTGCCATATGCGGAACCATCCCGGCAGATCCACGCAAGCACAAACACCCAGCAGCACCGGAGGGCACCATGAAGAGCCAGAAGATCGCAGCGATTGCCCTCGCGGCCGCCATGACAGGAGCACTCGGCATGAGCGCATGCGGCACCAATTCCGGCCCCGCCGAACCGGCCCCATCATCCAGTGCGCCCGACAGCCCCTCCGACAGCGGGTCGCTGCTGCTGCTCAACGACTCGCTGCGCGCCAAGCTCGGCGATGAATATTCCGATTCCTGGATTGAGGGCAACAAGCTGCATGTTGCCGTCACCACCAAGGCCGCGGCAGCCATCGTGACCGCGGCCGGCGCCATCCCGAAGCTCGTCACCATCAACGCCGCACAGCTGGAGGCGGCCCTGCAGGCTGTCTCCGCATGGCAGGCCCGGCTCCCCGCGGACCAAGGCGCCGCCATCCAGCGGATCATCCCCGACGGGAACACCGCAACGATCACCATATATGTCGCGGCAGACCAGCTCGACGCCGTGTCCCGGGCCGCCGCTGCCGACAAACCTGCCGGCGCCGTTCCCCTGGTCATCAAGGAATCCGCCGGCCTGGCCACGCCGCTCTAAGCGTCACGTTTTGCCATACTCGATAGGATGACACCATGATCCATACCTTCAGGGCGTACGACGCCGTTGAGCTCGCCGTCCTGGAACGCAGCGGATTTGTTGAATCCGTCCACATAGGTTCGGCCGTGGTGGTGGCCGGCGATGGCTCGGTTGTCACCGAACTGGGTGACATCAAGGCCCCGATCTACCCGCGGTCGGCCACCAAGCCCTTCCAAGCCCTGGCCTCCATGCAGGCGGGCGTTCCGCTGCGCGGCGCCCAGGTGGCCATCGCCTGCGGCAGCCACACAGGCTCCTTCGAGCACATGGACGTGGTCTCGGGAATGCTCAAGTCGGCCGGCCTGACAGAGGACCATTTGGGCTGCCCGGCCGCCTGGCCAACAGATTCCACAGCCCGCGCCTGGATGGTCCGAACGGAGCGGGAGAAATCCAAGCTCGCCATGAACTGCTCGGGCAAGCACGCAGCGTTCCTGTGGGCCTGCGTTGAAAACGGCTGGGACGTGGCCGGATACCTGGAGCCAAACCACCCCATGCAGCGAGCTGTGCGCACCGTCCTGGAGGAATCCACGGGCGAAACGGTCACGCACACAGGCATTGACGGCTGCGGCGCACCCGTCATGGCCGTATCGCTGACGGGCCTGGCCCGCGCCTTCAGCACGCTGGCGAAAGCCCCGTCTGACAAGCACGCCAATGCCCGGGCCGCCACGATCGCCACCTCCATGCTGGACTACCCGTGGGCCGTCGAAGGCCATGGGAAGCCCAACACCGTGGTCATGGACGAGCTCGGGGTCCTGGCGAAGATGGGCGCCGAGGGCGTGCTGGCCATGGCGACCCCCACTGGTGCAAGCGTCGCCGTGAAAATTCTCGACGGCAACGGCCGGGCGGCAACGCTCGTTGGCCTGACCCTGCTGGCGGCCGCGGGCGCACTTGACGTTCCCGAGGTTGCAGAGGTGCTGGCCGCCATCGTTCCCCCCGTCATGGGCGGCAACAGCCGGGCGGGCAGCCTGCGTCTGGGCCAAGCCGTCAGCGCACTGCTGAATTAATCCCCAACCGCTCCCCCTGCTCGCAAGCTCCCAGCGGGTCCCTCGCACTCGTTACCCCACCGACCCGAAGTACGGCCGGTGGACATCGGACATCAACAACACAACAGGAGGTGCGCACATGGTCGCCCGACGCCGCATCGACATCGCCGAGGGAAGCGCCGCGCTGGCTGGCTGGCGCGGCGGGGACGCCACCCGCGCCGTCACGGCCACGGCCGTCAGGTACGCCCTGGAGGAATTGGCCGCGCGCGCCCCGGGCAACTCGGTGGAGGTGCGCGTGCCGCCCTTTGGCGTGACACAGTGCATCGCCGGTCCGCGGCACACCCGGGGCACACCCCCCAATGTGGTGGAGTGCGACGCCGGAACCTGGCTTGCGCTGGTGACCGGCGGCATGGACTGGGCTGACGCCGTCGAACGCGGCCTGGTGGCGGCCTCAGGATTGCGCGCAGACCTCTCAGCCGAGCTGCCGTTTTAGCGGACCGCGGCACCCCGGAGCCGACTCCAAGGTTGGCCGGGTACCCTAGATGCATGACTTCCCAGCCTGAAACCACTTCCGGAGAGCCCCGCAAACTCATGGTGCGCCGTGCCCCGAAGTATGTTCCGTTCCTAATTGCCGGCGCCCTGGCAGGCGTGGTGACGGCAGCAATCTTTACTTTCATGTTCCCGCCGAGCCAGGACTTTGAAACTTCAAGCGTCTTTGGCCTGTTCGCCGTCCTGATGGTGGCGCCCGGGGCAGGGATGGGCGCCATTGTGGCCCTTGTCCTTGACCGGCAGGGCAGGCGCCGCGCAAAGACGCTCCTGGTGGAACCACTGCCCGAGGACGAAAGCAACGCAAACGCCGAGTCCGCGTGACTTTCAGGGCGCGTGCCAGGGTGCATGACGCCATCATCTGTGGTTAGAGACACGGGCCATAACGTGAGACAATTTTCAGGTGGCACGCGGAGACGGAAAACTATCCCATGATCTTTTACCCGGCGAAAAGGGACCTCAGGACGCTTGTGGCGTTCTGGGCATCTGGGCACCCGGTGAAGAGGTTGCAAAACTAACTTATTACGGACTGTATTCACTGCAGCACCGTGGTCAGGAATCGGCTGGCATCGCGACAAGCGACGGCAAGCGGATCAGTGTGTACAAGGACATGGGGCTCGTTTCCCAGGTCTTTGACGAACCCACACTTAACACCCTGACGGGGCACATGGCTGTGGGCCATTGCCGGTACTCCACCACAGGCGCAGCCAACTGGGCCAACGCCCAGCCGACACTGGGCGCCACGGAAAGCGGCGCAACTGTCGCCCTGGCGCACAACGGCAACCTGACCAACTCCGCTGAACTGCATGAGATGGTCCTTGCCAGGTACGGCGTCCCCACCTCCGGTGAAATGGCACAGGGCAACACCACAGACACGGCCCTTGTCACCACCTTGCTCCGTGGCGAAAAAGGCCGCTCCCTGGAAGAAACAGCCATGGAACTGCTGCCCAAGATCCACGGCGCCTTCAGCTTCGTCTTCATGGATGAGCACACCTTGTACGCGGCCCGGGACCCGCACGGTGTCCGCCCGCTGGTCCTTGGCCGCCTCGACAGTGGCTGGGTTGTTGCCTCCGAAGGCGCCGCCTTGAACACCATCGGCGCCACCATGATCCGCGAAATCGAGCCCGGTGAATTCATCGCCATCGACGAAGACGGTGTGCGCACCCAGCGCTTCGCCCCGGCAACCCCGGCCGGCTGCGTCTTTGAATATGTTTACCTGGCCCGCCCGGATGCCACCATAGCCGGCCGTTCAGTGTACGAATCCCGTGTTGAGATGGGCCGCCAGCTGGCGCGTGAAAACCACGCAGAGGCAGACCTTGTCATCCCCGTCCCGGAATCGGGCACCCCGGCCGCCATTGGCTACGCCGAGCAGTCGGGCATCCCCTTCGCCCACGGTTTCGTCAAAAACGCCTACGTCGGCCGCACCTTCATTCAGCCCAGCGACACCCTGCGCAAGCTCGGCATCAAGCTCAAGCTCAGCGCCTTGGAATCAGTAATCCGCGGCAAGCGCATCGTTGTTGTGGATGACTCCATTGTCCGCGGCAACACGCAGCGCGCCGTGGTGCGCATGCTCAAGGAAGCAGGCGCCGCCGAGGTCCACGTGAAGATCTCCTCGCCGCCCGTGCGCTGGCCATGCTTCTACGGGATCGACTTCGCCTCACGTGCGGAGCTGATCGCCAATGGTGCAGCCATCGACGAGATCGCCAAGTCAATTGGTGCTGACTCACTGGAGTACATCTCCGAGGACGGCATGATCAACGCCACGATGCAGCCGCGCGAACGCCTGTGCACTGCCTGCTTCACCGGCACCTACCCCATAGAACTTCCCAGCAGCGACCGTTTGGGCAAGAACCTGCTCGAACGCACGAAAGCCGGCGACGCCACCCCCGCCACCGGGTGCGACCCGGGCCCTGATGCGGAACTGGAAAACATCCTGACCGATCAAGACCGCACCGCAGCCGACGGTTCCTAAGAATTCCGTAGAAAAGAGACGCCATGACCAACGCCTCCCATGATTCAGCCGCCCAGGGAATCACGTACGCCAGTGCCGGTGTTGACACCGAAGCCGGCGATCTAGCCGTTGAATTGATGAAGGAAGCCGTCAAGGCCACCCACGGCCCCAGCGTTGTTGGCGGTTTCGGTGGCTTTGCCGGCCTGTATGACGTCTCCAAGCTGCTGACGTACAAGAAGCCGCTCCTGGCCACCTCCACCGACGGCGTGGGCACCAAGGTTGCCATCGCGCAGGCCATGGACATCCACGACACCATTGGCTACGACCTGGTCGGCATGGTTGTCGATGACATCGTTGTGGTCGGCGCCGAGCCACTGTTCATGACCGACTACATCGCCACAGGCAAGGTTGTCCCGCAGCGCATCGCAGACATCGTCCGCGGTATCGCTGGCGCGTGCAAGGTTGCCGGAACAGCCTTGGTTGGCGGCGAAACCGCCGAGCACCCGGGCCTGCTGGCACCGGATGAGTACGACGTCGCAGGTGCTTGCACCGGTGTCGTCGAGGCTGATTTGCTGCTGGGTCCGGAACGCGTCCGTGAAGGTGATGTCATCATCGGCATGGCATCCTCGGGCCTGCACTCCAACGGCTACTCACTTGTCCGCCGCGTCATCAACCACGCCGGATGGGCACTTGACCGCCAGGTTTCCGAGCTTGGCCGCACCCTGGGTGAGGAACTCCTGGAGCCGACCCGCGTATACGCAGCCGACTGCCTCGATTTGACCCGCTACCTTCCTGTCACGCAGGAAAAGGCCGTTCATGGTTTCAGCCACATCACCGGCGGCGGCCTGGCCGCAAACCTGGCACGTGTCCTGCCCCAGGGCCTGATTGGTACCGTAGACCGCTCCACCTGGAGCATGCCTGCCATCTTCAACCTTGTTTCACAGCTGGGCAACGTTCCGTTGGCCGACCTTGAGCGCACCTTGAACCTCGGCGTTGGCATGGTGGCAGTGGTTTCCGCTGACGCAGCAGATGACGCTGTGGCCCGCCTGAACGCGCGCGGGCTGCCGTCATGGGTCATGGGCACCGTCACGAAGGAGTCCTCGGATTCCGAGAAGACCGGGTCCGACTACACCCAGGGCGCCAAGGGCGTTGACGGCGGCGCTGTCCGCCTCGTTGGCAACTACGCTTCCTAGCTTTTGCATTCATGATCCCGTTCGCGGGTTTCGACACCGCTCTACGGGTGTCGAAACCCGCGAACGGGATCATTTGCTTGGGAGGGCGTGGGGACAACAAAATCCCCACACGTCGTCGCGGCATTCTTGCCGCGCGTCGTGCAGGGTTTGTTGCGTATGGCGATCTAAGCGGTCCTAGCCAATGCGGCGGGAGTCCACGTCGTCGTCGTCCTCAAACTGGTCCGCATATTTATCTTCATATGCCGAATAATCGGGCTCTACAGGAATCTCAATGTGATGGCTCGGGGCACGCCGAGGGGTATCACCGAGCTCTTTTTGCAGAGCGGAATAATCAGTGTTCGGGGAGTAATACTTGATATCCCGAGCCTGCTTGGTTGCCTTCGCCTTTTGACGGCCGCGCCCCATGGCGTGACCCCCTTTTACACTTGGACCGGAGGTAGTCGCTCGGGCTAAGAGCGAGGCTCCGGAATATTCGGTCATTTGTCGTACTCCTAGATTACATTAGTTCTGCACCAACCGTGTCCGCACCATTGGTTGTTCTGCCCATAGCCAAACGAAGGTTTTAAGCCGGGCGGAACGCTTTATTCGGTAGAGTCAGCTATAGGCGGAGCATTTAGTCCACAGGATGGCATTCACGGAGCGGTCCACAGCTGTCACCAAAACACTTCCGTCCCCATCCCCAACACGAGTTTTTGCGCGATACACGGCGCAGCACGGAAGGTCAGTCCCCATGAACGAAAGCAGCAACGCCAACGATCAGGGCGCCCAACAAGGCCCTCCCCCGAAAGACGGCGAGCAGTCGGCGCAGAATGCCGAGCCCGTCATCTCCAGCACCGACTACGAGTTTTCCGCGCCCGAGCTCGGTGCCGTGGAAATCAGCGAGGACGTTGCCGAGAGCGTCGACCTTGAAGCCGCAGAGGCCGAGGCCGCCCGCGTGGAGCATGAGGCCCAACTCGCAGCCCGGCTAGTTTCCTCGCCAGCCGCGGGGCACACCCCGGCCGAGGTCACCCCGGCCGAGGTCACCCCAGCGGAGGTCACCCCGGCGGGGGTTGAGCCCGAATCGCCCGTTGAAGATGCCGTCCCCGAAGCTCCGCCAGCCCCGGGCCCCGCACCGCACCTCCGCCCCGGTGTTGACCACGGCCATGGCTGGCGCCGTCCCGAAACTCCATGGCAGCAGTCCGCCACCCCGTGGCAGCCAAAGGCCGGCCAGTGGCAGTCCCCCGCTCAGGTGGCCCGTGGTGAGGAGGAGGCCACGGCCGCACTCCTGGCTGCCGGCGGCGAGCCAGCAACACCTGACGCCGGACAGGCGGCACCGGACGGCCAACCCACATCCCAGGGCGCCCCTGCCCCCTTCGGCCAGGACGGCACGCCCGAAATGCCACCGGTTCCGGGTTTCCCTGGCGGTCCACAGGGCCCCGGACAGCCTGACGGACCCCACAACCCCGGGCTTCCCGGCGGTCCGGGATTCCCCGGCGGGCAGGATGACAACGGCAACTCGAGGAACAAGCTTTTCATCGTCCTTGGTGTTGTTGTGGTTGGCCTTGCCCTGATTGCGTTCTTCATCTGGCTGCTGGTCAGCTTTGTGTCAGGAAGCACCCAGAGTGCAACCACTACCCCGCTTCCGGCCAGCCAATCCCAGGTGCAGAAAAGCGGCACGGCGAACGCCACGGATGCAGGGAGTCCGGGCAATTCCTCGGATGGAGGCCTGATCATCGCGGCGCTGTCGCCGCTGAAGTGGATTCAAGGCGACTGCCTGCGAGACGTCAAGGACCAGGCCACCCCGGCCGACGTCGTCCGGTGCAGCACCCCGCATGGCGCCCAGCTTGTCGGCACCTTCTACTTCGGCGACAGCGAGGCATACCCCGGGGTCGACGCCCTCAAGGCCAAGGCCACCGCAGTGTGCCGTGACGCTCAGTTCACCACGGACGCCGCCGCTATCAAGACACTCAAGCAGAGCACGGCCTACCCCTCGGAAGCCTCGTGGAAGGACAAGGATGACCGCCGGGTCGACTGCCTCGTCTACGACACCCGCGGCGGCAACCCACTGGTCACCTCCCTGGTCAAGTAGGTCTCGCTCATCCAGTAGGCACAATTACGGAAGCCGGCCGGGCTTGCTGGAATTCAACTCCCGACAAGCCCGGCCGGCGCCTTTGAGCGATGCCCCGCGCGGGGCTTCGGCCCGCTATTTGCGACTGACGGTCAGCCCCGACGTCGAGGCCGAGTCCATGTCCTGTTCGTCGAAGTCGGCGGCCGTGTCCACCAGGACGGTGTCGCCATCGGAGATGGCACCTGCCAGGATTTCCTTGGCCAGCCTGTCGCCGATCTGCCGTTGCACCAGGCGGCGCAGCGGACGGGCACCATAGGCCGGGTCGTAACCTGTCGCCGCCAGCCAGGCCTTGGCAGCAGCCGTCACCTCAAGGCTCAGTCGCCGCTCGTACAGGCGGGCGGAAAGGGCCTGCACCTGCAGGTCCACAATCTGGGCGAGCTCTTCAACGCTGAGCGCGTCAAACATGACGATCTCATCGAGCCGGTTCAGGAACTCCGGCTTGAACGAGGACTCCACAATGGACATGACTGCCTTGTGCTTCTCGTCCTCGCTCCGCGTCGGATCGACCAGGAACTGCGAGCCCAGGTTGGACGTCAGCACAATGATCACATTGCGGAAATCAACCGTGCGGCCCTGCCCGTCGGTGAGCCGTCCGTCGTCGAAGACCTGCAGCAGGATGTCGAAGACTTCCGGGTGCGCCTTCTCGACCTCATCCAGCAAGACCACCGAATACGGACGACGGCGCACGGCCTCGGTCAGCTGGCCACCTTCTTCGTAGCCCACGTATCCCGGCGGGGCACCGACAAGGCGGGAGACCGAGTGCTTCTCGGAGTACTCGCTCATGTCGATGCGGATCATGGCGCGTTCATCGTCAAAGAGGAAGTCGGCAAGCGACTTGGCCAGCTCGGTCTTTCCCACACCGGTCGGCCCCAGGAACAAAAAAGAACCTGTGGGCCGGTCCGGATCGCTGATGCCGGCCCGGGCGCGGCGGACGGCGTCGGATACGGCAGTCACAGCCGATGCCTGGCCAATGAGCCGCGAGCCCAGGACCTGTTCCATATGCAGCAGCTTCTGGCTTTCGCCCTGGAGCATGCGTCCGGCGGGGATGCCGGTCCAGGCGGAAATGACCTCGGCGATGTCGTCGGCGGTCACCTCCTCGGCCACCATCAGCTCGCCCTTTTCCGATTCCTCCTCGGCCGCAGCCTTCTCCAGCTCGCGCTGCAGGGCAGGCATTTCGCCGTATAGGATCCGGGAGGCCTGCTCAAGGTCGCCGTCGCGCTGGGCCTTGTCAGCCACGGAACGCAGCTCATCGAGCTTTGCCTTCAGGTCACCCACACGGTTCAGGCCGGCCTTTTCGGCCTCCCACCGCGCGTTGAGCCCTGCAAGCTCCTCCTTCTTGTCGGCCATGTCGGCACGCAACGCCTCAAGCCGCTCGATTGACGCAGGGTCGGTCTCGCCGCTCAGGGCCAGTTCCTCCATGGTCAAACGGTCGACGGCGCGGCGCAACTGATCGATCTCCTCCGGGGCGGAGTCGATCTCCATGCGCAGCCGTGACGCGGCCTCGTCCATGAGGTCGATGGCCTTGTCCGGCAGCTGGCGGCCACTGATGTAGCGGTTGGACAGCGTTGCCGCGGCAACCAGTGCGGAGTCAGCGATGGCAACCTTGTGGTGTGCCTCGTAGCGTTCCTTCAGGCCGCGCAGGATGCCGATGGTGTCATCGACGCTTGGCTCACCGACAAAGACCTGCTGGAATCGGCGCTCCAGGGCGGGGTCCTTCTCGATGTTTTCGCGGAACTCATCCAGCGTGGTGGCGCCAATCAGGCGCAGTTCGCCGCGGGCCAGCATGGGCTTGAGCATGTTGCCCGCATCCATGGAACCCTCGGAGGCACCGGCGCCAACTACCGTGTGGATCTCGTCGATGAACGTGACGATCTGCCCGTCGGAGGCCTTGATCTCCTCAAGGACTGCCTTGAGGCGTTCCTCGAACTCGCCGCGGTACTTGGCACCGGCCACCATGGAAGCAAGGTCGAGGCTGATCAGGGTCTTCCCGCGCAGCGATTCCGGCACGTCACCTGCCACCATGCGCTGGGCCAGACCTTCGACGACGGCAGTCTTGCCGACGCCCGGCTCGCCGATGAGCACGGGGTTGTTCTTGGTGCGCCGGCTCAGTACCTGGATGACGCGGCGGATCTCGGAGTCGCGGCCAATGACCGGGTCAAGCTTGCCCGAGCGGGCAATGGCCGTCATGTCCACGCCGAACTTTTCCAGCGCCTCGAAGGTGTTCTCCGGGTCGGGCGTTGTGACCTTGCCGTCGCCCCTGACTGTGGGCAGGGCGGCGTCGAGCGCAGCCTTGGAGGCACCCGCCTGGCGCAGCGCACTTCCTGTTGCTCCGGCGTCGTCCGCCAGGCCCAACAGCAGGTGCTCGGTGGAGACGTAGCTGTCCCCCATGCGCTCGGCGGCCTGCTGGGCGGCCTGCACGGCGAGCAGCGTGTTCCGGCTTAGCTGGGCCTGGGCCACTGACGTGCCGGACGACGACGGGAGGCTGCGAATGGCGGCACTCGCACCGACGCTGACCTCATCGGGGTCTACACCGGCGGCCTTGAGCAGGGCCACTGCCACGCCCTGGCGCTGGTCCATGAGGGCCTTGAGCAGGTGGGCCGGCTCGACCGTGGGGTTACCTGCGGTCGAGGCGTTCATGGCGGCGGCGGAAAGAGCCTCCTGGCTCTTTGTGGTGAATTTGGCGTCCAAGAGGGGTCCTTTCGTTGGTGTACAAATTGGCGGTGACACACTCGTACTGAAGTTGAGTCTACTACGCTCAACTTTTGAATGGGGGAAGTTATTCCAGAAATTCTACTCTCCAAAAAATTCTTGACATTGACGCTGCGTCAACCTTTAGCGTTGTCTTCATGAGCAGCAAAAGGGGCCCCGACGGGCACGATGCGGACTGGTCCATCCAAGAAATCGCCACGCTGTCAGGCACTACAAGCCGGACACTGAGGCACTACGACACGATCGGGCTGCTGCCACCAAGCCGCATTGCGGGCAACGGCTACAGGCACTACGACCACGCCTCCCTGATGCGCCTGCAGCGAATTTTGCTGCTGCGCGAGCTCGGGCTTGGCCTGCCTGCCATCGCCGCGGTTTTGTCGCAGGCGAGTTCTCCGGCGGCAGCGCTGCGCACCCACGTTGCGTGGCTGCGAGGGGAACAGAAACGGTTGACGCGGCTGATCGCATCGGTTGAAAAGACAATTGCAGCAGAAACACAAGGAGAGAACATCATGGCCAAGGACATGCTTGACGGCTTTGAACACACGCAATACAAGGAGGAAGTGGAGCAGCGCTGGGGACAGGCGGCCTACGCGGAAAGTGACGGCTGGTGGCGCGGCAAGCAGCCGGCGGAACAGGCCGAGTTGAACGCGCAGGTGGCGGCGCTGAACGCCGACTGGATTGCTGCCTTCACTGCCGGGGCGGCGGCCGATTCACCTTTGGCTCAGGAGCTGGCCCGGCGCCACGTTGCCTGGCTGCGGTCCATTCCGGGCACACCGGCAACCAAGGCGGGCGGCGATGTTCGCGGCTACGTGTTGGGCCTGGCCGACATGTACGTTGGCGATGAACGGTTTGCCGCGAACTACGGCGGATCCAAGGGTGCCGCCTTTGTCCGCGACGCCCTTGGCGTTTTCGCGCAGCGGGAGCTGTAGGCTGCACAGCCCCCTCCTCTAACGGGGCTTGCGGGCACTCCAGATCATGTTTGTACCCAGGAACTTCGACTTCACCTTGATGTCCACAAATCCGGCCTGCTCGAACCGCAGCCGCAGTGCCTGCGGGGTCAGGAAGCCCAGGGTCGAGTCAACCAGGTACTGGTAGGCGTCGCGGTCGCGTCCAATGATTGTCCCGAGCGTTGGAATGACCACGCGCATGCCGATGCGTACGAACGGGGCAAGAATGCCCCCGGGAGGGGAGGACTCAAGGGCGGACACAACACCTCCGGGGACAAGGACACGAAATTGCTCGGCAAGGACCTTGTCCAAGTCGCTGACGTTGCGCAGCAGGTAGCCGTGGGTGACGCCGTCGAACGCGCCATCTTCAAAGGGAAGTTCGTGGGCGTCGGCGAACTGCCAGTGGATGCCCCCGTTGCCCCTGGTTTGGCGGGCCACCTCCAGCATGGCTTCGGAGAAGTCCGCCCCGATGACCGAACTTCCGGGATTCTGTCCATGGACGGCCCTGGCAATGACACCGGTTCCGGTGGCCAGGTCAAGGAACTTGCTCCCGCCACCGCCGGTGGCAAAGATGGCAACCTCCCGGCACCAGCGCTTGTGCGAGCCAAGGGTCATGAGGCTGTTCATCAGGTCATAACGCCGGGCGATGCCGTTGAAAGTGGCCTGGACAGTAGAGTCTTCGTTTCGCATTGCCGCCGGTTCTTTCTTGGTGTGCTGGAATGAATTGAGTCTATGCGCGCGGGCCCGCCCCGGTCACATCCGCGGGCAACGACGGCGGCGAGGGCCACGGGCCTACACTGGGGCCATGATCTTCATCGATCCCCCCTTTTGGCCTGCGCACGGGACAGTGTTCTCCCACCTGATTTCGGACACGTCAATTGCCGAACTGCATGCTTTTGCCGCGGCGAACGGAGTCACCGGGCGGGCCTTCGACCTTGACCACTACGACGTCCCGGAGCGCATTTACGCGGAACTGGTGGCGGCCGGGGCCCGGCCGTTGTCAGGCAAGGATCTTGCGCGCACGCTGGTCGCTTCTGGGCTGCGCATCAAGGCCAAATACCGGGTCAAGTCGGTCGGCTCGGTGCTCGAGCTGCGCTGGAACGCCCTCGTGCCCGACCAGCCGGAGCTGGGCGCAGACCTTCTTGCGCGATGGAACGAGCCCCACCGCCATTACCATAGCGCCACCCACCTGCTCGCAGTATTGGAGGCCCTGGACCTGCTGACCGAACGCAACGTTCCCGGGCAGGTGGCCCTTGCGGCCTGGTTTCACGACGCCGTCTACAACGGCAGCGTCACGGACGAGGAGGACTCCGCTATTTTAGCGCAAGCGTGCCTCAATGGACTCTTGCCGGCCCCGCAAGTGGCGGAAGTGACGCGCCTCGTGCGACTGACCGCAACCCACTCCCCCGCCCCCTCCGACGGCGCCGGGCACATCCTATGCGATGCCGACCTCGCCATCCTGGGCAGTGCGCCCGGCGAGTATTCCCGCTATGCGGCCGCTGTTCGCAAGGATTTCGCGCACATTCCTGACGAACAATTCCATCAGGGAAGGGCCGCGGCCTTGAAGCAACTGCTGGCCCTTGACCCGCTTTTTCGCACCGTCAGGGGTCGTGAATTATGGGCGGGGCAGGCGCAAGCAAACCTCAGCGGAGAGTTGGCACGGCTGGGTCACAATCTGGCCGCGGCGGACGGGACACTCACCCCATGACTGATTACAGCTCGTGGCGGCCCTGGGGATCCGAATGTCACAGTGGACGACGACACCATGGTGGTGCTCCAACGCTTCAAGGTCATCGCCCTGATGCCCTAGCCCAACCCATGCTGCCGGCGATACCCTCAGCACATGGAGAGAACGGGAACAGTCCGCATCTGGCACCGCGACGAGGGCCGGGGTGTCATCGACTCCGCCCAGTGACCGCGGTGATGCCTACCATTCCGCCTTGCCCATCCGGTTTGACGACTGAGGTTTAGCAGAATTTTTGACCCGCCGCAGCCGGATAACCTTGGGTCATGGCTTCGAAGAATGCACCCCGCGCACCCCGGCTCACTCCGCTAGACCTGCATGACCTGGTGGACAACGACGATGCGTTCTTTGGCCCGGGCGAGACCTACGACGGTCAGCGCTTTGAGCGGACAGCCTTCGATGAGGCGAACCTGACGTCCACCGATTTTCTGGAGTGCGAACTCAACGGGCCTACGCTCAACGACGCCGAGCTGCGCGGCGTGCGCTTCCGCGGAACGGTGCTGAACGACAGTTTCGCCCCCATCCTGAAGGGCGCCCGCACCAGTTGGCGGGACACGGAGATCAACTCACCGCGGTGGGGTTCGGCCGAGCTTTATGACAGCAGCTGGCAGTCGGTGCGGATCGATGGCGGAAAGGTCGACTTCCTGAACCTGCGCGCGTCAAAGATCGTTGACCTGCAAATCAGCGATTGCATCATCGGCGAACTGGATCTTGGCGGCGCCAACATCACCCGCATGGCCTTGACGAACTGCCGGATCGGAACCCTGGATTTCCAGCAGGCCACGCTGAAGGACCTGGACCTTCGCACCACGGACTTCCGCACGCTCAACGGTGTCGGTTCCATGGCCGGGGTCGTGATTGACGACTACCAGCTTGGCCTGCTGGCACCCATCCTGGCCGCGCACCTGGGCATCACCCTCGCCTAACCACGGGGGCCCACGCGCGTCGCTTTGCCGGGAAATGACCCGGGCCGGAACTCTACGCCATACCACCCAGTGCAACGAAAATTGACTAGGATTGGCCTATGATTCCACGTCCCATCTCTGCGCCGGTCCCTGATACTGAGCAAGTTCTTGCCCGCAGGGGCGTTGCCGGCCACCGCCAATACCGCATCCCGGCCCTGGCCGTTTCCACCCGCGGCACCCTTCTGGCCGCCTATGACGGGCGCCCCAACCTTGACGACCTGCCCAACCCGATCGACCTGTTGATCCGGCGCAGCACCGACAATGGGGCAACGTGGGGGCCGCAGCAGACGGTGCGCACGGGAACCGGACTCGACGGGTACGGCGATCCGAGCCTGCTGATCGACACTGACACCGGCCGCATCTTCATGTTCCACGCGGCCGGCACGCATGCGGGATTCTTTGAGGCGGCCTCCGGGCTGGATGACAGCGACGCCATCCAGCACGCCGACCTCAGCTTTTCCGACGACGACGGCGCCACCTGGCACCACCGCCGCCTCACTTCCATGCTCAAGGGCGACGGCGTGACGGGTCTCTTCGCCGCAGCCGGTGCAGGCATACAGATTCACACCGGATCCTTCAAGGGCCGACTCGTCCAGCAGTTCGTGCTTTTGCACCAGGGCGAAATCAAGGCCGCCAGCGCCTACAGCGACGACCACGGCGAGACGTGGAAACTGGGCGAGTTCATCGCCGGTGCGAATGAGAACAAGGTTGCCTGCCTCGCTGACGGATCTCTGCTGATGCATTCTCGTGCCACTCCGCACCGTCTCACGGCACGCTCCACCGACGGCGGCCGGTCCTGGTCCCCGGCGCAGCCGCACCCCGAGCTGCCCGATCCCAGCGACAACGGTTCGGTGGCCCGCTTCGACGGCCTGCCCAACGTCACATCGTTCGTGGCCCCGGAGACCGACAACTGGCTCATCGCCACCCACAACCATGACCCCCTGCTGCGCCGCAACACGCTCCTGAAGCTCTCGAAGGACAACGGCGCGAGCTGGCCCTACGCCGTCGTGCTGTGCGCGGGAAGCTCTCAGTATTCCACCGCAGCCCGCCTGCCCGACGGCCGGATTGGTGTTCTGTACGAGCGCCAGGGCTACCAGGAAATCGTGTTTGCGACCATCGACCCGCATGAGTTGCAGGCCTCCCCCGCAGCGTCCCTGGCGCACGACGGCGGCACAGCCCGGGCGGGCAGCGTCGGCCTGAGCGTCGTGTTGCGATCCATCACGCCAGCCAGGCCGCCCGTGTGGGAGAGCGTTGGCGAGAGCTTTGTGCTGGCCCAGACTGACGGAGACTGGGATCCGTCCGCGTGGAAGGAAGTGGGCCAGGGCTACTCGGAGGACGCTCCCCAGGTGCTCTCCAACCGCGAGTCGCAGGACCTGAACTACGGAGCAGTGATCCCCGGGTACAAGGCGGGCGACGTGCTGGCCTTCGCCGGCCGCGTGGAGAACTTCGGCGCAACGGGGGCGCCAGCCGTGTCGGTGTTCCGCGAGGACAGCCGGACCGACGGCGAGGTTGTCGCCGGCGCGGAGCCGCTGGCAGTTGGTACTGTGCGCGGCTTTACGGCCACCTACACCGTAACGGAGGCCGACATTGCGGCCGGCTCCGTCATGGTTGCGTTCACCATGGGCGTTGACGACGACGGCCGGACGCTCGGTGCGAAGCGCTCCTTCACCTTCGACGTCATTTCCGGGGACATCGCCGAGCACTGACGCGCCAAACCCCACCCCGCGCACGGCACCGAAGACGGGTTCAACCCTCGAGAACGCTGTATCTTGGGGGATGATTCGCGGGTTGGCCCAGTTTTCGGCGTTTCACGGCGCCGCGGCCGATGGTCAGGGACCGGTGTCCGGCGTCGGGTGGTTCTGCTCGAAGTCCTTGAGCGCCATGGCAATCGCGTGGTCTGCATCTGCCGCCGTCCGGGTGGCCTTAAGCGTTTCGACCGTGACATTGAATCCGCTGACGCGCGCCTGCAGCTGCGTCAGCGCTGCAATGAGCATGGTTTCCTGCTCGGCAAGGGCGTCGCGCCGCGATATGAGGTCCGCCAGCTGCCCGCCCATGATCTCCTGGCGGCCCATGGCATTCTGCGCGGCCGATTCATCACCGTCCCGCCGGGATTTCTGCGCCTGCACCTCAAGCGCGTCCATGGCCCGCTGCAGGTCAGCGGCCTGGACGTCCAGGCGCTGCCTGCTCACCGAAACATCGGCGACGCCGCGGCGCATCTTTTGCACGGCGGCCTGCTGCTTGAGCTGGGCATCGGCCAGGGTGGGCTGGTCGCGGGAGGAGGCCCCGGCGTCGTGCTTCACAGCGGAATCCCTGGAGGAAAAAACCTGGGCAATGCGGGCGAAGATGCTCATTGGCCCCGGCTAGTCATGGCCGAGGTCGGTGTACGTCCTGGACCAGTTCTTGAGCATCGCGGCCTCAATTTCAAGGGTGCGGGTGAGGTCCTTCAGGTCGACGTCGCCGGCCGGGGCCGCCGCACTTGCCAGGGCGTTGCGGACCCCCGTGGCTGTCTGCGTGACCTGCTCCACCTGCACGCCAAGGGTCTTCGCGTAGACGGCCTGGACGGCGCGATCGGGCTCCTGCTGGGCCACCAGCAGCTGGTGCTCCATGACGGTTGCCGTCTGCTGGAGCGTGGTGAAAATGGCCTCAAGGTTGCCGGTGTACTGGCCCGTGGACTGCGCCACCGCCAAGGATCGCCTGGTGGCGTCAAGTGCTTCCTGCAGGGCGACACGTTGTTTAAGGATGTCTGCAACGGGCCCGAAGCTGGACTCCGCACGGACCTTCAGGGCGCTGCGCTTTGCGGACTCGATCTTGGGCTTGGAAAATTTCACGAAACCCAGCGCGCCGCGGGAGATCAAAACCCCAAGGGTGATGGCCACGCCAACGACAATGGCGATGATCACCAGCATAAGAATCAAGAAGACTATGCCGAAGTCCATGAACTGTCCGTTTTCCTGACGTTGGGATTGGGAGGTGCTCCTGAGATTCAGCGTAGCACCGGCCGCCGGTGGGAAGGCTGAAACTAACGGGCATCCCTGATGCGCCTTCACCACCTGACGGGGCAGAATGGGGTGATGAAGACACTCTTGAATGTCATTTGGCTGGTTTTTGGCGGATTTTGGCTTGCCCTGAGCTACTTTCTGGCAGGAATTCTCTGCTGCATCCTCATCATCACCATCCCGTGGGGCATCGCCTCATTTCGCATTGCCGGCTACGCTCTGTGGCCCTTTGGCAGGACGGTCGTGGACAAGCCGGGCGGCCCCGGGATCGCCGGCACCCTTGGCAACGTCATTTGGATCCTTGTCGCGGGCATCTGGATCGTCATCAGCCACGTCACCACGGCATTCGCGATGGCCATCACCATCATCGGCATCCCCCTGGCCATCGCCAACCTGAAGATGATCCCTATTTCCCTCATGCCACTGGGCAAGGAAATCGTGCCAACCAAACGCCCGTTTGTTAACAGCTACAGGTGATTTTTTGGCTGTGCGCTGACACGACCGCTTCCCGCACGCGCGCCGGGCATTGCCGCGTAAGCTTGTGCCATGCGCACTAAGAACGATTGGCTGGACATCCTGGTCAACTTCGCCAGTTTCGCGGCCATGATCCTTGTCCTTACCTTTGCAAGGATCAACCTGCCGCTGAAGATCGTCCTGGCCTTTGCAGTGTCCCTGGCCATCACGGGAGGCTGGTCCTACTACAAACGCAAGCACCGCCGTCGCCAGTCGGACCTAAAGCGCCTGCACGTGTACAGCGAAAAGAACGCAGACGAACAGTAGTGGAAATCATCCGATACTCCTCGCTCAAACCCGCGCCCTGGGCCAATGGCGGCGGGGTGACCCGGCAGATTGCCGCCGGTCCGTCCGCCGACTGGGACTGGCGCCTGAGCATTGCCGAAGTGGCCAAGGCCGGCCCGTTTTCGCAGCTGCCCGGCATTGACAGGATCATCACCGTCATCGAGGGCGAGCTCATCGCGCTGACTGTCGACGGCGCCGAACAGGCCCTTGAAAAGTACCGCCCGTTCAGGTTTTCCGGCGATTCAACCACCTCCGCGGCCCTGCCCACCGGCGCGCTCATGGACCTGAACCTGATGACCCGCCGCGGGGCTTTCAAGGGCTACGCGGCCATCATCGAGCTGTCAAAAAAGCGGCCGCATCCGGTCTTCTCCGACCAGTTCGCCGTGCTGCTGCAGGGTTCGGCCTCCGTGTCCCCCGCCCACACGGACGACGTCGAACCCTCCTCCCCTGCGCCCGTCGCCGAGGCGCTTGGCAAGTTCGACACAGTGGTTGGCTCCGATGATGCGCCCGAAATTTCCGGCAGGGGCTTCCTCGCAGTGCTCAGCATCGACCCGGTGGCAAGCTAGCACCATCCGCTAAAACTGTTCGGGTTCCTTATCCCGCGACATTGGTTCGTTGCTCGAGGTATGCCTGGGTTTACTCATCGAATCTCATCCGGTTCTTGGCAAAGATGTCCAGGGCCACCTTCAGTTGCCTGCCGCCTCCGACGGTCAACAGTCGGTCAACGCATGGCGGGCATCAACCACTCAGTCGATTAACCGCACCAGAGCATGCAAGGCAGTGCGGTTTGCGGTGCGCTGATGATCGATACGGCGGCGGTCTCGTATCCCAGAACACTCGTAGCTGAAGCAAATGCGTCGATCGGATCGGATTATCCGACCCCACGACGGGCCTTCTTCCGTGGTGGTTTCACCTCCACTACGCGCACCCCCAACAATCAGCTCACCGCGAATAAAAGACCCGTAGGAGTTGGTTCCCTACAATGGCAGCCAAGATCTCCCCGGAGGTATCCCTGTGGATCCAGGCGATGGCACGGTTCATCCCGGGTTTGGTGGCATCGCATCCGGTGTTCAAGTCTTGTCCGGCAGATCTCTCATGAGACACGCACCATCACTGGTGTGGTCAACCTTTTATCAAGCCACGGCAATGGGTCAAACAGTTCTAGGAGTCCTAGGCCTGATTGACGAGTGGTTGCCGGACCGGGCCATCCACAACACCACAGGCACTCGGAGGCGTGCTGCGGACCCGCCAAAGCTCATCCGCGGCAACAGTACCTCTCACACAGCCATTTATTTGACCCCCCTCACCTAGCGCGGCCCGGAGGTACCCCCCGGTTCCATCAGGGCACCCATCGCGTCGGCGGAGTGCTCCAACACCAGATTGATCTTCTCGGAGCGCTCCATCTCGTCGTCGGCCGCTTCCTGCATCGCGGACTTCATGCGCAGCGGCGGCGTCTTGAAAAAGAGGGCGAGCACGAATGCCACAAGCACAACCATCAGCGCCACCCAATAAATGACAATCGTTGAGGTGGTGAACCCAGTCAGGAACGGCTTTGTCAGGTTGGTGTTGGCACCCTTGAGGAATGAGGTGTCATTGAGCGCACTGCTGCCCACCGCCGAGGAGCCACCCTTGGCCTCCCGCAGTTTCTGCTCGATTGTTGGCGCCACCTGGTTGATCACCTGGGTGCGGACCGCCGCCTGGGAGAAGTCCAGCGGCTGGACCGGAACGGTGCTTTCGGCTTGTGCCTGCGGCACGCCCTTGGCAACGAGCTCCTTCACGCCGGCCGTGTGCGCCGCCGCCTGTGCACCCTGCTCCACGGGTGTCACCAGGTCGGTGTAAATCAGGGCCATGATCTGCTTGTTTTCCGGGGCTGTGGCCACCGAGGGGGTCATCGCGGCGTCGAGGGCGCCTTTGAGCGTGGGCGTGTCCGTAAGTGCCCCCTGGATATTCAGCGGCAGGACGGTGAAGAGCAGCGACAGCATGACTGCCGTGCCCAATGTTCCGCCAATCTGGCGAAAGAACGTCGATGCGCTCGTCGCCACACCCATGTCTCGCATTCCCACGGAATTCTGGCTGGCGATGGTCAGGGTCTGCATCAGCTGGCCCAGGCCCAGGCCAATCAGCAGCATCCCGATGGCAACAAACCAGAACGGCGAGTCGTACTTCAAGAATGTCAGATACAAGAACCCCGCCGACATCAGCGCCGTGCCCAAGATGGGAAACATGCGGTACTTGCCGTTGCGGGCAATCAGTTGGCCGCTGGCGATCGACGCGATCATCAAGCCAAGAATCATTGGCAGCATCTCCAAACCGCTCTCGGTCGGGGTTGATCCGAGCACGATCTGCAGGTAGAGCGGGATCGTCATCATCGCACCGAACATACCAAAGCCGACCAGTACACCGATGATGGTCGCCATGGAAAACGTCGGGGAGTGGAACAGCTTGATGGGGATCAGTGCGTCATCCTTCATCCGGGATTCAATGATGATGAACGCAATGACACCCAAGATACCAACGACATAGCAGCTGATCGATGCCAAGCTCTTCCAGCCCCACGTCTGTCCCTCTTCGGCGACGAGCAGCAGGGGAACGAGGGCAACGACCACCGCGGTCGCTCCCCACCAGTCGATGCGCACAGAGTGGCGCTGGATCTTCGGCAGATGCAGGAAGCGCAGCACCATGGCAAGTGCCAGCAGGCCGATGGGCACGTTGATCAAGAACACCCAACGCCAGCCAGCGATCCACAGGATCTGGTCGGTTCCGGCGAACAGTCCGCCGATCAGGGGCCCGATCACGGAGGAGACGCCGAAGACCGCCAGGAAGTATCCCTGGTATTTCGCCCGCTCACGAGGAGCGAGCATGTCGCCCATGATCGCCAGCGGCATCGACATCAGGCCACCGGCGCCCAGGCCCTGGACGGCACGGAAGGCAGCAAGTTCAACCATCGACGTCGAAAAGCTGGACATGATGGAACCGATGATGAAGACAATGATGGCAAACACGAACAGCGGGCGCCGCCCGAAGATATCCGATAGCTTGCCGTAGATCGGGGTACTGATCGTTGAGACGATCAGGTAGGCGGTGGTCACCCACGCCTGCAGGCTCAGCCCGTGCAGGTCGTCACCGATGGTGCGGATCGAGGTCCCCACCACCGTCTGGTCCAAGGCTGAAAGGAACATTCCCGCCATGAGACCAAAGATCACGAACATGATTTGGCGATGGCTCATGATCGCACCGCCCGGCTGGGAGGAGGGGGATGGGGCTGCTAAATCGCGTGACATGCGTCCTCAAAAACTGTAGGTAAAAATGCCGTTGGATCCGACATTGTGACGGCTCGCGGGAAAACAAAAAAACGTTGCGCAAGGTGGAACGTTACACCCGCCAGCTCCCGGCCAGCAACATAAACCCTGAGAACTTACCGCCAATGCGCGTACTGGGACAGGCCCGGTCGTGTCCGGCGACAGATGAATAATTCCATGGTGTGCGCCGTGGCGTCGGCGTTTTTGAGGCAACGGTGTTCAGAACCGGCCGATTCCGAGACGGTTCCGGACCCGGGCAACGCGCTGACACCAAAACGTCCACAACCCCTCTCACAACAACACACCAAAGAACAGCAACGTTGTGAGAGGGCTGTGCGGGCCTGCCCGGACATGCCGCTGTGGCGATTCTGAGCATTCCGTATCAACGCCGTGGCACCTGTCCACGCACAACGATGGGGTTTTGGCGAAGGGCAGATGATTTTCAAACCAGCCTCAATCAAAGAGAAGTATGACACCCCGACAGAGGTGGAAGGTCTCAGATTCGGGGAACGCTCACCGGCTTGGCTGCGTGACGGAGGCGCAGTCTTCCTCATGATTATTGCGGTGTCCCTTGCAGCAGCAGCCGTCATCGAATCGCAGTGGGGATTCTATCCAGTCACTCTTACCGGTCCTGTCTGGAAGCGGGTCGTGCAACGGCAGAACGTGCACCACATCTCGGTTGCAGAGGACAACGAAAGGAACCTGGGGTTGGTGAACTTCTCGGATTCCAGTGGACACGGCTACCAGCGGTCAGGACGATGGCGTAGGTGTTTACGCCGACGATTTTCGCGGTCTTGACTGCACCGGCGAAGCGTAGAACATGGCAAAACGCGCTTTGGGGTCCATCGGCTAAATAAAACACGCCGTCGGCGAGCAGTGACATGACATGCTCACTGTTTCGTTCCGCGAGGGAAACAACAAAATCTCTGACAATCTCTTTTCGAGGAGCATTTCCGCACTCTGGCTCGTCATGAATCTATTGGTCGGGTCTGTGGATTATTTGGTTTTTCCGGCCCTACGCGTCGCTCTGGAGACACCATCTAAACCACGGATCTCCTAATCCTCAGTTCTTCAGCTGGCTTACTATACTGGGTTGAAAATTCCTCAGAGAAACGAGCACCGCATGACTTTGACCGCTGCCTCGCATTCCGTTCCCTATCCCCTGGGTGTCACCTTGGGCGAGGGCGAAGCTAATGTCGCCATCTATTCGCAGAGCGCCGACGCTGTGGAAATCTGCGTTTTCGACGGTGACGGCAAGGAGATCCGCACTGCTCTGTCTGAGCGCACCGGTCACGTTTTCCACGGGTTGGTTCCCGGCATGGAAGTCGGCACCCGCTACGGGATACGCGTTGACGGTGAGTGGAACCCTCACGCCGGACTCCGGCACAACGTGAACAAATTGTTGTTGGATCCCCACGCCACCGCTATCGAGGGTGGCTACACCTGGGGCCAGGCAGTCTTCGCCCATGATCTGAACGATCCGGCCACCTTGGATGCAACAGATTCCGCGCCCTCGACGCCCCGATGCATTGTCACCGACCCATCCTTCGACTGGGATGCTGGCTCCCCCGATGTTGCTCCGCGCGTTCCGCTGGCTGAGACTGTCATTTACGAAGTCCATGTCAAGGGTTTCACCCAGCAGCACCCCGACGTGCCCGAAGAGATCCGCGGCACTTATGCCGGACTGGCGCATCCGGCGGCCATCAAGCACCTCACCGATCTAGGGGTCACCGCCGTCGAACTGCTTCCGGTGCACCAGTTCGTCCAAGACAGCCACCTGGAGGAAAAGGGCCTGCGGAACTATTGGGGCTACAACAGCATCGGCTTCTTCGCCCCGCACGGTGACTACAGCTCGGCCGGCGATGGCGGCGGCCAGGTCGCCGAATTCAAGGCCATGGTCAAGGCTCTCCACGCGGCCGGGCTTGAGGTCATCCTCGACGTCGTCTACAACCACACCGCAGAGGGCAACCACATGGGCCCGACGCTGTCCCTGAAGGGCATCGACAATGCCGCCTACTACCGTCTGGTTGAAGGCGAAGAGTCGGCATATTTCGACACGACGGGCACGGGCAACAGCCTCAACGTGGGCCACCCCGCAGCGCTGGGCCTCATGATGGACTCGCTGCGCTACTGGGTGACCGAAATGCGCGTTGACGGTTTCCGCTTCGACCTGGCCACTACACTGACCCGGCAGGACGGCAACGCCGAACTGCACAGCGCCTTCCTGACCCTGATCCAGCAGGACCCGGTCCTTGCCCCGGTCAAGATGATCGCCGAGCCGTGGGACACCGCGGGCTACCAGGTGGGCGGTTTCCCAGCGGACTGGTCCGAGTGGAACGGCAAGTTCCGCGACGATGTCCGCGATTTCTGGCACGGCGGGGAGAACGTGCTCGGCGACTTCGCCCAACGCTTCCTCGGCAGCCCGGACATCTACGAAGGCAGCCGCCGCGCCCCGGTATCCAGCGTCAACTTCACCACCGCGCACGACGGATTTACCCTGGCGGACCTCACCGCATATGCGGAGAAGCACAATGAAGCCAACGGTGAGGACAACAACGACGGCGAGAGCGACAACCGCTCTGCCAACCACGGCGTTGAAGGACCCACCGATGACCCCGCCGTCAATGAGCTACGTGACCGGCAGCGACGGAACTTCCTGGCCACCCTGGCGCTGTCCACCGGTGTGCCCATGATTCTGGGCGGGGACGAAATGGGCCGCAGCCAGGGGGGAAACAACAACGCCTACTGCCAGGACGATGAGATCTCCTGGTTCGACTGGAACAAGGTAGACACCGGGCTGCTGGAGTTCACCACGCAGCTGATCACGCTTCGGCGCGAAAACCCCGCACTGCGCCCGGACTGGTTCCGTCAGGATCCCGAAACCGGCAGTGCTGACTCCGTCCGGGTGCTGCGGGCCGATGCCGAGAATTTCGCGGAAGAGGACTGGGCCGAGGACCACCGTGCCATCGCGTTCCTTTTGGCGCACAAGGAGGCCGACGCGTTTGCCGTGCTGTTCAACGCCGCCGAAAACGGCGTCGAATTCACCCTCCCGGCAGCGCCTGCGCAGGAATGGGAGCTGGCACTCTCGACCGACCCGGACCAGCACGTGGAACAGTCGGCAACATCCCTGATCGTTCGGGACCGCTCAGTGACCGTCCTTCGGTCACGCGCCTAGCACGTCCCGTGGCACAGGTACCAGACTGTGCCACGGGACTCAGCGCACCACGTCGCAGCCTTCATCAGCGGCGGAGGGGTCAGCGCGATTTTCCGTCTGATGTGTCTCGGGATGCCCACATAGGCTCTACCCATGAACAAACGGTGGTCAGTGTCTGGGGTGTCGCCTGTATCGTCATCCAGCGGATGGTTCAGCCGGGCAAAGCGTTCCGCCACCCGGAAGCGACCAGACCTCAACGGCCTGCATCGGCTAGACCAGAACTTCCCGGCGCTCAAAGTCAGGGAGATCAGAAACGCCTTCGAGCATTTTGATGAGGGATTGCATGCACTGGTCCTTGCAGGCAGGTCTTCCTTCGTTGACTGGCCCATCTCCAAAGACGGCCTAGCATGCGGACGGCCACAAGCTGCAGCCGCGTTCGCAGTGACAGTTTGCCGAGCACGGTGCCTGCGCGAGCGGCCCATGGGCAAAAACCCGCCTGCCGTGCACAATAGGCACATGAACCCGCGTTCATTGCACGCCACCTGCCAGGGCCGGCCATGACATTCCCCCTTCTGGCCATGATCTGTGCGGTGGCCTTGCTGGGACCGCTGTTGGCCCTGCCGCAAAAATGGCACATCCCTGTGGTCATTGGTGAGCTGCTTGCCGGCATTCTCATAGGCCGCACGGGCCTGAACCTTGTGGTTCCGGGCGATTCGACCTTCACATTCCTTGCCGACATAGGATTTGCGCTGATCATGTTTGTGGCCGGCTCCCACGTGCCCATCAGGGACAAACAAATCCGGTCGGCGCTTGGCAGCGGCGCCGTGCGTCTCGTGGTGGTGGCGGTGGCCGCGGCCGCCGCGGGCATCGGGCTTGCAGCCTTCTTTGGCAACGGCCACGCCCCGCTCTATGTCGTGCTGCTGACGTCGTCCTCCGCAGCCCTGGTCCTGCCAATCATCGGTTCGCTGGGGTTCTCCGGTCCCTCCGTGCTGGCCATGACGTCGCAGGTGGCCATGGCCGACACCCTTGCGATTGTGGCCCTGCCGCTCGCACTGAACCCGTTAACCGCGGGGCGGGCCGCGCTTGGTTCACTGGCGGTGTTGGCGGGTGCCGCCGTCGTATTTGGCATTCTCCGCCAAGCTGACCGAAAGGGTCTCCGCCTGCGCTTCCACAAGGTGTCCGAGCGCCGCAAGTTCGCGTTGGAGTTGCGCATCCAGCTCATCATTTTGTTCACGCTGGCGGGGCTGGCAGTGTGGGGGCACGTCTCTATCATGCTCGCGGGGTTCGCGTTTGGCCTTGCCGTTGCGGGGGTGGGCGAGCCCCGGAGGCTGGCGCGGCAGCTTTTTGCCCTCACCGAGGGGTTCCTGGGGCCGGTGTTTTTCCTGTGGCTGGGCGCATCGTTGAACCTGAATGAGCTCGCCGCCCATCCGCCCATGGTCCTGCTTGGGCTGGCACTGGGGCTTGGCGCCATCGCTACCCACGCACTGACGCGCCTGCTGGGGCAGCCGCTGCCGCTGGCGGTTTTGTCGGCATCGCAGCTGGGCGTGCCCGTCGCGGCCGCCACGATTGGCATCCAGCAGAACCTGTTGGCTCCTGGCGAACCAGCGGCGCTTGTCCTGGGCGCCCTCGTCACCATGGCCGCGGCAACAGTGGCGGGGAGCCGCTTTGCCTCCCGAAAGCCGAAGCAGCCCAAAGTTCGACGCCGTTAAACGAAACCGACCCGCAGTAGTGGTCGAGAGACCCCGGAATTTCGGGGTTTTTCGACCTTAACTGCGGGTCAGATCCTGGAAAGGCTAGCGGCTGCGGCGCTGGTTTGAGGCTGGTGCCGATGCGCGGCGGGGTCCGCCTGAGCGGGCTCCGCCCCCGTTGGAGTTGTAGCTTCCGCCGGAGTTGCCACCAGTGTTGGAAGACCAGACTGCGCCCTGGCCCGAGGTGCGGGCAGCACCGCTCTGGCCGGCGCCGCGTGATGTGGCGCGAGGGGCGTCGTTGCTGTGCGAGTTGTTCCGCGGTGCCGAAGCTGCGCGGTTGCCGCGTGCCACGTCACCGACGCGGGCCGGACGTGAATCGCCCGAACGGGCCGGGCGACCCTCGGATGAACGTGCCGGACGCTCTGAAGCATCGGAAGAAACGCGGCCGCGTCCGCCACGACCCCCACGGCCACCGGCCGTGGGGGCTGCGCCGGAACGGGCGCGCTTGCGCTGTGCATTGGCGCCGGTCGAGGTGCCACCGCCCTGGGCAGGCTGCTTGGCGGCAAGAAGTGCCGCACGGGTGCGCGGGTCAATCTTGTCTGCGACATTACCCACGAGCTCGGCGATGAGCGGTGAGCTGGTGGTGACGCGCTCGAAGTTCACGTCAACGCCTGCTGCACGCATGAGCTTCTTGACGTCGCCCTGCTGCTCCGGCAAGGTCAGGGTGACGACAACGCCGTCGGACCCGGCACGTGCCGTGCGGCCGGAGCGGTGCAGGTATGCCTTATGCTCTGTGGGCGGGTCAACGTGGATGACCAGCTCGATGTCATCAACGTGCACACCGCGGGCTGCAACGTCGGTGGCCACAAGGACGCGGACGTCGCCGGTGGAGAACTCGGCCAGGTTACGGTCACGGGCGTTCTGCGACAGGTTGCCGTGCAGGTCCACGGCCGGGATGCCGGCGTCGGTCAGGGTCTTGGCAAGCTTGCGTGCGTGGTGCTTGGTGCGCATGAACAGGATGCGGCGGCCGGCACCCGAGGCCAGCTCAACGATGACCTGCTTCTTGACGGTCTGGTCGTTGACCACCAGGACGTGGTGCTCCATGGTGGAGACGGCAGCCTTGGCCTCGTCCACCGAGTGGGTGAGCTGGTTGGAGAGGTAGCGCTGGACAATCTTGTCCACGCCGTTGTCCAAGGTGGCGGAGAACAGCATGCGCTGGCCCTGCGTGGGGGTGGTGTCCAGCAGGCGCTTGACGACAGGCAGGAAGCCGAGGTCGGCCATGTGGTCGGCCTCGTCAAGGACAGTGATCTCAACGCTTTCAAGCGAGACGATGCGCTGCTTCATGAGGTCTTCGAGGCGTCCCGGGCAGGCGATGACAATGTCAACGCCGGCGCGCAGTGCCTTTTCCTGGCGGGCCTGTGACACGCCACCGTAAATGACTGTGGTGTTCAGGCCCATGGCCTTGGCCAACGGCTCGATGGTGTTGTTCAGCTGTGTTGCCAGCTCGCGGGTCGGCGCCAAAACCAGGCCCATGGGGCGGCCGGGCTTGCGGAAGTAGGGAGCCTCGCGCTCGGCCAGACGGGCCACGAGCGGGATGGCGAAGGCAATGGTCTTGCCGGAGCCTGTGCGGCCGCGACCCAATACGTCGCGTCCTGCCAGGGTGTCCGGCAGGGTCTTGACCTGAATGGGGAATGCTTCTTCAATGCCCTGAGCGGCGAGTGAAGCAACGATTTCCTTGGGCGCACCAAGGGCAGCAAAAGTTGTCATGTAAAGAGAGAATCTTTCGTAAGGCGGTTCAACGTCCCGCGATCAGTTTTGACCACGGGTTCGCCGATTCAATGCCAGAGCGTGTCAACCGCGGGTTGCTTTGAGCAAAACCGCTGCGGGACAAGTTGCATGCGTTCATCGACGCAGAATGCGCACGAAGCACATTAAGTAACCCCATTCTAACAGCAGCACGACGCCGGACCTCGCCAAAGTGCCGCACCTCACCTTCCCGGCCTGTCTGAAGCCGGAATTTGTCAACCAGGCCTGCCAGGAAATCCCCGGTACCCTTAACAGTGATGAGCGAAAACCCAGCTTCCGGCCCCGAAACCCCCGAAACTTCCACCGACGCAGCCGCGCCCGCGGACGTTGCCGAACGCGCACCCCGCACACTGGATGGCTCTGCACGCCCCATCACCCCGGGAAGCCAGGCAGCCGAAGGTACATACCGTGCGCAGCCGGTGTCGTTCGTGCGCCGCGGCACCCGCCTGCAAGGCCGCCGCCAGCAGGCTTGGGACGACCACTCGGACACCCTTGCCGTGGATGTTCCGCGCCACATTTCAGACACCTCGGTGCACCCCGAGTACACCTTCGACGCCGAGGCCGAGTTTGGCCGCACGGCACCCCTCGTCATCGAAATCGGCTCGGGCCTGGGCGATGCCGTGGTCAACGCGGCCAAGGAAAATCCCGACAAGGACTTCCTCGCCGTTGAGGTCTACACGCCGGGGCTGGCCCAGACCATCCAAAAAATTGTTTCCAACGAGCTGACAAACGTCCGCGTGGTCCAGGCCAACGCCCCTGAGGTCCTCTCCAGCATGCTGGCCGCCGGATCCGTCAGCGAGGTCTGGGTATTCTTCCCTGACCCCTGGCACAAAACCAAGCACAACAAGCGCCGCATGGTCAAGGACACGTTCGCCCCGCTCGTGGCACGTGTCCTTGCCCCCGGCGGCATCTGGCGGCTGGCCACCGACTGGTCAGGTTATGCCGAACAAATACTTGAGGTGGGTGCGGCCTCAGCCGACTTCACCAACATGCACGACGGCGAGCGCGCCGGCTCAGAGAGCCCCCTCACCGCGGCACGGCTCAGCGGCGTGGATTGTGAACAGAGCGATGAGCCGGACATGGTTGGCGGCTGGGCACCCCGCTTTGACGGGCGCATTCTGACCAGCTTTGAAAACAAGGCCCACAAGGCCGGCCGGGTCATCTTCGACCTCGAGTTCCGCCGGAACTAGACACCACCCCTCCTTTTCGTCACATGGCGCGCATCCGCGACACAAAAATCACCCAACAGAGTTAAAGTTGCATTATTTAGGCAACAATTAGCGCACCTCTTTGTTGACTAATCCAAATGCTGTAGCAAACTCCTTCGAAGGCCCCTAGGGTGGGGCCATGACTGCTGAATCTTTTGTCGCCGGGATCGATGGACCGGCGTCGGATGCAATGTTGAAGCTTGGGAAGTTCTTCACCCGATGGGACGAGAGCGCGGATTCTCGGGCTGTTTTCCGTGACGGCGGCCGGAAGGGCGATATTTTCTATCGCGACAGGTGGAGCCATGACAAGGTGGTCCGCTCCACCCACGGGGTGAACTGCACGGGATCGTGTTCCTGGAAGGTTTATGTCAAGGACGGCATCATCACGTGGGAATCCCAGCAAACCGACTACCCGTCGGTGGGGCCCGACAGCCCCGAATATGAGCCCCGCGGCTGTCCTCGCGGGGCCGCTTTTTCCTGGTACACCTACTCACCGACCCGTGTGCGTTTTCCGTACGCCCGCGGTGTGCTGCTGGAGATGTATCGAGAGGCCAAGGCCCGTTTGAAGGACCCGGTCCTGGCCTTTGCCGAGGTTGCGGGGGACCCTGAAAAGCGCAAACGGTACCAAAACGCGCGCGGCAAGGGTGGGCTCGTCCGCACATCCTGGGCTGAGGCCCTTGAACTGGCCGCCGCCGCGCACGTGAACACCATCAAGAACTACGGACCTGACAGAGTCTGTGGCTTCTCCCCCATCCCGGCCATGTCCATGGTCAGCCACACGATCGGCACCCGATTCATCCAGCTCATCGGTGGCGTCATGACCTCCTTTTACGACTGGTACGCGGACCTGCCCGTGGCCAGCCCGCAGGTCTTTGGTGACCAGACGGACGTCCCGGAGTCCGGTGATTGGTGGGATGCCACCTACTTGATGATGTGGGGTTCCAACGTCCCCGTCACCCGCACCCCGGACGCCCACTGGATGACGGAGGTCCGCTACCGCGGCACAAAAGTCATCGCCATCAGCCCCGACTACGCCGACAACACGAAGTTCGCCGACGAATGGCTTCCCGCCCAGGCCGGCACCGACGCAGCCCTGGCCATGGGCATGGGGCACGTGACGCTCAAGGAATTCTTCGTGGACCGGCAGGTCCCGTTCTTCCAGGACTACGTACGCCAGTTCACGGATCTTCCTTTCCTGGTGCGCTTGGAGAAGAACGACGACGGGACGTACAACGCCGGCAAATTCCTCACCGCTGACTTCGTCCCCGGCAACGAGCTCGAGGAGGACGCCGCGTTCAAGACCATGCTCTTTGACAAGGTCTCCGGGGCTGCCATCATCCCCAACGGGACCCTGGGCCACCGCTATTCAAAGACCGGCGAGGGCAAGTGGAACCTTGATTTGACGGGCATTGAACCGGCCTTGAGCCTGGCTGAAGTCTCCACGGAGTCGGCGGAAATCCTCCTGCCGTGCTTTGAGGATCCCACAGGGGCAGGTTCCATTCTGCGCCGCGGCGTCCCCACCACGGTGGTGGGCGGGTACCTGGTCACCACGGTGTATGACCTCATGCTGGCGCAATACGGCGTGGGCCGCCCCGGCCTTCCCGGCGACTGGGCCAAGGACTATAACGACACGTCCACCCCGTACACCCCGGCGTGGCAGGAGGAGATCACATCCGTCCCCGCCCAGGCCTGCATCCGGGTGGCCCGCGAATTTGCCCGCAACGCTGAGCAATCCAAGGGCCGCTCCATGATCATCATGGGTGCCGGCATCTGCCAGTGGTTCCACGGCGACACCACCTACCGGGCCATTTTGTCCCTTGTCATGCTGACAGGCTGCATGGGGCGCAACGGCGGCGGCTGGGCCCACTATGTGGGCCAGGAAAAGACGCGCCCGCTCACCGGCTGGGTCTCACTCGCCAACGCCCTGGACTGGTCACGTCCGCCGCGGACCATGATCGGCACCGGCTACTGGTACATGCACACCGACCAGTGGCGCCAGGACGGGTATTCGGCGGATGCGCTGAAGTCGCCCCTGTCCACGGGCAGCCTGGACGGCATGCACACGGCCGACGCCCTGGCGCAGTCCGCCCGTCTTGGTTGGATGCCGTTTTACCCGTTCTTTGATAAAAACCCGCTGGATATCGCCGATCAAGCGATAGCGGCCGTTGCCGCCGGTGAGGCCCCCGATGAGAAGACGTGGGTGGCACAGTCCCTGAAGAATAGGGATCTCGATCTTGCCATCGAGGACATCGACGCCCCCGAAAACTGGCCGCGCACGCTGATCCTGTGGCGCTCGAACCTGTTTGGTTCCTCCGCCAAGGGCAACGAGTACTTCCTGCGCAACTTACTCGGAACGCACAACAACGTGATGGGCCAGGACAGCGAGGCCTCGCTGAAGCCCAAAACCGTCACGTGGCACGAGCAGGGTCCGGAAGGAAAACTGGACTTCCTGATGTCCGCGGACTTCCGCATGACAAGCACCACGCTGCTCTCCGACGTCGTGTTCCCCGCAGCCACCTGGTACGAGAAGCACGATCTCTCCTCCACTGACATGCACCCGTTTGTGCACGCCTTCACCCCCGCCATCGACCCGCCGTGGGAAACCAAGACTGACTTTGAGATGTTTCACCTGTTGGCCGAGGAATTCTCCCGGCAGGCGGCAAAGCACTTGGGCACCCGCAAGGACCTGGTGAGCGTGCCCATGATCCACGACACCGTGGGGCAGATCGCCCAGCCCGGCGGCGTTGTGCGCGACTGGCGTGAGGAAGGCATCGAGGGCGTGCCGGGGGCGAACATGCCTAACTTCACTGTGGTGGAGCGCGACTACACGGCCATCGCCCACAAGCTGGCCGCCGTCGGGCCGCTGGCAGACAAACTCGGCTTCACCGTCAAGAACGTCAACTACAAACTGGACAAAGCTCTGGACCACCTGTCCAAGGCAAACGGTGTCATGTTGGGCGGCGTCGCGCACGGGCGCCCGGCCATCGACACTGATGCGAAAATGGCCGAGGCCATCCTGACGTTCTCCGGCACCTGCAACGGCCAACTGGCCGTTGCAGGTTTCAAGGAATTGGAAAAGCGCACGGGCGTAAAACTGGCGGACCTGGCCGAAGGGTCAGAGGAAAAGATCATTTCCTTCGCCATGACCCAGGCCGGGCCGGTGCCTGTCATCACCTCCCCCGAGTGGTCCGGTTCGGAGACGGGCGGGCGGCGTTATTCACCGTTCACCCAAAACATCGAACGTCTCAAGCCTTTCCACACGCTGACCGGACGCATGCATTTCTTCCTTGACCACGACTGGATCATCGACATTGGCGAGGCCCTGCCGATCTACCGGCCACCGCTGGACATGCAGCGCCTGTTCGGTGAGCCCAAGTTCGGACCCAACGGGGAAAAGGAGGTGGTGGTCCGCTACCTGACCCCACACTCCAAATGGTCCATCCACTCCGAATACCAGGACAACCTGCTCATGCTCTCGCTCTCCCGTGGCGGTCCCACGGTGTGGATGAGCCCGCAGGACGCCAAGTCCATCAAGGTCAAGGACAACGATTGGGTGGAGGCGGTGAACATGAACGGCGTGTTCGTTGCCCGCGCCGTGGTCAGCCACCGCATGCCGGAGGGCGTGGTGTACGTCTACCATGCACAGGAGCGCACCATCGATGTGCCCAAGTCTGAAGCCACCGGCCGTCGCGGCGGCATCCACAACTCCCTGACCCGGCTGTTAGTCAAGCCATCTCACCTGATTGGCGCCTACGGGCAGCTGACCTACGCGTTCAACTATCTTGGCCCCACCGGAAACCAGCGAGACAACGTTTCCACTATTCGGCGCCGTTCCCAGGAGGTGCAGTACTAATGCGTGTAATGGCTCAAATGGGCATGGTCATGAACTTGGACAAATGTATTGGCTGCCATACGTGCTCTGTCACGTGCAAGCAGGCTTGGACCAACCGGGCAGGGGTGGAATACGTCTGGTTCAACAATGTGGAGACCCGTCCCGGACAGGGCTACCCGCGCCGCTATGAGGATCAGGAGAAGTGGAAGGGCGGCTGGGAGCTGAACAAGCGCGGCCGCTTGAAATTGAAGGCGGGCGGGCGCGTGAAGAAGCTGTTCGGCCTCTTCGCCAGCCCTCTGCAGCCCGAGCTCAAGGACTACTACGAGCCCTGGACCTACGACTACAAGACCCTCGTTGACGCGCCCTTGGGCGATGACTTTCCTGTGGCCCGGCCCAAGTCCCTGATCACCGGCAAGGACACGAAGATCACGTGGAGCGCCAACTGGGATGACGATCTGGGCGGCACCGAGCAGATGGGCCACCTGGACCCGATCGTGGAGAAGGTGCGCCGCGAGTCCGAGGACAAGATCAAATTTGAGTTTGAGCAGACGTTCATGTTCTATCTGCCGCGCATTTGCGAGCACTGCCTGAACCCGTCCTGCATGGCCTCGTGCCCTTCCGGCGCCATTTACAAGCGCGTGGAGGATGGCATTGTGCTGGTTGACCAGGACCAGTGCCGCGGCTGGCGCCAATGCATGACCGGCTGCCCGTACAAGAAGATTTACTTTAACCACAAGACCGGCAAGGCCGAGAAGTGCACGTTCTGCTACCCGCGCATCGAGGTGGGCCTGCCCACCGTCTGCTCTGAAACCTGCGTAGGCCGGCTGCGGTACCTGGGGCTTTTTTTGTACGACGCCGACGCCGTCACCGCCGCAGCATCGGTCACCGATCCGCAGGATTTGTACCAGGCACAGATGGACGTGCTGCTGGACCCCAACGATCCCGCCGTGATCAAGGCTGCCCGCGAGCAAGGAATCGCCGAGGACTGGATCGAGGCGGCCCAAAAGTCGCCCGTGTACGCGCTGACGAAGGTGTACAAGCTGGCTCTTCCGCTGCACCCGGAATACCGCACCATGCCCATGGTTTGGTATATCCCGCCGCTCTCTCCCATAGTTGACCTGCTCCGCGATCAGGGCCACGACGCGGAGGATTCGGGCGTTCTATTCGGCGCCATTGACGCCTTGCGCATTCCGGTGGAGTACCTGGCGGAGCTGTTCACGGCCGGGGACACCGAGCTTGTCACGGGCGTGCTGCTCAAGCTGGCCGCCATGCGTGCCTACATGCGCGGCATTTCCCTGGGCGGCGATCCCGACGAATCCATTCCTGCCTCGGTGGGGATGGACGGGGAAACCATGTATGAAATGTACCGGCTGATGGCGATCGCCAAGTATGAAGAACGCTATGTGATCCCCAAGGCGCACGCCGAGCAGGCACATGACCTGGAGGAAATGGGCTGTTCCCTGGACTTCGACGGCGGACCCGGCATGGGTGCCATGGGGGACTCCCCGTTCGGGGAAGCAAGCGGGCGCCCCACACCTGTCGCCGTGGAAACGTTCAACGCCTTGCGGGACCGTCAAACCTCCGACTCAGTAGCGGGAGCTGACACGCTGCGCGGGCGCGTGAACCTGCTCAACTGGGACGGCAACGGCGCCCCTGCCGGGCTGTTCCCGCAACATCACCCCACCGAGCCGGGCCGTGAGGGTGACCGTGAGGAGTCGTTCGAAGGCGGTGGCGGTTCATGAGCCGCAAGGATCAGGTCACGTTTCTGGCTGCGGCGTGGTGCCTGTCCTACCCGGATGAGCTGTTGCTGGAACGGGTTCCGTTGATGCGGGCGGCACTTGGGGAGTTCCCCGGAGCCCTGGCCCCGTTCGCCGTCGTGCTTGATTCCTTCGAGCACAAAGACCTAATGGTGTTGCAGAGCCAGTACGTCGAAGAATTCGACCTGGGCAAGCGCCACGCCCTGCACCTTTCCTATTGGACTGACGGGGACACCCGTCGCCGCGGTGAGGTGCTGGGTGCGTTTAAGAAGGTGTACCGCGGTTCCGACGCCTTGGTGAACACGCGCGGTGAATTGCCTGACTTTCTGCCCATGGTGCTGGAATACGCCGCAACCGTTGACATGGCCTCGGGCAAGCACCTGTTGCAGCAGTACCGGCCCAGCCTTGAACTCATCAAGTTTGGGTTGCTGCGGGATAACTTGGCGCACACGGAGATCGTGCAAGCCGTGTGCAACACGCTGCCCGGGGCCTCCCCGGCGGATGAACAAGCCGTCATGCGGATGGCAGGTTTCGGCCCACCCACCGAATCCGTGGGCCTTGACCCGTACGACCCGCGGCTGCTGCCCATGAAAGGAGCATGAGTAATGGACATCTTTTTGTGGGGTGTGCTGCCGTACATCATGGTTGTCATCTTGGTGGGCGGTTCCATTTGGCGCTACAAATTCGACCAGTTTGGCTGGACCACCCGCTCCTCCCAGCTCTATGAATCCAGGCTGCTGCGCATTGGCTCACCCGTCTTTCACTTTGGGCTGCTAGCCGTCATTGCCGGGCACTTCTTTGGCCTGGTGATCCCGAAGTCATGGACTGAAGCGGTGGGTATGAGCGAGAGCCTGTACCACTTCAATGCCTTGTTCGTTGGTTCCATAGCTGGTGTTGGCACCCTTGGCGGGATCATCTTGTTGATCTACCGCCGCCGCAAGACCGGGCCCGTCTTCATGGCCACCACCAAGAATGACAAGCTCATGTATGTGGTGTTGGTTGCTGCCATCGTCTTTGGTTTGTGGACAACCCTGGCCAGCGTGTTCTTTGACGAACACGGCCTCACCTACCGTGACACTGTCTCGCCATGGTTCCGCTCGCTCTTTATTTTCCAGCCGGACATTGCCTCCATGGCCGCCGCACCTTTCTCCTTCCACATCCACACCGTCGTGGGCATGCTGCTGTTTATCGTGTGGCCCTTCACCCGCCTGGTTCACGCCTTCACAGCCCCCCTGCACTACTTGTTCCGGCCCTACATTGTTTACCGCTCGCGGGACAAGGGGGCCAGCGTGGCAAACCGCCACGGCTGGTCCGACGTTGGCACCCACGACCGCGACACCCAGCACCGCTAGCCCAGGAGAGAGCATGGCACGAGAAACATCCGCACCGGCGCCTCCCCCACCAGCAGTCAAGGGCCAGAGCACGAACTTGGTCATGGCCACGGCCGCATCGGTGGTGGCCTTCTGGGCCTGGAACATGATAGCCACCCTGAGCACGCACTACGCCCACACCATGGAACTCTCCGCAGGGACCATGGGTGTTCTGGTGGCCATGCCGATCTTTGTGGGTTCGTTGGGGCGCATTGTGGTGGGCGCCATGACGGATAAATACGGTGGACGCGCCCTTTTCACCTTCGTTTTGCTAGCCACTATTCCCACAGTTCTCCTGGTCGCTTGGGGAGGGTCGCTGAACTCCTTCGCGGTTGTCCTCATTGGCGGATTCCTGCTCGGTGTGGCGGGCACGGTGTTTGCCGTCGGCATCCCCTTTGTCAGCACCTGGTACCCACCGTCCAGACGCGGCTTCGCCACCGGCATCTTTGGTGCCGGCATGGGCGGAACCGCTCTGGCTGCGTTCCTGAACCCGCGTTTGGTGAAGTCCATCGGCTACGTGCCAACCCACCTGCTCGTTGCGTTTTTGCTGGCTGTCATGGCAGTCCTTGTCTGGTTCTTCATGAAGAACGCACCCGATTGGGCACCCAGCAAGGAACCCGTGCTGCCCAAGCTCATGGAGGCCTCAAAGCTGGCTGTCACCTGGAAACTGTGTTTCCTCTATGCGGTGGTCTTTGGCGGCTTTGTCTCCTTCGCAACGTACCTGCCCACCTATCTGCGCGACGTCTACGCCTTTGACCCGAGCTCAGCCGGGGCCCGAACAGCCGGTTTTGCCTTAGCTGCCGTGCTCGCCCGCCCCATTGGTGGCGTACTGGCAGATAAAATAGGGTCCAAGCCCGTAGTGATTGCCTCGCTGGTAGGCGTGGCAATTTTGGGCTTCCTTGTGGCCCTGGAACCAGCAGCCGACGTTGAAGCGGGCCCCATCTTCATTGCTCTGGCGGCAGCACTTGGCCTGGGCACCGGTGGCGTTTTTGCTTGGGTGGGCAAATTGTCCCCGGAAGGCAAAATGGGAACTGTAGGCGGCATCGTCAGTGCCGCCGGCGGTCTCGGCGGCTACTTCCCGCCGTTGGTGATGGGTATGACGTACAACCCGGGCGCCGAGAATTATAAGTACGCCATCGGGTTGTCCCTGCTGGTCGCCACCGCCATCATCGCCATGGTCTTCACAGTGTTCTTCGTGAAAACCCAGGTGCGCAAGGAGCCCACTGCTGGCAACGTTGCCAGTGGCGTAGTCTCGGATGGGTCCATCTAACGTCAAGAAGGTACTTCGGCAGGCCAATCACGCCTAAGATTGATTGGATGGGGTTTTCCCGTGGCCGCACACTTACGTTAGGTAGATCCTTCTGTGACGTATTCCTCCGCTGATTCGCACCTTCTCACGCGGATCGCCGAGTTCACCGACAAGTCCATAGCTGCCGGCCGCACCTATGCCGCGCAGGGCCGGGTTGATTCGATCACCCTGGAACCGGCGACTGGGCTGCTCTCGGGCACCGTCGAAGGAACCAGCCTCTACCGTTCAACCGCCAAGCTTGTCCGCGGGCACGACGGCGTTCTCAGCTGCCGTGTGGGCATTTGCAACTGCCCCGTCCGGCAAAACTGCAAGCACGTGGTGGCCCTGATCGCCGCAGCCGAGGAAGACCCGGCATTCACCGACTTTTTTGTCCCCGAAGAGGCCCCCCGGGAACCAACGTTCCTCGAGACGCTGCTGGCCAAGGCCAAGGATGGCAAGTCCGCTGCTGCGACACCGGCCAACACCCCCGGAGCGCCGGATGTCGATTCATGGGAAGCTGCCCTGTCGGCCCTGCTCCCGCCAACCACGGCGGCACCCAGCCACGACACCCCGGCCCTTGCCTTGCAATTTGAGCTTCATGTCCCGCCGCCGCGCTTTTCCTATCGCGGCCGCGGGAGCACTGTTCCCTCCGAACCTGTCCTTAACGTCCGCCCCGTGGTCATGGGGTCGCGCGGAAAATGGGTCAAGACAGGCGTCAGCTGGGCAACCCTTGGCTATCTGAACTACGGCGGCGCCCACGACCGCACCCAGCTTGAATGGCTCAGTGAATTCCTTTCCTCACACAGTCCGCGTCAATACAACCACGGAAATGCCGGCGCGTGGCTGTCCCTGAACGACTTTGCAGGCCGCAACCTCTGGCAGCTGTTCGCCGGTGCACACAAGAACGGCATTGCGCTCATCCAGTCAGGCAGCGGCGACCCTGTCAGGATTGCCGGCGCGGAAGCCACCCTCCAACTCGACGTGACCCAGGCCGAATCGGGCGGCCTCGACGTCGGACCCCTAGTTGAGGTGGAGGGCATCACCATCGACGCGGAGGTCCTGGGCAGGATCGGCAACCCCGTCAGCGGGCTTTTTTTCAGCGATCAGGCCGCCCCCGGCGCGACCGCAGGGAACGCCGCCGCCGGACGCAACGCCGTCGTGAGTGGAAACATCACCCTGGCCCCCCTGCCGGCCGACGCCTCGACACAAATGCTCGATTTTGCGCTGCGCAAGGAGACTGTCCACGTCCCGGAGCAGGCGCGGGAGAAGTTCCTCACCCAGTTTTATCCGCAGCTGAAGCAGGCCGCGCCGGTGGTTTCAGCCGACCACTCGGTGGAGCTTCCGGCCTATGTGGAGCCGACGCTGTCACTGCTCGCGGCGTACGGCAGCGACCACACCGTGCGCCTGCACTGGGAATGGCACTACCCGGCGGGCAGCCGGGTCACCTCGCTGCCGCTGTGGCCTGAGCTGGGCGAGCACGCGGTGCGCGACACCGGTGCCGAGGCTCGGCTGATCGCCAGCGTCGGGAAACCGTGGGAGGACATCACAGCCATGGGTGTGGCCGCAAACCACGCCTGGGGCGAGCCCTCACTTGCCGGTTCCGCATCACTCTCGGGCCTTGACACGCTCACGTTCACCGAAACCGTGCTCCCCAGGCTGGCGTCCCTGCACGGGGTTGAGGTGGACACGAGCGGCGACATCGCCAGCTACAGGGAGGTCACCGAGGCCCCCATCGTCACCATTTCGACCAAGGCCACCGACGAGCGCGACTGGTTTGACCTGGGCATCGTCATCACGCTCGAGGGCCAGTTCGTCTCCTTCGCCGCGGTGTTCTCGGCCCTGGCCGCCGGGAACTCGCGCATGCTGCTGCCCAGCGGCGCCTACTTCTCACTCGACCGCCCCGAACTGCACCAGCTGCGCGCCCTGATTGAGGAGGCCCGCAGCCTCAACGACAACAAGGACGGCGAGCTGCGCATCAGCCGCTTCCAGGCCGGCCTGTGGGACGAGCTGGCCCAGCTGGGCATCGTCGATGAACAGGCGCAGGCCTGGCGCACGGCCATTTCCGGACTGCTCGACGGCGGACCTCCCGTTCCGCTGCCTGCCCCCGCCGGGCTGAATGCGACACTGCGCCCCTACCAGCTCGAGGGCTTCAACTGGCTGCACTTTTTGTACAGCTACGGGCTCGGCGGCGTGCTCGCCGATGACATGGGCCTGGGCAAGACAGTCCAGACGCTGGCGCTGATGTGCCAGGTCAAGGCCGACGCGGCTGCCGGCATTGGCACCGATGCGGCTGCCGAGGCAGGCACGGGGGACAGTGTTGGCTCCGGGTCCGGTTCGGGCAACCACCCCTTCCTTGTGGTCGCACCCACCTCGGTGGTGGGCAACTGGGCCAGTGAAAGCATCAAGTTTGCGCCGGGACTGAAGGTTGTCACGGTTTCGGAAACCTTCGCCAAGAGCGGCCTGAACGCCGCAGCCTTTTTTGCCGGTGCCGACATTGTCATCACCTCCTACGCCCTGTTCCGCATCGATTTTGCCGAGTACGGGGTCCAGCCATTCGCCGGACTGATCCTGGATGAGGCCCAGTTCGTGAAGAACCACCAGTCAAAGGCCTACCAGTGCGCCCGCAAGCTGAAGGCGCCGTTCAAGCTGGCCGTCACGGGTACGCCCATGGAAAACAACCTCATGGAACTGTGGGCCCTGCTGTCCATCGTGGCTCCGGGACTGTTCCCCAGCCCCAAGCGTTTTGCCGAGTTCTACCAGCGCCCCATTGAAAAGAACGCCGACTCCGAGCTGCTGGCAAAACTGCGGGCCCGGGTGAAGCCGCTCATGCTGCGCCGCACCAAGGAACAAGTCATCGCGGACCTCCCCGCCAAGCAGGAACAAATCCTGGAAGTGGAACTGAACCCGCGCCACCAAAAGATCTACCAGACACACCTGCAGCGTGAACGCGCCAAGATCCTTGGCCTGTTGGAGGACGTAAACAAGAACCGCTTCACCATCTTCCAGTCGCTGACGCTGCTGCGCCAGCTCAGCCTGGACGTCTCGCTGGTCGACGAGACCCAGGCAGGGGTTCGCTCCTCGAAGCTGGATGTCTTGTTTGAACAGCTTGAGGACGTGGTGAAGGAGGGCCACAGGGCCCTGATCTTCAGCCAGTTCACGGGCTTCCTTGGCAAGGTGCGCGACCGCCTCATTGCCGAGGGCATTGACTTCACCTACCTTGACGGTGGCACCCGGAACAGGTCCGCCGTCGTGGATGAGTTCAAGACCGGCGACGCCCCGCTGTTCCTGATCAGCCTCAAGGCTGGCGGGTTCGGGCTGAACCTGACGGAGGCCGACTACGTATTCATTCTTGACCCGTGGTGGAACCCGGCGTCCGAGGCGCAGGCCGTGGACCGCACGCACCGCATTGGCCAGAAGAAAAATGTCATGGTGTACCGATTGGTTGCCAAGGACACCATCGAGGAAAAGGTCATGGCGCTCAAGGCCAAGAAGTCGCAGCTGTTCTCCGACGTGATGAGTGGGGACTCGCTGTCGGGCGGCGCACTCACGGCGACCGACCTGGCGGGCCTCTTCCGCGACTGACCTGCTAAAAACTGGCCCGCAGCAAACGGCATGGGTGGGCCCCTTCGTCGAAGACAAGAGCCGGAACTTCGGCGCGAGACGTCTATCACTACGCATTACTAAAACGATATAGTTGGCGTAGTTTGCCTGCCCGCACCCGAATGGTCCAGAACCTCATGGGACCGTTCGGCACCAGTGCCTCCAGAAGGAATGCGATGACCCGCCTCACCACCCCGCTGCGCTTCGGCGCGAACTACACGCCCGCCACCGACTGGATGCATGCGTGGATGGAACTAAACCTCGACGACGTACGGCGCGACTTCGCGGGGCTGGCTGAGATCGGCCTTGACCATGTGCGCGTCATGCCCCTGTGGACGCTGCTCCAGCCAAACCGCACACTGATCAGGGAAAAGGCACTTGCTGACGTCCGCGCCGTGGTGGATGTTGCCGCCGAGTTTGGCATGGATGCGAGCGTCGATGTCATCCAGGGGCACCTGTCCAGCTTCGACTTCGTCCCCCCGTGGCTGCAAACCTGGCACAACAAGAACATGTTTACCCACCCGGAGGCCCTCAGCGGCCAGGTGGATCTGGTGACCCGGCTCGGCGAACATCTGGGTAACGCCCCGAACTTCCTCGGCTTCACACTGGGCAACGAGACAAACCAGTTCTCGGCGCAGAACCATCCCTCGCCGTGGCCGGTGACCCCGGATGAGGCCGCCAACTGGATCACCACACTGCTCGAGGCGGCCCAGGCGGCCGCGCCGAACCAGGGGCACGTGCACAGCGAGTACGACGCCGCCTGGTACATGGACGGGCACGGCTTCACCCCCGTGCACGCCTCAAGGCTGGGCGCCATGAGCACCGTGCACTCGTGGATCTTCAACGGCACCGCGCAGCGGTACGGTGGCCGCTCCATCGCCTCCGATCGCCACGCCGAATACATGATCGAACTCGCCCGCGGCTTCGCCACGGATCCGAACCGTGCGATCTGGCTGCAGGAGGTCGGGGCGCCGTCGAACTGCCTCACCCCGGAAGAGACGCCTGACTTCCTGGAAGCAACCCTGCGCTCCGCAGCGCGGACCGATAACCTCTGGGGCGTCACCTGGTGGTGCTCGCACGACGTCAGCCGCAAGATGGCGGACTTCCCCGAGCTCGAGTACACGCTCGGACTCGTGGACCAGGACAACAGCATCAAGCCAATCGGGCGCCGCTTCGCCGAGCTCATCCCCGAACTGCGCGAACGCAGGACCCTGCCAACACGCCCGCTTGGAATTGTGGTTGAAGTGGATGAGAACGAGACACCGGTCAGCCGAGGCGCGATGAGTCCCGGTGGTGCAATCTTCCAGGCGTGGGTGGATGCCTGCACGGCTGGCGCCAACCCGGCCATGGTGACATCCCTTGATGCGCGGCGGCCCGAAGTCCTCGCCGCGCGCGGGATCACCGAACTTCTCAGGCCGGCCGTGACCGGCGGGATCGAGTATTCCTCCCAGAACACGATCGTCTCGCCCTGATCGGGGAATGGCCCGGACAGTGGGGCGCCTCGGATCAGCGCGGCCCCCCACTGCCCTATCTCGTCAGCTTGGGCCGGCTGTGCTCTCGCGGACTGTGAGCTGCGGCAGGGCACCGATCCGATCCGGCAGCACCTGGGCCGCATCGATCTGTTCGCGCAGGAAGTTGGCGGCATCAGCCCCGAGCCCGAAGGTGTCGCGGGTGATGCACGTGATGGAGGGACGTACGAGGCCGGCGACGACCGAGTCGTCGAACGAGGCGATTGAAAGATCCTGCGGTACGGAAAGGCGCATTTCCTGCGCGGCGCGAAGCCCGGCGATCGCCATCATCTCATTGTCAAAGACCACCGCAGTGGGCCGCTCCGCCCGGCTGAGGAGACGACGCATGGTCGACGCCGCCGCCGCGGGCGAGAAATCAGTGGAAATCACTTCACCGCTGACGCCCTGCCCGCTCAGGGCCGCGAGGACATCCATGCGCATCCGTGTGTGCTGAAACTCAGCCGGGCCCGCCACGAAGGCGATCGAGCGGTGGCCCAGGGTGGCCAGATAGTCGAAGAGGGTGTGGGCCACCTGGCTGTCATCAAGGAGGATTGTGGCGGGTTGCCCGGGCTCGGACGTGTGGCTTCCGATGACGACGGCGGGCAGTTCCATCTCCCGCAGGGCGGTGAGCCGGGGGTCCTCATCGCGCGGATCGATCACGATCACGCCGTCGACCTGGTGGGCACCACGCCAGTGGCGGTAGGTGCCCACCTCTTCCTCGATCGAGCTGACGAGCACCACATGGATCGCGATGCGGTATTCGGCCAGAACCGACTGCATACCGGCGATGAGGTCCGTGAAGAAAGCCTGCGTGCCCAGTGTGCTGGCCGAGCGGTTCACGGCGAAGCCGATCACGCCAGCCCGCGAACCGACAAGCGCGCGGGCGGCGGAGCTGGGCACCCACTGATGCTCCGCGGCGATGCTGAGGATGCGCCGGCGGGTCTGCTCGCTGACGCCGGGCCGGCCGTTCAGGGCGAATGACACCGCACCTGGAGAAACTCCGGCCAGCTTTGCGATGTCCGTGATGGTCACGCGTTTCATTTTAGGCCTTCCCTGGTCCTCACTTGCTGAGGTAGATTCAGCCTCTTGCTCCACGGCTTTGCAATTCTTCTGCATTGGGAGCCGGAACGATGAATACCTCTGCCAGGCGCTGCTCGAGCACACGACACCACAATATCCGATGCGCCGGATGGCCCAATCCGGCCTGCCGAGGGCGGCGTCCAACCCTCGCCAACAGCGGCAAAATTTTCGGGGGCCACGCCCGCGAGGGCCCCGTTCCAGGAAGGAGATTGGGGAGCGGGCCGGGACTACTGCGGGTTAGACTACTGCGGGCTAGTTCGCGGGAAGGGCCGGTCAGCGCTGCGGGCGCCAGACGACGACGGCCTGGCTGCGTGGGCGCGGACGCTGGCCGCGGGCCAGGGCAACGATGTCGCCGCCGGTCAGACCGGCAGCAAAAACACGGTTGCCCGAACGGGGAGGCCTCGACTGCATCTCCGCCGTCACGGCCTCGAGCTGTTCGTTGAGTTCAAGCACCTTCGAGCGCAGCAACTCGACCTGGTTTTCCAGTTGCATGATGCGCCGGATGCCCTCCAGCGACACCCCCGACTGGGACAGCCGCTGCACCTCGCGGAGCATGTCCACATCGTGCTGGGAGTAGCGCCGCGCCCTGCCCGGAGCCCTTGTTGGCATGACAATGCCCAAACGGTCGTACTGGCGCAGCGTCTGCGGATGCATGTCCGCCAACTTGGCGGCCACGGAGATCACAAAGATAGGCGCGTACGGGTCAACATTCATGGTGACCTCCTTTCCAGGCAGAACAATGGGGCCCGGAACGCGAGTCCCCGGCCCCAAGGTGCCGGGGACTTGCGAGCTCCGGGAGAGCCGGGATTACAGTTTGGCTTTGTCTTTCAGCGCCTCGCGGGGGTTGCCGTCGGCGGTGGTCGCCGCAAACGCGCGCACAGCCTCCTCGGCTTCCTTGCTGAGCTTCTGCGGAACTGCCACGTCAATCGTGACCAGCAGGTCGCCGTCGCCCTTCTTGCTCTTCACTCCGGCACCCTTGACGCGCAAGGTCCGCCCCGACGGAGTACCCGCGGGAACCCTGACCCGCACGGTGTCACCTGTCAGCGTGGGGACGCTGATGTCGGCGCCGAGTGCGGCCTCGGGGAACGTCACGGGGACGTGGATGCGGATGTCGTTGCCGTCGCGGACGAAGAAGCCGTGCGGCTTGACGTTCACGGTGACCATCAAGTCGCCGGGGCCCGCAGCACCAGGCTGGCCCTTGCCCTTGACACGGACCTTTTGCCCGTCCTTGATGCCGGCGGGAATCCGCACGTCGATCGTGTCGCCATTGGGTTCACGAAGCACAATCTTGGTTCCGTGGATGGAGCCGGCAAAGGAAATGCTGGTGCTCGCTGTGCGATCGGCACCCCTGGTCGGTGTTGGCCTGAAGCCGCCTCCGCCGCCAAAGCCACCGCCGCCACCTCCGAAGAGGTCTGCGAACTCCGGTGGCAGGCCGCCGGAGCCGCCGCCGAACCCTTGATTGCCGCGGGTGGCTCCGCGGCCGCCGCCGAAGAGGTCACCGAAGACGTCCTCGAAGCCGCCGCCGCCGTTGTGTCCGCCGCCACCGGCACTGAAACGGGCGCCGCCGCCCATGGCCCTGATGGCGTCGTACTGCTCGCGGTCTTCCTTGTTGGAGAGCACCGAGTACGCTTCGGAGACGTCCTTGAAAATCTTTTCCGCGGCGGGATCACCAGAGTTGGTGTCCGGGTGGTGCTTCCGTGCCAACTTCCGGTATGCCTTTTTGATGTCGGCGTCCGATGCATCTTTGGCCACACCGAGAATTTTGTAGAAGTCCTTTTCTGCCCAGTCCTGACTTGCCAAGACGCCTCCCTTCTAAAAGTTTGTAGGAACTGCTGTTGGGCCTCCGCGCCCAAGGGACCCCGGGCTGAATCCGCGCCAGCGGATTCAGCCCGGGAGGGCGTCGGGCGCCCGAGGATTATATTTCCGGTACTGCCACGATCACCTGAGCGGCGCGCAGAATGCGCTCACCGGACTTGTAACCGTTGCGCAGGACCTGGCTGACGGTGTCAACCTCGATATCGGCGCCGGGCTGCTGGATCAGTGCCTCGTGGACAGTGGGGTCGAATGGGACGCCAACGGCGTCAATCTTCACCAAGCCATAGGTGCTCAACACTGTTTCCAACTTCGTGGCGATGGCCGCAAACGGGCCATCGACCAGGTCGCCGTGGGCGCGTGCCGCGTCGATGTCGTCCATGACTGGCAGCACCGAGTTCAGCACGCCGATGACTGCCATCTGGCCGGCAACTGCCCGGTCGCGCTCAACGCGCTTGCGGTAGTTGACGTACTCGGCCTGCAAACGGAGAAGATCGTTCTTCAGCTCCGCAGCCTCATCACTGGCACTCGGCGCCACGGCCTCCTCGGCCGGAACCTCAACACCGTTGAGGATCTCTTCGGCCTGGGACAGTGCGTCGCCTTCGGGGGCTCCGTTTTCGGGAACCTCTTCGGGGTTTACGGACTCAGCCATGGTTACTTCTTTTCGTCTTCGTCGATGATCTCGGCGTCAACAATGTCCTCGTCAGCGCCAGCCTCCGATGGTGCACCCTCCGAGGAGGCACCGGCGTCGGCCGTTGCACCCTCAGCCTGAGCGGCGGCGTAGATGGCCTCACCCAAGGATGACTGCGAAGCCTGCAGCTTCTCAAACGCGGTCTTTACGGCTGCGTCATCGTCGCCGGCCAGGGCGGTCTTGAGCGCGGTGACGTCTTCCTTGACCGGGTTCTTGACCTCGTCGGAGAGCTTGTCATCGTTATCGGCAAGAACCTTGTCCACCGAGTAGTGCAGCTGCTCTGCGGAGTTGCGCAGATCGGCTGCCTCGCGGCGTTCCTTGTCCTCTGCAGCATGCTCTTCGGCTTCGCGGACCATGCGCTCAATGTCATCCTTGGACAGCGAGGAGCCGCCCGTGATGGTCATTGACTGCTCAACACCGGTGCCCTTGTCCTTGGCGGAGACGTGCACGATGCCGTTGGCGTCGATGTCGAAGGTGACCTCAACCTGCGGGACGCCGCGCGGGGCCGGGGCGATGCCGGTCAGCTCGAACGTGCCCAGCGGCTTGTTGTCGCGGGTGAACTGACGCTCACCCTGGAAGACCTGGATGGCCACCGACGGCTGGTTGTCATCGGCGGTGGTGAAGGTCTCGCTGCGCTTGGTCGGGATGGCCGTGTTGCGCTCGATCAGGTTGGTCATCACCCCACCCTTGGTCTCAATGCCCAGGGACAGCGGCGTGACGTCGATGAGCAGAACGTCCTTGCGCTCACCCTTCAAGACGCCTGCCTGCAGTGCGGCACCAACGGCCACGACCTCATCCGGGTTGACGCCCTTGTTGGGCTCCTTCCCGCCAGCCAATTCCTTGACCAGTTCCACGACGGCCGGCATACGCGTTGAGCCACCGACGAGCACAATGTGATCGATGTCGGAAACCTTGATGCCGGCTTCCTTGATGACGTCGTTGAACGGCTTCTTGGTGCGCTCGAGCAAGTCCTTGGTCAGGTCCTGGAGCTTGGCACGGGTCAGCTGCTCGTCTAGGTGCACCGGACCATCAGCGGTCACCGAGAGGTACTGCAGTGAGATGTTGGTGCTGGAGGAGGAGGAGAGTTCCTTCTTGGCCTGTTCAGCAGATTCCTTCAGGCGCTGCAGGGCGATCTTGTCCTTGGACAGGTCAATACCCTTGACCTTGAGCTGGTTCAGCAGGAAGTCAACGATCCTCTGGTCCCAGTCGTCGCCGCCGAGGCGGTTGTCGCCATAGGTTGCGCGAACCTGGATGGTGGAGAATTCGTCTTCATCCTTGCCAACTTCGAGCAGGGAAACGTCGAACGTTCCGCCACCCAAGTCGAAGACCAGGATAAGTTCGTCTTCCTTGCCCTTGTCCAAACCATAGGCCAAGGCAGCGGCTGTGGGCTCGTTGACAATGCGCAGCACGTTCAGGCCGGCAATTTCGCCGGCTTCCTTCGTGGCCTGGCGCTCAGCATCGTTGAAGTAGGCCGGCACGGTGACGACGGCGTCGGTGACCTTTTCGCCAAGGTACGCTTCGGCGTCGTTCTTGAGCTTCATCAGGATGCGAGCGGAAATTTCCTGCGCCGTGTACTTCTTCTCGTCGATGGCGACAGTCCAGTCGGTGCCCATGTGGCGCTTGACGGAGGCGATGGTGCGGTCGATGTTGTTGACTGCCTGGCGCTTGGCGATTTCACCTACGAGGACTTCACCGGACTTGGAGAAGGCAACAACTGACGGGGTGGTGCGGCCGCCTTCGGCGTTGGCGATGACAGTGGGCTCGCCGCCTTCCAGGACGGATACAACAGAGTTGGTGGTTCCGAGGTCAATACCTACAGCACGTGACATAAGTGTGGTTCCCTTTCATGAGCCGCTGCCTAAACTTCTCCACTTCCCCGGTGGGGTGCGGTTTCGCTCAACCAGCGGTATTGAGCGTTCTGCACTCAACTTTACTCAGCCTCGGATCCTTGTCAAGCCAAGTTGAGCGCATCAGACTCAACTTTCACTTTTGGCGAACACGCACGTCGCCGGTCCTCCACAACCCTCCGTCGAGATCCGCTGTCGAAACGGACATCCGCGGGTGATATTTCACCAGCGGATGACCAAATCGTGGTCATGAAGCCGCCGGCGCGCGGCGTCGGGCGTACGCTCCCTTGTATGAGCGAGCAATCCAGCGGGTCCCACCAGGATGTCTACACACACGGCCACAGTGAGAGCGTGCTGCGGTCGCACACATCGCGGACGGCGGAAAACTCCGCGGCGTACCTGGTTCCGCACCTCAGGCACGGGCTCCGGGTCCTTGATGTGGGCGCCGGGCCCGGAACCATCACCACCGATTTCGCCCGGCTGGTGGCACCCGGCGAGGTGCTGGGCCTTGACCGCTCACCCGAGGTTGTCGCCTCCGCCACCGCCCTGGCCGCCGGCGCGCACCTGCAGAACCTCACCTTTGACACTGGCGACATCTACAACCTCGATTTCCCCGCCGATACCTTCGATGTTGTCCACGCCCACCAGGTCCTGCAGCACCTGACCGACCCGGTGAACGCCCTGCAGGAAATGCGGCGTGTGGCCAAGCCAGGTGGCATCGTCGCGGTGCGAGATGCCGACTTTCACGGCATGTTCTGGTACCCGGAACTGCCCGAACTCGATGAATGGATGGCCCTGTACCAGCAGGTCGCCCGGCACAATCAGGCTGAACCGGATGCGGGCCGGCGGCTGGTCCACTGGGCGCGGGCTGCGGGATTCACCGACATCACGCCGTCGAGCGCCAACTGGCTGTACGCGACGGCGGAGCAGCGGGCGTGGCTGTCCGGGGTCTGGGCCGAGCGGACAGTGGGTTCGGCGTTTGCCGAGCAGGCCGTGGCTTACGGATTGGCGGACACCGCGGAACTGGAGCGGATCTCGGCGGGTTGGCGGTCATGGGGCGCATCGGAGGACGGCTGGTTCAGCATGCCCAACGCGGAGATCATCACCCGGGCGTAAACCGGCCCACCAGTCAAGGAGTCCACATGGACAAGAACCGGCGTGAGGCTCCCTGCGGGTGCGCGCTGACGTTCATATCACCCCTGCTTGGATTGGCGGCCTACGCCCTCGTTGCGGCGCTTTGGCTCGTGACCGACAGGCGGCTGGAGCGCGCGCTCCTGAACACGGCAGGCCCGGCGCCGTCCGAAACGTGAACACGACCGTCGGAGGGAAGCATCCGACCCGTAGGCTGGGCGGGTGGAATTTTCTCTTTGGCTCGCCCTTGCCGGCGCCGGCGCCATGATCTCCCTGACCCCCGGTGCAGGCGCCATCAACACCATGTCCAACGCCCTGGCTTCAGGGTTCCGGCGATCCTTCTGGGGCATCCTTGGCCAGCAGCTGGCACTGGTTGTCCACGTCATCATCGTCGCGGCCGGCGTGGGCATCCTCGTCTCCAGTTCGCCGTTCCTGTTCCACCTGATCCGCTACGTTGGCGCCGCCTACCTGGTGTACCTGGGCATCCGGAAGCTGGCCGCCAAGGCCGAGGAGGACGACGGCGGGGATGCACCGGGCGCCGTCGAATCCGGCTTCTCGATGTTCCGCCGCGGCCTGTGGGTGAACCTGCTCAACCCCAAGGCGATTGTCTTCTTCCTGGCGTTCATGCCCCAGTTCATCCGGCCAGATCAGCCGCTGCTGCCGCAGTACATCATCCTGACAGCCACCGTGGTGGTCATCGACATCATCGTCATGTGGTTCATCTTCGCCGCGGGCGCCAAGCAGCTCAAACACCTGACAACCAGCGAGCGCGGGCAGCTGATCCTCAACCGGATCTTCGGCATCCTGTTCATTGCTGTGGGCATCCTGTTGGCGCTGGTGTAGCCGCCCAGCCCCCTTTCGCTGACGCCGATACACTGGTTCAATGACCAACCCCTACCGGATCATTACCGTTTGCACGGGCAATATCTGCCGCTCCCCCATGGCCGAATTCATGTTGGCAAGCGCCGCGCAGGAAGCTGGCCTGGAGGTGGTGGTCGACTCCGCCGGAACAACGGCATGGGAAGTCGGCAACCCGATCGACCCGCGGGCGAAGGCCGTCCTTGCGCGCCACGGCATTGCCGTCAACGGCCACGCCGCCCGCCAGTTCAACTCCAGCTGGTACGCCGAGCGCGACCTCATCCTTGCACTGGACACCGAGCACTATGACGCCCTGCGCGCCCTGGCGCCGGACGCTGCGGGTGCAGCCAAGGTCCGCATGCTGCGCTCCTTCGACCCCGATGCGGCCGGCGGGAGCCCCGAACAACAGGGCATTTACGACCCCTGGTACGGCAACGCCAAGGATTTTGAGGTCAGTTGGGACCTGATCGACGCAGCCATCCCCGGCATTTTGGCGCACGCCCGTGGCTAGGCCCATCATCATCGCCGTTGACGGCCGCTCGGGCGCGGGCAAAACAACCGTCGCGGTGGAGCTGGCGGCGCTGCTCCGACGCCACCGCACCGTGTCGTTGTTCCACCTCGAGGACATTTACCCCGGCTGGGACGGCCTGGCCGGTGGCATCGAACGGTACATCGATTCGGTCCTGCGCCCGCTGCACAAGGGACTTCCCGCCACCTGGACGTCCTGGGATTGGACAGCCGAGAACGACGGCGCCTCCCGGACCACCGAGGCGGCAGAGGTGGTGCTCGTGGAAGGGGTCGGCTCGTCCCATGGCAGGGCTGCCAGCTTCCTCGACGCCGTGATCTGGGTCGATGCGCCTGCCCGGACCCGCAAGCGCCGCGCGCTGGAGCGTGACGGCGACACCTTCGCTCCGTTCTGGGACAGATGGGCCGACCAGGAAGAACGCCTGCTCGGTGAGGACGCCGGCGAGGGAACTGAACATCCGAACGCCAGCAGCGCCGCGGCCGCCCTGGCCGACATCATCGTTGACGGCACCCATGGCGTGGCCAATGCCCCGGAGTTTGTCCTTGATGCACTCACGCAGCACCCTGCCCTCGAACACGTACTGGGCCCGGAACTGGCCAGGCGCCGAGGACTTGAATTTTCCGCCGTCCGCATCGACGGGCTGCCTCCCGCGGAGGAACTTTTCAACACCCTGTATGGCAACAGCGCACATGCCGTGTGGCTCGACAGCTCCATTGCCGAAACTCCCTCAGCGCAGGCAGGCGCTTCCGCAGCCCGGTCACGGTTCTCCATCATGGCCGACGACTCCGGGATATTCGGGCAACTCGCACGCCACGACAACGGCGTGACGACAGTGACCGCCGGACAGGTCACGACCCGCATCCGCGGACCGTTCTTCCGCTGGCTTGATGCGGTGTGGGGCCGCAGGGCCGTCAGGGCCCCTGCGTACTACCCCGGCGACTTCACCCTTGGCTGGCTCGGCTACCTTGGCTACGAACTCAAGGCCGAGACCGGCGGTGCAGCCGCGAAACCTGCATCCCGGGCGGCAAACCAGGCGGCGATCCTGCCCGCCGCGGCGCTGCTGTTTGCTGGCCAAGCAGTGGTGCTCGACCACCAGGAACAGTGCCTGTACGTCCTGACGCTTAGCGCCGCCCACCACCCCAACTCGGGCAATGAAGCGGCGGACTTCCTTGCCACGGTCAGTGCCGCCGTGCGTGCAGCGCAACCCGGGCGTCCGCCATCGGACCCCGGCCGGGAAGGCAGCACCGAAGCCCCCCGGTTCACGGCGCGGGACGGCGAGCGGCGCTACAAGGACATGATCGCGGCGGCGCAGGCCGAAATTCACGACGGGAACTCCTACGAGGTGTGCCTGACCACGCACTTGGAGGCTGACACGCCCGAAAAAGTGGATTCGTGGGCGACGTACAAGGCGTTGCGCAGGCGCAGCCCCGCGCCGTTTGGCGCGTTCATGCGCCTGGAATCCCTGAGCATTTGCAGCACGTCGCCCGAACGTTTCCTGCGGATTGACTCGGCGGGGTTGATGCGCGCGGAGCCGATCAAGGGCACGCGCCGCCGCGACGCCGACCCGGCCATGGACGCCGCACTCAAGGCCGACCTCTCAACGTCCCTGAAGGACCGGGCCGAGAACGTCATGATCGTGGACCTCCTGCGCAACGATCTCTCCCGCTTTGCCCTGCCGCAGTCGCTCACGGTCCCCCGGTTGTTCGCGATCGAAAGTTACGCCACGGTCCACCAAATGGTCAGCACCATCGAGGCGCAGCTGGCCCCAGGCAGTTCGCGCGCCCAGGCCGTGGCCGCGGCCTTCCCCGCAGGCTCCATGACGGGCGCCCCAAAAATCAGCACCATGGCCATCTTGGATGGGCTGGAAGCCGGCCCCCGCGGCATTTACTCCGGCGCCCTGGGCTACTTTTCACTCAACGCCGCCACCGACCTGTCGGTGGTGATCCGCACCCTTGTCCTCCAGGACACGCACGACGGCGGGACGCACCTTTCGCTGGGAATCGGCGGCGCCATCACGGCAGACTCCCAGGACGAGGCCGAATGGCAGGAAATCCAGGCCAAGGCGTTCGGCGTGCTGTCCACCCTGGGATCCGAGTTCCCGGGAAGCTGATATGTGGGTGGGCGGCCTCGCATCCGGGCGCCCTGGCCCCATGTGCGGGGGATTCAGGAGCCATGCGCACCGGCGGGCGCCGGTCCGCAGCCGCTATTGCAGGGTGGCTGTCAGGCGGGCCACGTTGTCCACATAGCGGGCCAGGACGGGCCGGTTGACCCACTGCTGAAGTTTCAGCTCACGCGAAACTGCCCGGTAGCGGTCCTCGACGGCATGCATCTGGCGAACCACGTCGCCGTCGATCATCATGACGGTGACCTCAAGGTTGAGGGAGAAGCTGCGCATGTCCATGTTGGAGGACCCGATCACGGCAACGTCCGAGTCCACAGTGAAGTGCTTTGCGTGCAGGACCAGCGGCTTGGGATACAGGAATATCCGCACGCCGGCCTTCAAGAGCGCCTCATAGTAGGACCGCTGGGCGTGGTGGACAAGGAACTGGTCACCCGATTCCGATACGAAAAGTTCCACCCGGACCCCGCGCTGGGCCGCCGTCGTGATGGCGTAGAGCAGCGAATCGTCGGGCACAAAGTAAGGGCTGGAGATGGTGATGCGCTCTTCCGCCGAGTACAGCAAGGTGTTGAACAGTCGCAGGTTGTTCTCGGTGACGAACCCCGGGCCGCTGGGCACCACCTGGCACAGCGAACCGCCGGAGAAGGAATCCCAGTGGGACGTGGCAAGCTGCGATTCAAGGGTTTCCTCAGTTTCCGAGGACCAGTCGGTGGCAAACATGACGTTCAGGGTGCCCACTATGGGCCCTTCCAGCCGCGACATCAGCTCGACCCACTTTCGGCCAATCTTGCGGTGGTGTTTCTTGCGGTAGGACGGCTCAATGATGTTCTGGGAGCCGGTAAACCCGACCCGCCCGTCAACGATAAGGATCTTGCGATGGTTGCGCAGGTCGGGCCTGCGCCACTGTCCCTTGACCGGCAGCAGCGGCAGCATGCGGCGCCACTGGATCTTGCTGGCCTTGAGCCGGCGGATCATGCCGCGGTAGCCGGGAACCCGCAGGGAACCGATGTGGTCAAAGAGCACGCGCACGCGCACGCCACGTTCGGCCGCGGCTTCCAACTCCGTAAAAAGCCTGTCGGTGCAGCTGTCCGAGCTCATGATGTAAAATTCGGCGTTGACAAATTCGGTGGCGCGGCTGACCTCATCGGCCATGGCGTCAAGGGACTCCTGGTACCCCTGGATCAACTGGACGGTGTTGCCGCCAAGTGCGGGGAAGAAGCCAAGGTTCTGGTTCAGCTCCATGGCGGACTTCACCCAGACCGGCCCTTCGTAGGACCCCACCTGGGAGGCAATGCCCTTGGTTCCCTCCACAATCCGCTGGTTGACGGCGGCCTGCTTTTCACGCCGGTGTCGTGAGAGCCGGAAGTTGCCGAACATGAGGAACAGGACCAGGCCGAGGTACGGAAGGAAGAAGATGCACAGCAGCCATGCCATGGCCGTGGTGGGCCGCCGGTTTCCGGGGATGATGCCGAGCACCACGATGCGGATGGCCAAATCAACGAACAGAACGATGAGGGAAAACCATGCGCCCGTGGGCAGATTAAATGCCGTCCAAATCATCCAGTCTTCCCCTTCCCCCAGGGGCCTTGATCCTCGGCTCCTTATAACTGCGAATGCCACCAGCCTATCCGCCCCAGCGCCAGAGCCCGAGTACTGCCTGCCCCACGAGTGTGACACCGAGGGTGCTGCAGATTCCACCCCCGAAGAAAGCATCCGGCCGCTATGCCGGGCGTATATTCCAACGGGCGAAGGAAAGCACACCATGAGCAGCTCAGGCCGCGCCCATGTCACTATCGACGTCTTTTCCTTGGACCCGCAGAAGCTCCCACAGCAGCCGCTCAAGGGCCTGCGCATCGCGTATGCCGCCAGCGGGGCAGTTGCCATGATCCTTGGCATCAACTTCCTCATCACCGGCGCTATCAAGGTTGCGGTGGGCATCTTCAGCCACTGCATTTCTGCCGGTATGCGTGTGCTCGAGGTGCTGCTGGGCCTGTTCATCATGGTCATCATTTTGGGCGTTATCGGCCTGGTCCGTGCCTTCACCTTTGGCAAGTCAGTCCTGGCCCAGGCGTGGGGATAAGCTCTAAAGCATGACAGTTTTGGTATTTCTGGACCCCGCCCACCCCGCAGGCCGCCTGGCCGACGCCGCATCGCCGGCCATTTTGGCCACCGATCAGGGCGTCACGCGGGGGGACGGCGTTTTTGAGTCCATGCTCGCGATCAACGGGGTCCCACGCAAGATCCAGGCCCACCTGGACCGACTTGCCGTTTCGGCCCAGATCATGGACCTGGCGATTCCCGCCGCCGACCTCTGGCAGGGCGCAATCACGACGGCGCTCACGGCTTACGCCGACACGTCGCCGCAGGCATCAGATGCAGTCGCCTCGGCGCTTGCTGAAGACCAGTGCGTAGTGCGGCTGATCGCCACACGCGGACCCGAGGGCGCCAACGCCCCCACAGCCTGGGTGCAGGTTTCAGCCGTTTCCCCTGCACTGGCCGAGCAGCGCGCCAAGGGGCTGGACGTTCTCCTGCTTGACCGCGGCTACGACAGCGACCTTGCCGCGCGCGCCCCGTGGCTGCTCATGGGTGCCAAGACCCTTTCCTATGCGGTGAACATGGCCGCCCTGCGCCACGCCCACAAGCTGGGCGCCGATGACGTTATCTTCACCAGTGGCGACTCGCTCGTGTTGGAGGGGCCCACGTCGTCCGTTCTGTTGGCACACATATCCGACGACTCGGGCGTCCCCGTCAAGCGGCTCATCACCCCCCACCTTGACACCGGGATCCTGCCCGGCACAACGCAGGGCGCACTTTTTGCCGCGGCGAAGGCTGCAGGATGGGAGCTTGGCTACGGCCCCGTGACCCCCGCGGACCTGCTCGACGCCGACGCCGTGTGGCTCATTTCAAGCATGCGTCTGCTGGCACCAGTGAACACCATCGACGGTGCGGAAATCGGCACCAGGGACATCCGGGAACGGCTCAGCGCAGAACTCTCGGCGCTGCTGGCACAGACCCTCTGAACTACGCCACGGGCAATTTCCTGCGCAGCTGGTTGCCCAGTGCCATGATGAGCAGCGTCATCGCCACAAAACCCACGGCGATGAAAAGGCAGGTCAGCAGCACGCCCGCATATCCGCCGTCCGACGGGTTCAGGAACGGGTAGGCGTACCACCCTGTGGCGGCGCCGCGGGTCAGGGAATAGGCCAGGTATGCCAGCGGAAACACCACCGCGACGGCCACGCGCTTGAGCGGGATTCCGTGGCGGGGCGGCTGGATCAGCCAATCGGCCACCACCGCGACAGGCATGACGTAGTGCAGCCAGGTGTTGATCCACGGAAGCAGGGAGCCCAGATCGACGTCCCTCAGCAGCGCGCTAAAGACAATGCCAACCAGGGCCATGCACACCACCGAGATGCAGCGCAGCAAAGCCCACGCCGGCCCCAAATCTTTCCCGCGCCACGTCAGCACCGAGTCCACGACAAGGACGACGGCGGCGAAGATGTTGGAGAGGTTGGTGAAATAGCTGAAGAAGTTCAACACGCTGAAGCCGTGGCCGATGTGGATACCCAGCTGGGTTCCGACGGCAATGAGCGTCACCGCCCCGCACAGGAAACGGACGGCGGCAAAGGCGCGGCTGGAGGTCATGGAGCCTATTCTGCCAGTTCACGGCGTCACCGCCCCGCATCCCCGGCGTCACGTTGTGCCACACTCTGGAACTAGTGGGTGCCTGCGGGGGTGGATGTGCTACTTTCAAGGGGAGTAATGAGTGCCAGCACAAAGCCCTGACTTGCTGGCCGGCAACCCTCTTTCCGGCGGGGTGCCTCAGGTGAATACTCGGCAAACCCAGCTACCAACGGCTGATGTTTGCAAGCGCGAACCCTCCTGCGGTGGAGCCCTTTGTATTAAGCACCGCCACCAGCGTCCGCTTGCAAATGCCAGCCACTTGCAATGAGGAGACATCATGTCCGCGGAAGAATCCCCCCTGGCCTACCGGCTCATCACCGGCCCCGACGACCGCTCCTTTTGTGAGCGTATTTCCGAAGCCCTGGCAGACGGCTACGTCCTGCACGGCGGGCCCGCGGTGACGTTCAACGGCACCTCGGTGATCGCGGCCCAGGCAGTGGTTCTCCCGCAGGCAATTGCCACCAGCGATGCCGCAGTCGCCAATGCCGTTGATGACCTCGACGCCGAGCTGGAGTTCGATGGCGAGGGCATCGCATGAGCTACGCCGGCGACCTAGCCCCCGACACGGCCTGGGACCGGGTGGCTGCCGGGGCCGTCCTCGTTGACGTGCGCACCGACGGCGAATGGGCCCACATCGGCGTCCCCGACACCTCAACCCTGGACACCGAGCCTGTCTTCATCCAGTGGAACCTGGCCGACGGAACGAACAACCCCCAGTTCCTGACCCAGCTGCAGGCAGCCGTGCCCACCGGGAAGCCACTCGTGTTCCTGTGCCGTTCGGGAGCGCGCTCCATTGCCGCAGCCGAGGCCGCAACGGCCGCCGGCTACACGGCCTACAACATTCTCGAGGGCTTTGAGGGCGTGCCCGACAGCTACGGCGACAGGGTGGCCAACGGCTGGAAGAACCGCAACCTGCCCTGGCACTGACACGCCACTGAGCCCCAACGCACCGCCCACACAGCACCGCGGTACGCCAATCGTCCGACGATTGTGCCGCCGTCGTGCTTAAAACAAGTACGCACCACCAGCGACAGCCAAGGAAACGCAATTGAGCAACTTTAACGAGCACGCAGCCACGTGGGCCCAGGACACCCGGGCCGTGCGTGGCGGGCTTGACCGCACCAACTTTCAGGAAACCTCCGAAGCCCTTTTCCTGAACTCCGGCTTTGTGTACGAGTCCGCCGAGGCCGCCGAGCAGGCGTTCACCGGCGAGGTCGACAGGTTCGTGTACTCGCGCTACGGCAACCCGACGGTGGCAACGTTTCAGGAACGGCTGCGCCTGCTCGAGGGCAAGGAGGCGTGCTTTGCGACGGCGTCGGGCATGTCGGCCGTGTTCACGGCCCTGGGTGCGCTGTTGGCTGCCGGGGACCGCGTGGTGGCTGCTCGCTCGCTCTTTGGCTCCTGCTTCGTGATCCTGAACGAACTGCTCCCGCGCTGGGGCGTGGAGACGGTGTTCGTTGACGGACCGGATCTTCAGCAGTGGCGCGAGGCGTTGTCGGTGCCCACCACGGCGGTGTTCTTTGAGTCGCCGTCGAACCCGATGCAGGAAATCGTTGACGTGCAGGCGGTGTGCGACCTCGCCCACGCCGCCGGCGCCCAGGTGGTGGCCGACAACGTGTTCGCCACCCCGCTGCTGCAGCGCTGCGGCGACTTCGGCGCTGACATCATCGTGTACTCGGGCACCAAGCACATTGACGGGCAGGGCCGGGTTTTGGGCGGGGCGATCCTTGGCACGAAGGAATTCATTGACGGCCCCGTCAGGAACCTGATGCGCCACACCGGGCCCGCCTTGTCTTCATTCAATGCCTGGGTGCTGACCAAGGGCCTTGAAACCATGAGCCTGCGCGTCAACCATTCATGCAACAACGCGCTGGCCCTGGGTGAGTTCCTTCAGGCGCAGCCGCAGGTTGCGCGCGTGCTGTACCCGCACCTGCCATCGCACCCGCAATTCGAGCTGGCCAAAAAGCAGATGAAGGCCGGCGGCACTGTGCTGACCTTCGAGCTTGCTGCTCCTGCCGGTGGGACCAGGAAGGATGCGGCGTTTGCACTGCTGAATGCGCTGCAGGTCATCGACATCTCCAACAATCTCGGCGACGCGAAGTCCCTCATCACCCACCCGGCCACCACGACGCACCGCGCCATGGGTCCCGAGGGTCGTGCCGCGATCGGGCTGTCCGACGGTTTCCTGCGCCTGTCGGTCGGGCTGGAGGACCTCGAGGATCTCAAGTCCGATCTGGCCGGGGCCCTGGCCGCAATCTAGCCGGCCCGCCTCGTTGAGGCTGGAAGCACGACGGCGGCGGGGCCCCTTCCCTTGACGGTCACCCGCCGACGTCGTACTTTATGCGCGGAGTCGTACTTTATGCGCGGATCAGTCCTGGAAGTACTCGATCTCGGCGCCGATGGTGTTTAGGCGCTCGGCCAGGTCCTCGTAGCCGCGCTCGATCACGTAAATGTTGCGCAGTTCGGACGTGCCTTTCGCGGCCAGCATGGCCAGCAGGATGCAGGCGGCGGGGCGAAGGGCCGGAGGGCAGCCGATTTCCGCTGCACGCCAGGCGACGGGGCCCTTGATGTCGATGCGGTGCGGGTCAAGCAGGCGGACGCCGGCGCCGAGGCGGTTCAGTTCCGTCAGGTAAATGGCGCGGCCCTCGTAGACCCAGTCGTGGATGAGCGTTGTACCCTCGGCGCACGAGGCGATCACGGCGAAGAACGGCAGGTTGTCAATGTTCAGCCCCGGGAACGGCATGGCGTGGATCTTATCCGGTGCGGCCTTCAGCTCAGACGGCAAGGTGGTGATGTCCACCAGGCGGGTCTTGCCGTTGCGGGCCATGTACTCGGGGGACTTGAGGTAGCGGAAGCCCATCTGCTCGAGCACCTTGAGTTCAATTTCCATGAACTCAATGGGAACGCGTGTCACGGTGACCTCGGACTTCGTCACGATACCGGCGGTGATCAGGCTCATGGCCTCGATGGGGTCCTCGGACGGCGCGTACTCAATGTCCACATCGATGCGGGACTTGCCCTTGATGGTCAGTGTGGTGGTGCCAACGCCGTCAACACCGACGCCCAGGCCCTGAAGGTAGAAGCAGAGGTCCTGGACCATGTAGTTCGGGCTGGCATTGCGGATCACGGTGGTGCCTTCGCGGTGCGCGGCGGCCATGATGGCGTTTTCGGTCACGGTGTCACCGCGCTCGGTCAGCACAAAGGTGCGGTCTTCGGTGTCGCTGACGGGAGCCTGCACCTGGTAGAAACCGTCGTGGGCCTTCACGGTGAGGCCGAATTCGCGCAGGGCCTGCATGTGCGGCTCCACGGTGCGGGTTCCGAGGTCGCAGCCACCGGCATAGGGAATGCGGTAGGTGTCTTCTTCATCCAACAGGGGGCCCAACAGCATGATGACGCTGCGGGTGCGCTTGGCGGCGGCAATGTCCATGGCGGCCAAATCGAGCACGGCGGGGCGGCGGATCTGCAGGTCGTTGTCTTCAAGCCAGGTGCACTCGACGCCGATCGACGTGAGCAGTTCCACGATGCGGTTGACTTCTTCGATGCGGGCCAAGCGGCGCAAGGTGGTGGTGCCGCGGTTCAGCAGGCTGGCGCAAAGCAGGGCGACGCCGGCGTTCTTGCTGGTGTTGACAGCGACGCTGCCGGAGAGTTCACGGCCGCCGTGGACGCGCAGATGGGTCACTGCGCTCTTGCTTGCCGCGCCAATGCTGAACAGGTTGGCTTCAAGCAGGGATTCCATGCGCTGGATCATCTTCAGGCTCAGGTTTTGCTTGCCCTGTTCCATCCGGGCCACGGCGCTTTGACTCGTGCCCAAATGGGTTGCCAATTCTCCCTGGGTCCAGCCTTTTTCATTGCGTGCATCCCGCACCAATACGCCAACGGTTTCTGCAGCCATTTGAGTCATGTAACTTTTATATCATGAGATGCATATTTAGCAGGACAAATGTGACGCTTTGGACAGTTCTCGCGAAAAACGTTAATTAATAACCGTTACGTGCGATAAATTCGATGGCGTAAATATGTTTGAGTCATTTACTTCCTCTACCGTACCCCGCCCCCGGCCCGACATGGCAAACCACGAGGGAGTGAATGCCGCGCCGCCCGTGCCGAGCCACGGCTGCAATGCGGGCGCCGGAGAGGCAGACCCCTGAGCTGAAAATGCGACCGGCGGCCAGATTCGTGATGCGTTCCGCGACGGCTGTGAGCACGTCGCACGGGTTCGTCACCAGGATGAAGACCGCATAGGCGAGCGACGCGCCAACCCTTCCGGCGGCGACACAACGGATGGTTCCCGGTTGTGTCGCCGCATGTTCCCCAGCGTCAGCCAAACACCGGATTCCAGGTGCCAAGCACCACGGCGGCGCCCACGGACATTGCCGCAATCACCACTCCTGCGCCCACCACGGCGAGGTCGTGCCGGGCGAAGCTGGATTCCCGCGCCCAGGTGCGCGGTCCCGCACCGAAGCCCTTGGCCTCCATCGTGACGGCAAGCCGCGATGCCCGCCGCACTGCCTGCACCAGCAGGGACATGGCCTGGCCAAGCTGGGCCTTGATGCCGCGGAAAAATCCGGGTTCCCCGCCCACCCCGCGGGCACGCCGGGCCATGCCCAGGGTTTGCCACTCAGCCACCAGGAGGCCCACAAGGCGCATGGCTGCGAGGGCACCCAAGACAAAGCGATGCGGCAACCGCAACTTTTGCGCGAGCGCGTCGGCCAGGTCGGTGGGGTCGGTGGAGGCAAGCACGATGATGCCGGGGAGGGCGATGGCCAGTCCACGCAATGCGATGGCCACACCCGCCTCCAGCGAACCCGTTGTAAAGGTGACAGGTCCCAGTGCGAGCAGCATCTCCCCCGTCTTTGGTGCCAGCAGGGCTGTCCCGTAACCGCCCACAACAGCGGCAACCAAGATGGGCCAGCCCCGGAGCGCCAGCATGCGCGCACTCAAACCGGCGAGCGGCAGCAACGCACATTCAAGCACCAAGGCTGCCGTGGCAGACACCCAATCGACACTGATCAGCAGCACAATGGTGACTGCCATTCCGGCGCCCAACTTCGCCAACGGATTAGCACGGGCCAGCCACGCATCGGAGCGCGGTGTGGCAATGATGTCAACACTCACAGCCCCATCACCGCCTGGTGCGCAGCCACGCGACCTGCCGGCTCGGGGTTGCCCAGCACCAACCGGTCTCCTCCGAGCACGGCGGTGAAGGCGGCATCGTGCGTCACCGAGACCACGGCGGTGCCCGCATCCAGGAGTTCGGTCAGCAGCGACGCCAGTTCCGCCCAGGTGTTCGCGTCCTGACCAAACGTCGGCTCATCGAGCACCAGCACCTGCGGACTCGCCGCAAGCACCGTCGCAACAGAGAGCCGGCGCTTCTCACCGCCGGACAGCGTAAAAGGATTCGCCCCGGCAAGATGCTCAAGCCGCAGGCGCACCAACAGTTCCCCGACCGCCTCCTCGCCGCGGCCAAGCAGCTTCGGCGCGTGCATCAGCTCATCCCTGACGCTGCCGGCAATGAACTGGTGCTCGGGCTCCTGGAAGACAGTGCCGATCCGGCTGATCAGTTCCCGCCCACGCCATTTCAACGGCGAGGATCCGGCCCCGCGCGACAGCCCGGGCAGTGCCGCAAGCTCCCCGCCAACCGGCGGCAGCAAGCCTGCAACTGTCAGCGCAAGCGTAGATTTTCCCGACCCGTTCGGGCCTGTCACACTCAGCGCCTCCCCCGCCATAACCTTGATGGAAGGCACGATTGCGGCCGGCACCACCGGGTGCCGCCTGCGTCCCTTGGTGCGGGAGACGGCAAGAGCCGACGCTTCAAGCAACAGGCCGGTTCCGGCGTCGTCCATGGGGATGCGCAAGCCTGGATTGACGCGGGGCCGGACGTGGGGGACATATCCGGGCACCCAAATTCCGGCGCGTGCCAGAAGATCGCGGCTTTGCGCCAGGACCGCGGCGGGCGGGCCGTCGAAGAGGACACCGCCGGGTTCGCCGAGCCTGTCGGGGGCCAGGACGACGATCCTGTCAACGACGTCGAGCCAGACGGAGACCCTGTGCTCGACGACCACGAGGGTTGCGCCGGTTTCGTCGAGGCTGCGGCGGACCGCATCGCGCACCTCCATGACTCCGGCGGGGTCGAGGTTGGCGGTGGGTTCGTCAAGCAGCAGCAGTCCGGGGCGCATGGCGAGCATGCCGGCCAAGCCGAGGCGCTGTTTTTGACCACCTGAAAGTGCGGAGCTCGGGTGGTCCAGGGGCAGGTCAAGGCCCACGGATTCAAGGGCGTCATGCACGCGGCGCCAGATTTCCTCCCGCGGGACGGAAAGGTTTTCGGCGCCGAACGCGACATCGTCGCCAATGCGCGAGAGGACCACCTGGGAGTCGGGGTCCTGTTGCATGAGACCGGCCCGGCCGCGGGATTCCGCCACGGGACGGCCGTCAATGAGCAGTTCACCTACCTCGTTGGCCTCCTCGTCCTCGCCCAGCACACCGGCCAGGGCGTGCAGCAGCGTTGACTTGCCCGCGCCGGAGGGGCCGAGCAGCAGGACCCGCTCCCCCGGCGCGATGTTCAGATCAAGGCCGTGGACGGCCCGGCCCCGGCGGCCCGCATGCTGGAATCCCCAGCCCCGGGCGGTGACCCGCACCGGAGCCCCCCGGTTCCCGGCGCCGTCGTTCCTGTTGGAACCCACGGCTAAACCACCCGTTCCGTGGCGGCTCCGCGGGAGGGCAGGTTGGCCAGTGCACCGGTCCGGGCCAGGCCGCGCACCGCGAGCCAGGAGAGGATCCCGGCAATGACGGCCCCAGAAACAATGGCCAGGACCACGTAGACCAGCTTCCATTCAAAGGCCCAGACGATGTTCCAGAGAAAGCTGTCATTCAGGCCCATGGCCAAGCCTGCAAGCGCCCCCGCGAGCACGGAAACGGGGAGCGTGAACTTGCGGTAACGGAACAGGGCAAACGCCGCCTCCGCGCCGAGGCCCTGGACCAGGCCGGAAAGCAGCACAGTGAAGCCAAAATGCGTGCCCAGCAGGCCTTCAACACTTGCCGCGATCAGCTCGCAATACAGTGCGGCACCGGGCTTGCGGATTACCAGACCGCCCAGGACGCCTGCAATCAGCCAGCCGCCGCCATACAGTCCGGCAACGGGCGGGAAGGCGATGGTGAACGCGCTAATCAGGCCGTAGCCGGCGGACCATAGCCAGAAGATGACACCCACGGCGGCACCGAGGACCGACACCACAACGATGTCAACAACCCGCCAGCTGCTCTTGCGCGATGCCTGGTTGTGCTTGTTTTGCGCGGCGTTTTCGCCGGCCAGTGACTTGTTCATGAGTCCTCCTTTTCAGGAGGGGCGGCCGCAACGGTATTTCCGCGCAGCCGAAGAGAACTCGACTCCCTTCGCCGGTACTAACCGGAGCAGGTTCGAGGGTCTGCGGCGAACCGCACTCTCAGCGCCGCTACCCAGGATGGGTGGACGCTCCCCTGTCGTGTTTGAATTGCGGCTTCAGCATACCCCCGCTGCATGCCGGGGGGCCAATGTGTCTTATAAATGCCCCCTTGCGTCGAGGCGGCCGGGCCGGGCGGCGCCCGGCACGGCGCACAAAAAAGCACCGCGGGAGCCTGCCCGTTGGGGCGGACTCCCGCAGTGCTTTCCTGGTGCTGGTTCCTAGTGCTGGCGCACCGAGCGGCGGCGGGCAAGGATCAGGCCGCCAAGCATGAGGAGCATGGCGATCCCGCCGGCCGCACCAAGGTTGAAGCCCGTGCTGGCGAGGTCATCACCAGTCGCGGCTGTGGTGGTCGCAGTGGTGGCTGCACCGTTTGCGGTCTTGGTTGCAGTCATGGTCGGCGTGCCGGTGTTCTCCGACGTCGCACTGGCGCTGGCCGTGGCACTGTTGCTGGCACTGGCAGACTCCGTCGGAGTGGAGGATTCCGTTGCTGTTGCGGTAGCCGACGCAGTAGCGCTCGGCGTAGCACTAGGTGAAGGTGTTGGGGTCGGTTCAACTACGTCACCAACGTAGGGGCCACCCGCCACCGGGCCCGTGGCCCGCAGTCCGAGTTCGTACACGACAGGCTTGTCGCCGGCGGCACTGACTGCACCCGGGGTGAACAGGATGCGGACACCCTCGACGGTTGCCTGGTTCAGGACGGCTTCCTGGAAACTCAGCGCCGGGTTCAAGGCACCCAGGGTGACCCATGCGCCGTCGACCTTCACCTGCAGGTCACCGGCCACATTGCCAACCACAACGGCCGATTTCATGGCGGCCGGGGCATCCATGATGTAGCTCAGCTGCGATCCCGCAACCGGCACGGCGGCCGACTCGAAGGCCGTGCCGATGCTGGCGTCGAACGCACTCTCAGCCCCTGTGCCGTTGGCCCCTGGCAGGTTCGTGCTCAACTTCTGCGTGGCTTCGAACGCCTGGAATTCACGGATCTTGATCCACTGCCCTCCCGTGTTGGTCCCCGTGGCAACAAGGCGGATGTAGCGGGCCTTGACTGGTGTGTCGAAGCTCTGCTCGATGCGCGGCTTGCTGTCATAGGTTCCTGCGGCCGTCCAGGCGGCGTTGTCCGTGGAGTACTCAACGCGTCCGTGGTAGAACATGTCGCCTGTATTGGAATCAGAATCGGCCTGCTGGATCACGACCTTGCCAACGTCCTTCACGGCGCCCAGGTCGATGGTCACGCTGGAACCGACAACCGGCGGGGCGCTTGACCACCACAGGCTGCTGGCGTCCCCGTCCACCATCCGAGAGGTGGCGTAACTCTGATACGTGGGCAGGGAGGATGTCGCAGTGGCCGCGAAACGGTTGGCCGATGCCACGGGGGTCAGGTTCAACCAGGTGTTGTAGCGCTGCTTTGCGGCTGTCGTGAAGATTTCAAACAGGCCGTCACCCACAGAAGGGACGATGACGTTCGCCTTGGTGCCAATGTTGTTCGGGCCGACGTCGGATACGGTCGCTCGCTTGGCGAGGGCCATCTCGGAATTTGCAGCCAGTGCGCCGTCAGTGGCGGCAACGCCCTTGCCGTTCTTGATGGCTTCAAGCATGGAGATTTGCTCCTGCATGGCCGTGGCCCAATGGGCGGCCGCATCAATCCACGGCTTGGAGTCTGCGTAGAAGCCTCCCATGGCCATGGTCGCCAGGGTTGTGGGGCCGGCCTTGATGATTGCCAGGCGGTCCTTCAGGGGCGCCATGCCTGCCGCGTTGCCCGCGTCGAAGGCGGTCCAGAATGAGGCAATATCCGCTGTCAGCGCCGGAGCCGTCTTGGAGGTGGGGCGATAGGGCTTCCAACTCTGGTTCAGGTCCACGAATGTCTCAAGAGATTTGCGGACTGCCACGTCGGGGCCTGCAAGCTCGGTGATGATGGCGGACTGCGTGGTTGCCGCGTTGTAGACGGGGCTGTTCCAGGAGTAGTCACCAAAACCCGCCAGGGCGATCATTGAGGCATAGGCCTCGATCATCGGGTTCGAGGTGATGCCGTCAATGTGCTTGTACAGGTTGGGATCGCGTCCTTCCAGCGGATTGAGGAAGAGGCGGCCGCGCTGGCCGTCGTTGACGGGCAGGTTGTCCCAGATGTAGAAGTGCTCTGCGTTGTAGGTCTGGACTGCCTTGGTAACCGAGGCTTCCGTGATGGTGTCGGAGAAGACCCCTTCACCTGTCCACTGAATCAGAATGGAATCATCCGTGGCCAGGCCGAATTGGTCCTTGTACGGGTCAGCGGCGGAACCGGCGTAGTTGGTGGGAACGGTCTGCAGCGGCTGCAGCTTGTGCACCTTGATGTAGTCGTTGACAATGCGGTTGAGGTAAAACGCCTGTCCGTCGGCAAGGCTCCGGTAGCCGGTGTTGGTGAACTTTGCCTTGTCCGCGGCGCAGTTCAGAACAGGGTTGATGTCATCGAGGGCAACGTAGAAGCTGCTCACACCAATGTTGCGCAACTGCTCAAACTTGGCAATGGTACTGGCAAAATCAGCGTCCGATGAATAGCAAACGTCGTTGCCCGGGGACAGTGCAAAGGTGAAGTTCACATGGTTGGCGTTTGCCTTGTCCACCAATTCCTTCAGGTCCGCCAATTCCGCTGCGGGGTACAGATCGCGCCACTTTGAGCGCAGGTAGTTGTCGTCCTTGGGCGTGTAGATGTACGTGTTCATCTTGTGCTTGCCGTAGAACTCGAACTGGTCCATGCGCGCCTGGTGGGACCACGGGATGCCATAGAAACCTTCAATGCCGCCGCGGATGGACATCAGCGGCCAGTCCTTGACAGTCATGGCCGGGGCCGCGCCGTTGGCAACAACCTGGCCCAGGCTCTGCACGGCGTAGAACGTGCCGGTGGCATCCTTGCCATTAAGCAACAGGGAGGGCTTGCCCGCGATGTTGCCGGTGGCAATGACGTAACCGTCCGCCGCAAGTGGATCGGCGCTGGCGGAGCCAACAGCTGTAAGCGCGGCGGGGAGTGCGGCATTGTCGGCCGTGGTGCCCAGGAAAACAGTGGCATCGGTGCCGCTGGTTACGAAAGCAGCGGTTCCACCGGCCTTGGCGATGACCTGGCCCAGGGCTTTCTTGGCGGCAGCGTCGGTGTTGGCGCCAACAGCCACCTTCACCGTCCCGGTTAGCGGAACCGATACCCCGGCAGTGCTGGCCTGTTGCGGGGTAGGCAGGATCTGCGCCGGCGACGTGGCCGCCTCGGCTGCGGGAAGTGCGGCTGGCGATAGCGCAGCCAAGCCTCCCCCGGCGATGATGGCCAGGGCAAGGGCCCCGGTGGCGGCATTTTTTAAAGCGCGTTTCACACTGTTCCCCTTAGCGACTTCAAGCACATGAAATCAAAGATTGATATGGATCACATTTTGATCGCAACTATACTGATGTGACGTAACGCACGTCAATTGATTACGCGTGGCATTGCACCGTGAACGGCGCGCCCGCTAGAGGTCATGCCGCGGCGCCGCTTTTGGCCCTTTTGCAAGCCATCGTCCAGCCGACTGCGGCGTGGGGAACCCTGGCCGCCGGCATGGAAGCGGATAGGCTGGCCCTAAGGTTATTGCCCTCACGGGTCCACCAAACACTGAGGAGTCCTTCATGAACATCGTCTTCAAATTGCTCGGAACCGGAGTGAGCCTTGGCGCGGGATTTGTGGCCAGCAAGCTGGTTGACAGGGTGTGGGAGAAAAGTACCGGCCACAAGCCACCCAAGGACGGCGCTGATTTGGAGACAAGCCTCCGCTCGGCACTGACATTCGCGCTCGTCTCATCCATCGTGGCGGCTATCATCCAGACCCTCGCCGGCCGCACAACCCAGAAGGCCATCGCGCGCTTCAACAAGCATCCCGAAGAGGTCTGAGCAAGCGCTTTCCGCTGCAGTAAGTGCGTCATAGACGAAGAAGGCTAGGGCTCGCCCTCGCCTTCGACCACGGCTGCCACGACCTGGTCGAGCTCGTCGACGCTGAGCATTTCGGGCCGGCGGTGCTTGGTGCGGTAGCCTGCGCGGCCCACCATGTGCGCGGAGACTGGAACCGTGAGCAGTTGGAAAATCCACGCCACAATCAGGATGGGCAGCAACGACCACGACCGTATTTGCAGGCCCATGGCCGTCAGCATCAGCAACAGCCCCAAAACCTGTGGCTTGGTAGCCGCGTGCATACGGCTCATCAGGTCAGGAAAACGTAACAAGCCAATGGCCGCGGCCACACTCATGAGAGCACCAAGTAGCAGGCAGATGGCCGTAAGAACGTCCAGGAAGGTGTTCATCCGTCCTCTTTCTTGTGTGCCACGAAACGGGCAACCGTGACGGAACCGATGAAGCCGATGACCATCAGCACCACCAACAAGGCCAGGTTGTCGGTGTGCTGGTTCATGGCCATTTCCATGGCCAGGGCGGCACCAAAGATGGCCAGCAGCACATCGGAGGCAATCACCCGATCAAGCAGTGACGGCCCGGTGGCGATCCGGTAAATCGTGCCCGCCGCGGCCAGCGACAGCAACGCTATAACAATAATGACAACACTTTGCATGGCTGTTACTTCGCCTCCCCGTCTACCTGGTCCTGCGCATCACCCGGTGGCGCATCACCCTGTGGAGCATCCGCCGGCACAATACCTGCGTGGGGCAGCAGGGGCGATCCCGCCCGTTCCGCTCTCAGTGCGGCAAGCTCGGCACTGGTGCCCATGACCTGGATGAGCCTGGCCTCGATGCCTTGAATGTTGGCTCTGACCTGCTCCACGCTTTCCGGCGTTGGCGCATTCATGGCATGGACGTAGAGCGTTGCCGAACCCCGATCGACCTCAACCACCAGCGAACCAGGGATCAGCGACAGGACATGGCCCACTGCGGTCATGAGCAGGTCCGAGGGGCTGCGCAACGGCACGGCAATGATGGCGTTGCGGATCCGCGGGCCTTTCGCAACCGCCCAGTAAAGCACCTGAAAACTGGCAATCGTGACTTCCTTAAGGAACCACAGCAGGAATGCCAGCGCCCGCAATACGTTGAAACGACCGCTCAGTTCAACCAACGGAAGGTGGAATGCCTGCGACACCCCAAGGGCTATCAACGCACCAAAAATCAGGTTTCCCGCGCTGAAGTCCTGCCATAGGGCGCCCCACACAATGACAAGCCAAATCAGCAGCGGCAGTTTTTGCAGGACACCGCGCTTGCGCCCCGCGTTCTCGGAGAGGCTCATGGCGTCACCGCCCCAGTACCAAGAACAGCCTCGATGTACGGTGTGCGCTCAAGCATGCTCGTGGCAGCGTCCTGACTCAGGTGGAAAAGTGGTCCGGCAAAGACCGACATGGCAACGCCAAGGACCACAAGGCCCATAGTGGAATACACCATCATCTTAGGCAGGATGGGAACTTCGATGTCTCCGGAAAAACGTCCCTCCGTGGCATCCACATGCTTGCTGGTGCGCAGGGCCCGCATGCTCTGTTTGCCCGAGGCATCCGGCGCGGTGGCCAGCAGTACGGGTTCCGGGTCCTCGGCGTCGGCGGTGCTGCGCCAAAACACGCGGTTCCATACACGGGCCATCACCAGCAAGGTGAGCAGGCTTGCCACCACGCCGCCGACCACCAGCGTGTAGGCCAGCTGCGAGCCGTCGGCCACGCCTGCCTGCAGGAGCCCCAGCTTGCCCAGGAAGCCGGAGAACGGTGGGATGCCTGCAAGGTTCATGGCCGGGATGAAGTACAGCAAGGCCAGGATGGGCGACAGTTTCGCCAGCCCGCCCAGCCGACTGATCGAGGACGAGCCGCCGCGCCGCTCAATCAGCCCCGTCACCATGAACAGGGACGTTTGAATCGTGATGTGGTGGATGACGTAAAAGATGGTGGCGGCCAGGCCAAGCACCGATGAAAGCCCGACGCCGAAGATCATGTACCCGATGTGGCTCACCAGGGTGAAGGAGAGCATTCTCTTGATGTCTGTTTGGGCGATGGCGCCCAGAATTCCCACGATCATTGTCAGCAGGGCGACCACCAGCAGCACCGAATTGAAACTATCGGAGGGGAAGAGCAGGGTCTCCGTTCTGATGATGGCGTAAACGCCCACCTTGGTCAGCAATCCGGCGAACACTGCTGTGACCGGGGCCGGGGCTGTGGGGTAGGAGTCTGGAAGCCAGAACGACAGCGGGAAGACGGCTGCCTTGATACCGAACGCCACCAACAGCAGCACATGTAAAAGGTCTTGGGTGCCGGGGTCCAATTCGCCCAGCTTGAGGGCAAGGTCAGCCAGTGTGACGGTTCCTGTAGCGCCGTACACCATGGCGATGGCGATGAGGAACAGGAGCGAGGAGACAACACTGACCACCACATAGGTGATGCCGGCCCTGATGCGGGAACCCGTTCCGCCGAGCGTCATCAGCACGTAACTGGCCGTCAGCAGGATTTCAAAGCCCACATACAGATTGAACAAGTCCCCGGCCAGGAAAGCGTTGGAAACGCCAGCCACAAGGATCAAATAGGTGGGGTGAAAGACCGACAGGGGTCCACCTTCCTCACCGTCAGCGGCGCCCTGACCGGTGGCGTAGGCCAAAACCGCAAGGCTCACCGCCGAGGAGATCACCAAAAGCAGGGAGGAAAACTGGTCGGCAACCAGGACGATGCCAAAAGGTGGCGACCAGCCGCCGAGATGGACCGCGACGGGGCCCGAGCTCCAGACACTGGCCAGCACCCAAATTTCTAGGGCAAGGGTGACGCTGATGGTGCCAAGGCTGACGCGGCGCTGCGCCGGAGGGTGCCTGATCAGCACGAAAGCCAGGGCGGCGCCAAGGAATGGCAGCGCCACAGCTAGCGGGGCAAGACTTGCGACGTTCATTCCTTCCCCTCCCCCTGCTTGTCAGAACCGCGTTTGATCCGATTCTGGGGCTGCGAATATGACGGCGTAACCTTTACGAGCCGAATGCCCGGAATGGTTTCACGCCGCTCCAGCGGCTGGTTGTTCTCGTGGAAGTCAGAGACCTCGACGGCAATTTCGGAGTCTTCCTCGTCGTCGTACAGTTCCTGTTTGGCAACGCGGAGATCCTCACTGTCCACCTGGATGTGATCGGCCCGGTTTAGCAGCCAGGACCGGTAAATCAGGCTCAGCATGAATGCTGTCACGGAGAAGGAAATCACAATAGAGGTCAGGATGAACGCCTGCGGCAGCGGATCGTTGAATTCCGTAGGAGGAATGTTTTTATTGTAAATTGGCGCCAGCCCGGCATAGCCGCCCGTCGCCAGCAGCAGCAGGTTCGTCGCATTGGCCAGCAGCATCAGGCCCAGCAGGACACGGGTCAGGCTGCGCTCCAACAGCAGGTAAATTCCGACGGCGTAAAGCACGCCCATGACAAGGAGCAGGGTGAGGTTGACGCTCATCGTCCGGCCTCCAACGGCTCTTCGTCCTCGATCAGCTCGATGCCCGCCATGCCGTCCTCTTCATGTTGATCAATCTCCGAGCCCAGGCTGCGCAAAACATCAACCACCAGGCCCACAACTACAAGGTAGACGCCGATGTCAAAGAGCGTAGAGGAGACAAACTTCACGTGCCCGAAGATGGGTAGATCAAAGGCAATGATGGCGCTTTGGAAGATCTCCCCGCCAAGGAACAGCGGGATTATCCCGGTCATGGCGGCCATGGCCAGGCCCAGGCCCAGCAGGGTTCCGGCTGAAATTCGGGTGGCCTCCTGCAGTTCAAAGCGGCCACCGGCCAGGTAGCGGATGGTCAAGGCGAGCCCTGCCACCAGGCCACCGGCAAAGCCGCCTCCGGTGCCGTTGTGACCGGCCATCAGCAGATAAATGGAAATGACGATGATGCTGTGGAAAACCAGTCTTGTGACCACTTCAATGATGATCGATCGCCGCTCCGGAGCCAGCGTGCGCCCTGCCACGAGCCAGGGGTTGCTGGATGAGGCAGTGAATTTTCTGGCAATTGCAACGGTTGGCTCGAAGCCCGGTGATTGCACCTTACCGATGCTGCCTGTTGCCACCGTTTCCGCGCGGGGCAGTCGCTGGCCGCGTCCGCGCACAAAGATCAAACTGGCAATACCCGTGGCCGCAATGGCAAGGACGGAAATTTCACCGAAAGTGTCCCAGGCACGGATGTCCACCAGCGTCACGTTGACAACGTTCAGCCCTCCGCCGCCTTCATAGGCCAGCTTCGGCAACCCAAGGCTCACGGGTTCGTGGATGCGCGAACCCATCGCCGCGACACCCACCACCACCATGGTCGCACCGAAAACCACACCCAGAATGATCCGGAGGACACGATGGTTGCCGGCGGTTTCCCGCTCCGCCAAGCGTGCCGGCAGTGAACGCATGGCCAGTACAAATGCCACGAGGATGATGGTTTCCACCAGCACCTGGGTCAGGGCCAGGTCAGGTGCGCCCTGCAGCACAAAGATCAGTGCAATGCCGTATCCAGTGACGGAAACCATGAGCACTGCCATGAAGCGCTTGTCCGCCCGTGCGGCCGCAATGGCACCAATGACCATGACAGCACCGGCGATCAGCTGGAAGGGCGAGGCGGGGTCTATGAAGTACACGTCGTTGGTCCAGTGCTGCTCGGTGAGGAACAACACCGCCAGGATCGAGGCGATGGCTGTGGACAAGATGACGGCAAGGTAGAAGAACAGCGAACCGCGCTGGGTCCGACCGGTCACCCAAATGGCCACCGCGTCAAGGAGCACAATGGATTGCCGGTAGCCACGCTCAAGGTCAACGACCGAAGGGATCCGGGCTTGGAAGGCCTCCATCCGCCCGCGCAGCACGAACATTCCGATTCCAGCGGCGACGACGATGGCCGTCAAGCCCAGCGCCGGGGTGAAGCCGTGCCACAGCAAAAGATGTATGCCGTGCGGATCATATGCCGGGAACTGGACGCTGTAGGGCTTGATCCAGCCTTCGACGACATGTGGGACGATGCCGTAGGCCAGTGTCAGCACTCCCAGCAGTGCCGGTGCTGCCAGGAAGAGCCAGCCAACGGGTTTGAACACGGTGGCCATGCCCTTGGACTTGGCGGCGAATCCGCCCCACATGAATCTGGCACTGTAGGCAAAGGTCAACGCCGAGCCAACCACCATGCCGGCCAGGACAATCCAGCCGACAACAGGTCCTGCCGGGCCGTGCTCCGCCGAGGCGATGAACGCCTGGAAGATGCCTTCCTTGGCAACGGATCCGGCCAAGGGTGGCAGGCCGGCCATGGAAGCTGCACCGACGAGGGCCACGACTCCCAGCTTGGGTGCCGACTTAAAGACCCCCGACAGTTCACGGATGTCGCGCGTGCCGCTTTGGTGATCAATGATTCCGACGACCAGGAACAGCGACGCCTTGAACAGGCCGTGGGCCAGCACCATGGCCATGCCGGCCATGGCCGCCTCCTGCCCACCGAGGCCGACCACCAACGCTATAAATCCCAGCTGGCTCACTGTGCCGTAGGCCAGAATCAGCTTGAGGTCGTGTTGGCGCAGGGCCCGCCAACCGCCAAGAAGCATGGTGCCCAGCCCGAGCGCCACGATCATGAGTTGCCAGTACTCGGTCTGCGAGAATCCTGGCGCCAGGCGGGCTATGAGGTAGATGCCGGCCTTCACCATGGCCGCAGCGTGCAGGTAGGCACTGACGGGGGTCGGCGCCGCCATGGCGCCTGGCAGCCAGAAGTGGAATGGCAGCAGGGCCGATTTGGTGACGGCACCGATAAGGATCAAGGCCACACCGATGTCCAGGACCACGCGCGGACTTCCGACTGAGGCCACCATCTCCGGTGCCTTCGCCAGGACCCCGGAGATGCTGTAGGTGCCGGCGCTTTCGCCCACCATGATCAGTCCGACCAGCATGGCGAGTCCGCCAAAGGTCGTGACGATCAGGGCCTGCAATGCCGCACGCCGTGCCGCGACGCGGGTGCGGGCGTAGCCGATCAGCAGGTAGGAAAGGATGGTTGTCAGTTCCCAGAAAACAAACAAAAGAATGAGGTTGTCGGCAGTCACCAGGCCAAACATGACCCCGGCGAAGGCCAGCAGCTGGGCACCAAAGCCGCCCAGTCCGGCGTCGTCCGATTTGAAGTACCTTGCACAGTAGGCCAGCACCAGCGCGCCGATCCCCAACACCAGCAGTGACATCAGCCAGGACAGCTGATCCATGCGGAAGGAAAGGTTCAGGTCAAGGACGGGAACCCAGTCAATGTCCAAGGAGGGGATGGGCAGCGTGTCGGAATACACATTTTTGTATTGCGCCACGAGCCAGATAAAGCTGATTCCAGGGACTGCCGCCAGGAAATAGAAGGCGGACCGGCCCAACCTGGAAAACAAAATGGGCGCGAAAATGGCCACTATGAAGTGTGCACACACGACAAACAGCACTAGGGCTCCACATGTTTCGGGCTGGAAATGAGCGAATCACGGGCTGTAACGTCGGGCCCCGACCCCTCGACCCTACCAATACCGACCCGGGGAAATGCCGCTCTTGGAGTCCGAAACAGGCATGCCGCAACTAAAAGTTCATCCGCCGTGGCGGCTGCGGCGTGACAGCTTCGGACTATCGCGCCGGATAGCATGTGCCCTATGACTGAGTACCCTCCCGCTGCGGCCTCCCTGCCCGCCGCCCCCGCCAAACTGCCCGGGACCACGTGGCAGATCACCGCGTGGGCGCTGTGGGATTGGGGCGGGGCGGCCTTCAACGCGGTCATGACAACGTTCATCTTCACGGCCCTGTACCTCACGGGTGACGCATTTGGCGGTGCCGACGAGGCCACCGCGACCCTTGCCTTCGCGCTGTCCATCTCCGGGCTGGCCATCGCCCTGCTGGCGCCGGTTGCCGGCCAGCGCACAGACCACAGCGGACGGCGCAAGCTGTGGCTGGGCATCAACACGCTCATTGTGGTGCTGCTGACGGCCGCCTGCTTCTTTGTCCAGCCGCATGAGTCATTCCTGTTATTTGGCTGCCTGCTGATCGCCGCCGGCCATGTATTCTTCGAGATCGCAGGCGTGAACTACAATGCGATGCTGCTGCAGATTTCCACCCGGAAGAGCATCGGGAGGATCAGTGGTTTTGGCTGGGCTGCCGGTTACCTCGGCGGAATCGTCGCACTGCTGATCGTGTATTTCGCCCTGATCAAGCCCGAGGTCGGCATCTTTGGCATCACCAGCGCCGACGGCATGACGTACCGTGCAGTGGCGGTGTTCTCGGCCCTGTGGATCCTGGTCTTTTCCATCCCGGTGATGCTCGCCATCCCCGAAACCAAGCCGGATCCGAATATGCCAAAAGTGGGATTCTTCCAGTCCTACAGGGAGCTCTTCCACACCATTGCCAGGCTCTGGAACACCGAGCGCCACACCGTGTATTTCCTTGTCTCAAGTGCAATCTTCCGTGACGGGCTCGCCGCGATTTTCACGTTCGGCGCGGTGCTGGCTGTCGGATCCTTTGGCTTCAAGACCGGCGATGTGCTGATCTTCGCCATTGCAGGGAACGTTGTGGCGGCGATTGGCGCCTTGTCGGCTGGCTTCTTCGATGACAAATTCGGCCCCAAGGCGGTCATCCTGACCTCCCTGGTCGGGCTACTGGTTTCAGGCACCGCACTGCTCTTTCTCGACGGAAAAAACGCGTTCTGGGTGTTCGGGCTGATCCTGTGCCTGTTCGTAGGCCCGGCGCAGTCCTCGGCTCGGACTTTCATGGGCCGGTTAGCGCCCGAAGGCCAGGAGGGTGAACTTTTTGGCCTGTACGCCACTACCGGCCGCGCCGTGTCCTTCCTTGCCCCGCAGCTTTTCGGTTTATCCATCCTCATCTTCGGGGCACAACGTTGGGGCATCCTCGGCATTCTGGCCGTCCTGCTGCTGGGCCTGCTGCTGATGCTGCCGGTCAAGTCCCCGCACCACGTTAAATGACACCGCTTGCGGGATTCGACACCGGTAGAACGGTGTCGAATCCCGCAAGCGGTGTCATTTTCGCGAAAGCGGCGTGTTAGATCTTGGTGATGTGGAAATTCTGGAAGGACTTGGACGCCGTCGGGCCGCGCTGGTTCTGGTAGCGGTTCAGGTACGGTCCGGTTCCGTAGGGGTTCTCGGCCGGGGAGGACAGCTGGAAGAAGCACAGCTGGCCAATTTTCATGCCGGGCCACAACTTGATGGGCAGGGTTGCCACATTGGAAAGTTCCAAGGTGATGTGGCCGGAGAATCCGGGGTCTATAAAGCCTGCTGTTGAGTGGGTCACGATGCCCAGACGTCCAAGGGAGGACTTTCCTTCGAGGCGTGCGGCAATGTTGTCAGGAAGCGTCACGGTTTCATAGGTTGAGGCCAGCACGAACTCGCCGGGGTGCAGGATGAAGGGCTCATCCGGCGCAACTTCAACCATGCGGGTCAGCCCGGGCTGCTCCTCGGAAGGGTCGATGTGGGCGTAGCGGTGGTTGTCGAACAGGCGGAAGAACCTGTCGATGCGCACGTCGACGCTCGATGGTTGCACCATGGCGGGGTCAAAGGGGTCCAAGACAATGCGCTTGGCGTCAATTTCGGCACGTATGTCGCGGTCAGAGATCAGCACCTTCTAAAAATAGCGTATTCATGCGGCGAACCCCGCGACAAGGGGTTTGCCGTCCCGGCCCGTAATTTACGCACCGGACTAATTTTGCCTCCGACAGCGTTGCTAACAGGGGCATCAAATGCATTCCGCGGCTAAGGTAATAGGCATGAATATTGAAGAGACTCCTCTTCCGGGGATTGGCGTGCGCAGGGAGCTAAAGCTTGCAACCGGTCGGCGCGTGGGTGTTGTGACGCACCGTGACGGGCGGACCGAGCTGATCCTCTCGCGCGTGGACGACCCCGATGCGTGCGCCGAGTCCATCCCCCTTGGCGCCGACGAGGCCGCAGCACTGGGACAGTTGCTGGGTTCGGCCCAGCTCATTGCCCAGCTCAGCGCCGAACAGGAAAACGTTTCCGGCGTCAGCACGCACCAGATTATGATCCGCAAGGGCTCTGCGTTTGCGGGTCGCACCATGGGCGAAACCCAGATGCGCACCCGGACAGGCGCCTCCATTGTGGCGTTGTTGCGCGACGGCGACGTGGTGGGTTCACCGCGCCCGGATGAGGTCCTGCACGTGGGCGACATGGTTGTCATTGTCGGCACTGACGAAGGACTGGCGGAGGCTGCCCTCATTTTGCAGTCCAGGGCGTAAGGCAGCCATGAATCCAACGACCCTCTCACTCATTCAGCTCGGAATAGTCTTTTTCGGGCTCGGATTCTTGGGTCGTTTGGCGGGGCGCATTGGCATGTCCCCCGTCCCTCTGTATCTTTTGGGCGGCCTTGCCTTTGGTGAAGGCGGCTTGGTCAACCTTGGCGGCATCGACGGCTTTGCGCACATTGCCAGCGAAATTGGCGTCATCCTGCTCCTGCTTATGCTTGGTCTGGAATATACGGCCAAGGAACTCGTAACGGGCCTGAGGCAGTCCTGGATGGCAGGGCTTGTGGACCTGGTGCTGAACATGCTCCCGGGGGTTGCCGTTGCCTTGATCCTAGGCTGGGGACCCGTGGGTGCACTGGTCATGGCCGGCATCACCTACAGCTCCTCCTCCGGCATCATCGCGAAGGTCCTCGGTGACCTTGGCCGCCTGGGAAACCGTGAAACACCGGTCGTCTTGGCCATTTTGGTCATTGAAGACCTTGCCATGGCCGCCTACCTTCCCATCCTGACGGCCGTCTTGGCGGGTGTTTCCTTCCTGGGCGGGCTTACAGCCCTCGGAATTTCACTAGCAGTGATCACCATCGTGCTTGTCGGCGCCCTGCGCTATGGGCACATGGTCTCGAACGTGTTGGACAGCCCAGACAGGGAATCGTTCCTGCTGAAGCTGCTCGGTGCCGCCCTGCTGGTGGCCGGTTTGGCGTCGGCATTGCAGGTCTCGGCCGCCGTTGGTGCGTTCCTGCTGGGCATCGCCATTTCCGGCGGCACGGCCGAGAATGCCACCCGCGTCCTTGAACCCCTGCGCGATCTTTTTGCCGCGATGTTCTTCGTGCTTTTCGGACTCAACACCGACCCGCGCACCATCCCCCCTGTTCTGGGTGTGGCACTGCTACTGGCCGTTGTCACGGCCATGACCAAGATTGCGACGGGGTGGTGGGCCGCCCAACGGCAGGGAATCGCGGTGCCCGGCCGCGCCCGCGCAGGTGCCGCACTGATTGCGCGCGGTGAATTCTCGATCGTCATCGCAGGCCTGGCCGTTGCGTCAGGTGCGGTGCCGAATGAGCTCGCAGCCTTGGCCACGACCTACGTGCTGATCATGGCTGTCAGCGGCCCCATCGCCGCCCGTTATGTTGAGCCCGTCGTGCGACTCTTGCAGGGGAAGAAACCGGAGCCCGAGCCCGAACCGGTTTTTTAGCGGCCCTCTCTCCCTGTTGGGACCCGCACGACGGCGGAACGATAGCTTGTGCCGGCACCCCCCCTTTTGCGTGGACTCACCCCTGGGTGAAACCGCCCCTGCCTTTTGGGCACTGCTGCCCGTTCCCGAGGCTGGCCCGGCGCCCTCAGCGACGCCGAATTCGCCGCGGTGAACGCCTCAATCATCAACTGAAAGCTGTAGGCGCAGCCCCGCAGCCGCACCACCGGCTTTTCCGCCGTCGGACACGCGCGTGTCACTGGTCAAAACCACCCGTGTGCACGGGCTAGAATCAATACCGGAACAAGGGAGCCCGCGGGCTCCCGACGTTTCACTGCGGGCGTAGCTCAATGGTAGAGCGCTAGCTTCCCAAGCTCGATACGCGGGTTCGATTCCCGTCGCCCGCTCTGTGTGACTGTTGCCCCTGGATTTATGCAGGGGCAACAGTTGTTTAACGGCGCGTGCGTGTACTGTCAGGCTTGGGGCATTGGGGCCCCATCTTAAGGGAGCTGACATGGGCAACACCGCATCACAAGATACCGAAGCAGCCGGGTTGCGCCTGGGAGTTTTGGCAAAGTCGCGCAAGCCGGATGAACGCCGCGCACCCATCCACCCGGATCATTTCGTCCGCATTGAGCCGGAAATCCGTGCGCAGATGATTGTCGAGGAAGGCTACGGGCTCCGTTTTGGCATGTCCGACGACGTCCTGGCCACCCTCGTGGGCACCGTCGCCTCCCGCGCGGAGGTCATAGCGCAGGCCGACGTCGTGCTGCTGCCAAAACCGCAGGCCGCCGACCTGGCCGAGTTGCGGGACGGGCAAATTCTGTGGGGCTGGCCGCACTGTGTCCAGGATCGCGCCATTACACAGCTGGCCATTGATAAGAAGCTGACCCTGATCGCCTTTGAGGCGATGAACCATTGGGCGTCCGACGGCGGTTTTGGCCTGCATGTCTTCCACAAGAACAACGAATTGGCCGGCTACTCCTCCGTCATGCATGCGCTGTCGCTGATCGGATCCACCGGGGATTACGGACGCAGGCTCAAGGCTGCGGTGATCGGTTTTGGCGCCACGGCACGCGGCGCGGTGACGGCCCTGAGCGCCCTGGGCGTCCATGACGTGGCGGTGCTGACGAGCCGCAACGTGGCCGCCGTCGCCTCGCCGATCCACTCGGCCGAGATGGTGCAGTTCGATTTCGCGCCCGAGCCTCCCAACGCCGGTTTCGTCATGCTCGACGACGGCGAGGCGCCCCTGGGCTGGTTCCTAGCCGAGGCGGACATCGTGGTCAACTGCACCCTGCAGGACCCCAACGCGCCAATGACGTATCTGACGGAGGCGGACCTTGACGCGTTCCGGCCCGGCAGCCTGATTGTGGACGTCTCCTGCGATGAGGGCATGGGCTTTAGCTGGGCGCGCAACACCACCTTTGCCGACCCGATCTTCACTGTGGGCGAGAACGTCAACTACTACGCCGTGGACCACACGCCGTCGTACCTGTGGAATTCGGCCACGTGGGAGATCAGCGAGGCCCTGCTGCCGTTCATTGAAACTGTGCTGGGCGGCCCGCAGGCCTGGACAGGCAGCGACACCATTTCCCGCGCCATTGAAATTCACGACGGCGTCATCCAGAACCCTGCCATCCTCACGTTCCAGCATCGGCAGGAAGACTACCCGCACCTGCCCCTGGCTGACTGATCGGAAGGCTGGCGCGCCCCGGCTTTTTAGCGGTATTGGCGCACCAGCGGACAGTCAAACGGGTCAGCGGCCGACAACCCAACTCTGTTCAGGTAGGCAACCACAATGGCGTAGGACTCGAGCAGTGACGTCTCGGTGAACTCGATGCCGTTGCGTTCACAGCACCGGCGGACAAGGCCGTTGGCACGGCGCAGTTCGGGCCGGGCCATGTCCGGGAACAGGTGGTGTTCCACCTGGTGGTTCAGCCCGCCCATGAGGGTGTCCATGAAGAATCCGCCACGAATATTGCGGCTTGTCACCACCTGGCGGGTCAAAAAATCCACCCGGCTGCCGGCTTCCAGAATGGGCATGCCCTTGTGGTTCGGCGCAAATGCGGCACCCATGTAGAACCCAAACACACCCATTTGCACGCCGACAAAGGCCACTGCCATGCCCCACGGCAGCAGCAGGAACAACAGCGTCAGGTAGCTGCCAAACCGCAGGACAAGCAGCCCGATCTCCACGTACCTGTACCGAACTCCCCTCTGGCCAAACAAGGTCTTGGCCGAGGCGAAGACAAGGCTGAAGCCAAGGAACAGGATCAGCGGGAACAGCAACGTGCCCTGGTGGCGGGTCACGACGGCGGCAAGTCCGCGCTTTGTCGCCGCACCTTCCTCGTGGAACGCCACCACGCCTGTGTTAATGTCGGGGTCCTTGCCCTTGACGTTGGGATTTTGGTGGTGCGCCGTGTGCTTTTGCACCCACATGGCATAGCTCATGCCCACCAGCAGCGGCCCCAGTATCCTTGCCGTCCAGTCGTTGGCCGCGCCCGAGGCAAACACCTGGTGGTGGGCTGCCTCATGCGCCAGAAATGCGAACTGGGTGAACAGCACGCCCAGCACGGCGGCAATCACCAGCTGGAACCAGCTCCGGCCCAACAACACGAAGCCGGCACCGGATGCCCCCAGGATCAGCAACAACACCGAAAATACCACTGCATAGAATGTTCGACGACGGCGCATCAGCCCCTGCGCACGCACACTTTTCAGCAGCACGGAATATGACTCAATGACGGGATTGGGCAGCTTGTGCGCGTTCATGCTGCACCGCAGAACGCCGCCACCTTGACCACACCCGCTTGGCCGAGTGAAACGGAGGGGAAATTATCCATGACATGCGCCTTCTGGGCGATGCGCGGGGGCGGACACACAAGGTGGTTCTGTCCGGTCGTCAGGGCGTGCCCATACCGTCTCATTATGCGCCCAGAGGCTGCGGCACGACAATGAATCCGGGCCCCTCGTTAACCCCGGACCCGGCTTCACGGAAGCGATGCGAGAAGGGGCGGCTCAACCAGCCTTCGGCACAATAAACAGCGGTTGCCGAACGTTGCGAAGATTCAGTTGCAGTTTCAGCTGTCCGCGCCGGGCCAGGACAAGGCCAATCACCAATGCCGCCAGCAGCGGCATGGTCCCGGCAACCACCATGGCCCACTGCACACCGGCGTGTTCGGCCAGCCAGCCCATGAGCGGGCCCCCCAGCGCCTGTCCACCCATGAGCACCATGATGTACAGGCTCATGACACGTCCGCGAATGGCAACGTTGGTGGACATTTGCACCAGCTGGTTGGCGCTGGTGAGGAACAGCATCGACGCGAATCCTGCCACCACCATGACCACACCAAAGGTGACCATGGTGGGGGCCCATGCGGCAATGAGCAGCAGCGCACCATAGGAACCTGCAGCCGCCATGACCCCGCGCAACCGCAAGGTGGCAATGCGGGTGGAGGCCAGCGCCCCGCCCAAGGCGCCGAGCGCAACGAGAGTGTTCAGCAGGCCGTAGCCTCCGGCACCGGCGTCGAACACGTTGTTGGCGTAAGCGGCCATCAGTACCGCAAGGCTTAGGCCAAATACGGCGAAGACGGCTGCCATGACTGCCGGCCACAAAATGGTCGGTTTGCCCAGTGCGTAATGGATGCCTTCCATCAGCTGTCCCTTGCCACGCTTCACCGGCGGCATCTTGACCAGCTCAGCGGGGCGGATCAACATCAAAGACATCACCGTGATGGTGCAGGCGAGCGCGTTGGCGGCAAAAGCCCAGCCGCCGCCAACGGCCATGATCAGCACCCCGCTGACGGCGGGGCCGATCATGCCGCCCATTTGGAAGATGGAGGAGTTCAGGCTGATTGCGTTGCGCAGCTGGCGCGGGCCTACCAGCTCGTTGACGAATACCTGCCGCGCGGGCTGGTCAGCCACCACAACTAGTCCCAGGACGAAGGCGATGACATAGATGTGCCACACCTGAAGATGCCCCGTCAGCGCCAGGACTGCCATGATGGCGGCAAGCACACCGGCGGCACCCTGGCTGAGCATCAGGATCAGGCGCTTGGAGTACCTGTCGGCCAATATTCCGCCCAGCGGCATCAGGACCAGCGAGGGAAGGAATTGCATGAAGACTGTGATTCCGACGGCGGTGACTGAGCCTGAGAGTTCAAGCACCATCCAGTCCTGTGCAACCCGCTGCATCCACAGGGCAATGACGGCAAGAATGTTCGCCGAGGCAAAGATGCGGTAGTTGCGGATTTTCAGCGAGGAGAAGGTTTGACTCCACGGCGGGCGCGTCGTCACTAGGTTGATGGGTGCTGTCAGGGCGGCATTCGACGGGGCTGGTGCGGGCTTCAATGCGTTGGTCCTGAGATTCGGGGGGATGGATGGAGCCTTACCCTTGCAACCCTAGGCGGCGACGATTTATGTCGAAAGAGTATGATGCCTATAAATACTATTGAGATACGTAATAGTTGCAAGGAACTCCGCCGTGACAGACGCCCCCATTTTCGATCCCATCCAGCTCAAGAGCTTCCTGGCCGTGGCCGAAACACACAATTTCACCCGGGCAGCCGAACGCCTCGGCATCAGCCAGCCCACTGTCAGCCAGCACGTGCGCAAGCTGGAACACGCGGCCGGGCGCATGCTCGTCTCGCGGGACACCCGTGAGGTGCGGCTTACGGACAACGGCGATGCCATGGCAGGTTTCGCCCGCACCATCCTTGCCGCCAACGATGTGGCAACACGGTACTTTTCCGGCGCCGCCATGCGCGGGCGGCTGCGTTTCGGCACGGCGGACGACCTCGCGATCACGGGCCTGCCCCGGATCCTGCGTGAATTCCGCCAACTGTATCCACAGATCAACCTCGAGCTCACCGTTGGCCAGAGCGACCAGCTGCACCGCCGCCTGAAGGCTGGCGCCCTTGACCTGGTGTTTGTGAAGTGGGTGTCGGGCGCGCAGGAAGGCGAGGTGGTCAAGCGCGACACCTTCACCTGGGTGGGGCTGGAACAAACAGTCCTCGAGCCGGGCGCACCCGTTCCAGTCATTGCCTACCCGGCGCCGAGCCTGAGCCGCAAACTCGCCCTGAATGCACTCGAGGACGCCGGCCGGACCTGGCGCGTCACATGCACCACGAAACAAATCAGCGGAGTCCTCGCAGCCCTGCGGGCCGGCATCGGCATTGCCGTCATGCCGGCGTCGTTGGTTCCGGCGGACCTGACGGTCATCACCGAACGCTTTGACCTGCCGCCGGTGGGCGATGTGGACTTCACGCTGATTCGCAACCCGCTGGCCAACACCGAGGTCGTTGACGCCCTGACCCGGGCCATCATGGGCCGCAAACTCACCCCTGTCGGCGGGCGGTGACCCCACTCACAGCAACCTCTTCCCCTTGCGCGGTAGACTGGTGCCGTTATGATCCGAACAATGTTTAAATCAAAAATCCACCGCGCAACAGTCACCCATGCCGACCTGCACTACGTCGGCTCGGTGACAGTGGACGCGGACCTGCTAGACGCCGCCGATATCCTGCCGGGCGAACTTGTCGCCATCGTGGACATCACCAACGGCGCCCGCCTGGAGACCTACACGATCGCCGGCGAGCGCGGCTCGGGCGTCATCGGCATCAACGGCGCGGCCGCCCACCTTGTCGGTGTTGGCGACCTCGTCATCTTGATGACGTACGCCCAGATGACAACGGCCGAAGCCCTCGACTTTGTACCTTCAGTGGTCCACGTCGACGCGGACAACAGGATCGTGCATCTTGGCACCGATCCGGCGGAAGCGATCACCGAGGGCCTGTTGCGCCCGGCCCTGGCCCAAAGCCGCTAGCCCCCAGGTACAAGGACCCCAGTGCTGGCAGTCATCGAGGGGTTCTCCGTCGTCTGGCTCGTCATCCTTGTGGGCCTGTTCGTCGGCCGGCAAAAGGTGCTGGGCGAGAATGCGCAAGTGGTCCTGAGCCGCCTGTCGTTCTTCGTTGCCAGCCCCGCGCTCCTGGTGGAAACCCTGTCCCGCGCCGAACTGAGGACGGTTTTCGCCGAACCCCTGCTTGTCGCGGCCGTCAGCGCCTTCCTCACCGGCGGCGTGTTCCTTTTGATCATCAGATTCTGGCTCAAACGCCCCCTGGCCGAATCCTTGCTTTCTGCCATGTCCTCGTCAACGGCCAACGCAGCAAACCTCGGCATACCCATCGCCGCCTACGTTTTGGGCGACGCAGCGCTGATTGCGCCCGTCCTGGTTTTTCAGCTGGCCATTTACACCCCGTGCTACCTGATGCTCCTTGACAGCCTCACCAGCGGCCGCCGCGCCACCCCGGGGCGGGTGCTGGTGCAGATCATCCGCAACCCCATGATCCTGGCAACCATTGCCGGCCTCATCCTTGCCGCCACACAATGGAAGCTGCCGACCCTCGTCGCCGAGCCGCTCCACCTCATCGCGGGCGCCGCCATTCCCGCCATCCTGATCGCCTTCGGCATGTCCCTGGGCACCGGAAAGCCCTTGTCGGCAGCCGACGGACGGCGGAGCGACATCCTGCTCGCCACTTCGTTCAAGCTTGTCGTGCACCCACTCCTCGCCTACCTTTTGGGGCACTTTCTCCTCGGCATGGACGGGGCCGTGCTGTTCGCCGTCGTGGTTGCCGCGGCACTGCCCACGGCTCAGAACATCTACGTCACGGCTCAGCGCTACCAGGTGGGTGTCACCGTCGCCAAGGACACAGTGCTCGCAACCACCGTTCTGGCCATTCCCGCCATGTTTGCCGTGGCGTTCCTGCTGGGCTGACACGCCACAATACCCGCCAGCCCGAGCCGTTCCCGGCAACCGAATGTGATGCACGGTACTATTTCCTCATGGCTACCAAGACCCCAGCAGAGTTGATCGCGGCGCTTACGGCCGGCTACACATTCACCGGCTCCTCCATCGCCCTCGGCGCGGCCATCGTGGACGGTCAGGCCCGACCCGAGGCGCAGGTTTCCCTGCCGCTTGCCATGATGAACCGGCACGGCCTCGTGGCAGGCGCAACGGGAACCGGCAAGACAGTCACCTTGCACATGATGGCCGAACAGCTCTCAACGGCAGGCGTGCCCGTCTTCATGGCCGACATCAAGGGTGACCTCACGGGCCTGGCCACTGCGGCGGAGGGCAGCGAAAAACTCACGGCACGCACGCAGGCGCTGGGCCAGCACTGGGAATCCAAGGCGTTCCCCGTGGAGTTTCTTGCCCTGGGCGGCAATGGCAACGGCGTACCCGTGCGTGCAACCATCACATCGTTTGGCCCCATCCTGCTGGCCCGCGTGCTGGGCCTGAACGAAACACAGGAATCGAGCCTGCAGCTGGTGTTCCACTACGCGGACACCAAAGGCCTTGAGCTGTATGACCTCAAAGACCTGCGCGCCGTCATCCAGTTCCTGACCTCCGAGCCAGGCAAGGCGGATCTGACCGAACTTGGCGGACTCTCAAAGGCCACAGCCGGCGTCATCCTGCGCAACCTGATCACCCTCGACGCGCAGGGCATGGGTGAGTTCTTTGGCATGCCCGAATTCGACACCGCCGAGCTACTGCGCACAGCTCCCGACGGCCGCGGCGTCATCACGTGCCTGGAACTGCCCAGCATCCAGGACAAGCCCCTGCTGTTTTCCACGTTCCTCATGTGGCTGCTGGCCGACCTCTTCCGCGACCTCCCCGAGGTGGGCGACGCCGACAAACCCAAGCTGGTATTCTTCTTCGACGAGGCCCACCTGCTATTCACAGGCGCCAGCAAGGCATTCTTGAACGCCATCACCCAAACTGTCAGGTTGATCAGGTCCAAGGGTGTTGGCATCTTCTTTGTCACTCAGACCCCCAAGGACGTCCCCGGCGACGTCCTGGCCCAGCTGGCCAACCGCGTCCAACACGCCCTGCGCGCCTTCACACCGGATGACGCCAAGGCACTCAAGGCCACGGTGTCAACGTTCCCCACCAGCGACTACGACCTCGAAGAGGTCCTCACCTCCCTGGGCATCGGTGAGGCAGTTGTCACAGTCATGAATGAAAATGGCGCCCCGACGCCCGTTGCGCTCACCCGCATGCGCGCCCCCGGTTCGCTCATGGGACCCAGTACGGAGGACGCAATCAAGGCAGTGATCGCCGGTTCGGCCCTGCTGCCAACGTACGGTACCGCCGTCGACCCCGTCTCAGCCTACGAAAAGCTGCAGGCGCCAGCCACAGTTCCCAGCACGGGACCGGCCGTGGGCACGCCGCTTCCCCCGCCGCCTCCGGTTGCGCTTCCGGTTCCCGCGAACGACGGCGGCGGCATGGCCTCGGAGGTCATCGGCGCCTTGGGCGGGGCGCTGGGTGGAGGCGTCAAGAGCATGATCCGTTCCATGGGCAGCTCCCTGGGCCGGAACTTGATGCGTGACATGTTTGGCACGGCACCGCGAAAGCGCAAGCGCTGACCCGGGCGCGCGGTAACCGCGCGGGAACAGCCGTGACGAATGACACGGCGGGGACGGCCGGGTGAGTACTGTCAAAGAAGCCCCGATTCAGGGCGGGCGGCCCAATGCCGGTATTGTTGACGGCGTGAAGAACGGGACCCAGCTCATCAAGATTGCCGCCGCGTGGCTGCTCATCTTCATGCTGGCCGTGGCCGCCTCAATTGTCACCATCAGCATGGTCAACAGCAAGGATTTTGGCCCGGAAAGCACAGTTGCCAATTACTTGGGCGCCTTGAAGGAAGGCAACGGAGCCAAGGCTCTGGGCCTGCTGCGGGCCAAGGTGCCAGGCGGCAACGCCGCAGCCCTTAACGGGGCGGCCCTGGCGTTGTCTCAGAAACCACTTAAAAACGTGACCATCGCCGAGGCAGTCGCCGCGCCCGGCAACAAGAAACTTGTCACAGTCAGTTACACGGTCGCCGATGCGCCGCTGAGCACTGATTTCCTGCTCACCCGCGGCCCCAGGCAGTGGCTGTTCTTTGACAGCTGGGAAATGACTCCCACCACGTTGCCAACCATCAACGCATCGGTGGTCAACGCGAACACCGCAAGGATCAACGGCGCCGACGCCAACATGCCCAACAGCAGAAACTCCTTTGTCGTGTTTTACCCGGGCAGCTACGAACTTGAATACCGTTCCCCGCTCTTCGCCGCTCCCCCGGTGACGCGCACTGTGACTGGCCCGGACATGCCGGTTCCCGCCGTCGGACTTGCAACCGGACCCACCAGCGACCTCCTGGCGCAGGTTGACGGCACCATCCGCAAGTACCTTGACGCGTGCGCCAAGCAGGCGGTGCTGATGCCCACCGGCTGCCCCATGAGCAATGTCACCGACAACCGTGTGACGTCAGCGGTGGCCTGGAAAGTCCTGGAGTACCCGGCCATCACCATTTCACCCTTCGGCGGCCAGTGGATCCTTGCCCCGCTCAGCGTGAAGACCCAGGTCCAATATCAGGAACAGGACCTTTTCACGGGGCTCGAGTCCGAGGTCAAGAACGTTGCGGAATTCGGCTTCTCGGCCAAGCTGTCCATCACGGGAAACACTGTTTCGGTGACCCCGGTGCTCAGCTACTGAGCGAACCCCTCCGCGCCTGAACGTACAGTAGGTGGCAATGTTTTCGAAAAACATTGCCACCTACTGTACGTTCGACGGCGGGCGGGCGGTCCGGCGTCGTCCGACGGAGCGTTCGCGGGAGGCTAGACCCCGCGCAGGTCCAGCGCCAGTTCGTCGGCGCCGTCGGCGCTCATGAGCACCGGGATGCCCCAGTCCTGCTGGTACAGGTGGCAGGCTGCGTGGTCCGGGATCTCGCCATTGGCGTCTTCGGGACCGTCGCACGCCGCGGCGCGGGCCGTGAAGTGCAGCACGCCCTCGGGCACATCACCCGCCAGCACCAGGGTCCGGGACAGGCCCACCGAGGTGCCGCCACCGCTGATCAGCAGTTCAGGCGGCGTGGAGGACACCTTCAGCTGCGTGGGATCGCCCCACCTGTCATCGAGCTTCTGCCCCGTGGGAGCCGCGAAGTTGATTCTCAGCGCCAGTTCCCCGGGCGCAATGGGCGTCTTGGGGCGCTGCGTCTGGGCTGCACCTTCGTCCACCTGGAGTGCGTTCTTGGGCAGGGGAAGGCGGATGAGCTGGTGCTTGTTGGCCTCGACCACAATCAGCAGCGGAACCTCACCCGACTCATCGAGCAGCACATCGCTGGGCTCGGCCAGGCCGCGCGCCAGCGTGCTGACGGTTTTGCTGGCGGGGTCGTAGCGGCGTACGGCGCCGTTGTAGGTGTCGGCCACGGCCACGGAGCCGTCGGGCAGCACGGCAACGCCCAGCGGGTGCTGCAGGCGGGCCTGGGCGGCATCGCCGTCGCGGAAGCCGAAGTCGAAGAGGCCCTCGCCGATGGCGGTTTCGACGTTCACGGCGCCGTCGTCGGCGAATTTCAGCACGCGCAGGGCCGAGGTCTCGGAGTCGGCAACCCAGATATTGCCCTGTGCGTCCTCCGTGACGCCGGAGGGCTGGGCGAACCACGCCTGTCCGCCCGGTCCGTCAAGCAGACCCTCAAGCCCGTTGCCGGCAACGACCGTGACGGCGCCGCTGGCAGGGTCGAAGTCGAAGATCTGGTGCGTTCCGGCCATCGCGATGACAATGGTTTTCAGCGTCGAGGAGTACGCAACGTCCCACGGTGAGGAGAGCGAAATCTGTAGCGGCGTGGTGCCGAGCCTTGTCTCGGAGGCGGATCCGCCGTCGTCATTCACGCGGGCGGGGCCTGCCTCAAGAAGACGCTGCACGCCGTTTCCGACCAGGGTGCGCACCTCCCCCGTGGACAGGTCCAGGCCGCGCAGGCGGTGGTTCACCGAGTCGGCCACGACGACGTCGTACCCGACCTCTGCCGCCAGCCCGGCCGGAAGCAGCGCCAGGCCCTGCGGCTCATTGAACTGCGCGTCGGCGGCTGAGCCGTCGAGGAAGCCCTTGGTGCCGGAACCTATGGTGCGGACCACCGTGGTCAGGTCCGGGCCCATCTCGACCAGGCGGTGGTGGCCGGTGTCGGAAACAAGGAAGTTGCCGTCGGTCAGCGGCAGGACCTTGCCGGGGAAGCGCAGGTCGCGGGAGACGGGCTCGGGGGCAACGTACGGCCCGTCGCCGCGGTGCAGGGTGCCCTTGGCCTCGTGCTCGGCAATGAGTTCCGGAATGAAGGATGCCAGGCCGGCGGCGTGTCCCTCACCGGAAAGGTGCGAGACGATGTAGCCCTCGGGATCGATGACGACCAGGGTGGGCCAGGCGCGGGCGGAATACGCCTGCCACGTGATGAGCTCGGGATCGTCCAGGACTGGGTGGTGGATGTCGTAGCGCTCCACGGCAGCGGCCAGGGCGACGGGATCGGCCTCGTGCTCAAACTTGGGCGAATGCACGCCAACAGTGACCAGGACGTCCTTGTACTGCTCCTCGAGGGGGCGCAGCTCGTCAAGGACGTGGAGGCAGTTGATGCAGCAGAACGTCCAGAAATCCAAGAGCACGATCTTGCCGCGCAGTTTTTCCAGGTCCAGCTCGGCGCCGCCGGTGTTTAGCCAGCCGCGGCCAGCTAGTTCCGATGCCCTGACGCGGACGGGGCTGGTCTTCGTTGAGGATTCCACTAGTTCGGTTCTCCTTGTGTACCGGCCGGGGTTCCCGGCTCACTGGTCTTGGTGCTGGTGCTGGTGATGTGGGGCAGGTTTGGCATGGCGGGGCCGCTGTTCGACGGCGTCCGTGCGGCGTCGCGCGCTGCGAGCTGGGCAAACATGTCATTGTAAGCGCCGAGTTCGGCGTCCTTATTCCTGTCGGCCGCCCTGTCCTTGCGCTTGGTTTCCCGCGCGTCAGACTTTGACCACATGTAGGCCACGCCCAGGGCGATCATCAGGGTGGGGAACTCCCCCACTCCCCAGGCAATGCCACCGGCCGTTTGCTGGTCGACGAGGGCCCCATCGCCCCACGGGCGGCCCATGTTGCCGAAGTACTCGCCCGAGAGCAGTGAGGTGGCCATCATGAGGGACACGCCGAAGAACGCGTGGAAGGCCATGGTGGCCAGCAGGAGCAGCAACCGCAGCGGGTAGGGTGCGCGGGTGGGGAGCGGGTCCGAACCGATCATGCTTTGCACGAAAATATAGCCGGTAAGGGTGAAGTGGATGATCATCAGTTCATGGCCCACGTGGTAACGCATGGCCAGGTTGAATGCCGGTGAGTAGTAGAACAGGATCAGGGAGCCGGAGAAGTTCGCCGCAGCAAACAACGGGTGCGTGATGACCTTGGAGTACTTGGAATGGACCAGGACAAGAATCCATTCGCGGATGCCGCGGGAGCCGTCCCTGCGTGGCGTCAGCGCCTGCAGGGCCAGGGAGATCGGTGAACCCAGCGCAAGGAAGAGCGGGGCAACAACCATCAGCGCCATGTGTTCAACCATGTGGGCACTGAAAAGCACTGCCCCGTAGACGGCGGGGCCACCGGAGGTGATGTAGACCAGGACCAGAAGTCCCACGAACCAGGAGATGCTGCGTAGAACCGACCACTTGTCACCGCGCTTGCGCAGCTTCACAATGCCCGCGATGTACGCGGCGCCTGCCAGGACAGCGAAGGCCGCCCACAGCCAGTCCATGCGCCACTCGCTGAACCACCGGGAAAATTCAAGTTCCGGCGGCAGCGGGTACCCGGTGAGGATCTGGGCCGGGGTCAGTGCCTCCGTCGACAGCTCACGCGACCGGGGCGGGGCCGATCGGCTCAGCCCGACGGCAATGCCGCTGACAATGCCCATGATCACCAGCTCAACAAAGATCAGCTGCCACAACAGGCGCCGCGTGTTTGCGGTGCCGTTGCTTTGACTTCCGCCGGACAGGCGCGGAATGATCCACTCGCGGTGCATCCAACCAATCACGCCAAGGACCATGGTGGCGGCGAACTTGGCAAGAATCAGCTGCCCATAGGTGGAGTAGAAGAGGTCGTGCCAGTTGTTGATGCGGATGGCAGCATTGATGACCCCGGAACCGACCACCGCGACAAAGGCAAAGAGGGCCAGTGCCGAGAACCGCTTGATGGTCTGGGCCGTGAGCTTGCCAAGAACACCAGAAACCACCACCAGTGCGATGATTCCACCGACCCACAGCGACGCGCCCGTGATGTGAAGGAACAGCGAATTCACGGCACCCTCGTGATCGGCGCTTGAGGCCGAGTGGCCAATCAACGCCTGCGGGATGAAGGACAGCAGGGCAAGCACCAGCGGCACAGCCAGGGCGCTGATGTTGCGCAGGCCAATGACGAGTGTGGTGACGACGGCGGCAACGATGGTCACGATGAGCCAGGCCTGGCCCACAGGCAGCTCGGTCATGAAGAACACCAGCATGTTGGTGTAATCGGAGGTGCCCGATAGCGGGAGCCCGGAAATGCTCGAGTAGGTCAGGACCAACACGGCAATGGCCGAGACAGTCCATATCCCGCCGGCCACCATTGCCAGTGCCATGGCCCGGGCAAAGGCGGGGTGTTCGGGGATGTGGTCGCGTTTGGCGGCGTCGACCTTGTGCACACCGGAGCGCGGCCTGTGCGCCTTGAGGTCCTTGGGCAGGATCACCACGGCAAACACCAGGGACCCGATCAGGGCAGACAGCGCAAGGTTGTGGATGGTGGTTGCCAACGGCAGCCCCCACCGCGTGAAGGCGCCCGGATCGGCCAGCTCGGCCACGGCCGTTGCACCTGTCCACAGGAGGGAAAGCACGACGGCGGCCACCGCGGCAACCAGCCCCAACCACCACCACCGGCTGCGAATGCCGTCGGCAAAGGCACCTCCGTGGGAGGTGGGAGCAGGATGGACAGTGGTGGCGGGGGAGGGATCTAGGGGTGACACCCCTTTATTCTCCTGCACCCGGTGAACATCGGGCGAATCAGCGATCTCTCAGGAAAGTGCCGGGACGCCAAAAAAGCGTCGGGGAGGCTGCGCAGTCCCCGGTGGCGGTGCCATCCGCCGGAGCCTTAGACAAGTGTGGGCGGCCGGCTTTCGCCGACCGCCCACACCTGGGTTCTGTGAAGAAATTACTTCTTGACAGCAGCCTTCAGCTTGGAACCAGCGGAGAGCTTCACGCTGTGGCCTGCTGCGATCTGGATGGTCTCGCCGGTCTGCGGGTTGCGGCCGGTGCGAGCTGCACGGTCGGTGCGCTCAACGGAGAGCCAGCCCGGGATGGTGATTTTTTCGCCGGCTGCAACGGAGCTCTCGAATACCGAGAAGAGTGCATCCAGAACGCCATTTACTGCGGTCTGGCTGGTCTCGGCCTTTGCGGCAACTTCAGCAACCAGTTCGCTACGATTCTTAGCCATGTTTGTCCTCCTGGACGTAAAGTGAATCCAATTCCACGCGGTTGCGTGTCAACCACTGCTAGCGAACTTACCAGCAAATCCGCGCCATTCCGGTAAATTTCGGCGTTTTTCAGCGTTTTCAAAGACAAATTTCCCGGATTGCAGGGAGATTTCGCTCTCAGCCGAGACCTTTAGGGTCCTTTTTCGGCGCTTGCCGGCCCCGTCACAGCACGGCCTGCCAAGAAGCGACCACGAAATGATGATGGATGCCCGGTCCGGAGATTCCCATGTTTTTGAAAAAAGGGCAGCAAAAAGGGCGGCGACCGTTACGGTCACCACCCTTTTAGAGCTGAAAATCAGTGATTACCAGCTGGACTTCTTGATACCGGGCAGTTCGCCAGCGTGCGCCATCTTGCGGAAGCGTACACGGGAGATGCCGAACTTCTGGAGCGTTCCACGGGGACGGCCGTCAATGGCGTCGCGGTTACGAACACGTACCGGCGATGCGTTGCGGGGGAGCTTCTGCAGACCCAAACGGGCTGCTTCCTTCTCTTCCGGAGTGGAGGTCGGGCTAACGAGGGCCTTCTTCAGGGCGAGACGCTTTTCGGCGTAACGCTCTACGATGACCTTGCGCTGCTCGTTCTTCGCGATCATGGACTTCTTAGCCATAGTCTTAGCGCTCCTCTCGGAATTCGACGTGCTGACGGATCTTGGGATCGTACTTCTTCAGAACCAAGCGGTCCGGAGTGTTACGACGGTTCTTGCGGGTTACGTACGTGAAACCGGTACCCGCGGTGCTCTTGAGCTTGATGATCGGACGTACGTCCTTGTCTTTCGCCATTAGAGCTTCACCCCACGTGCCAGAATCTGAGTAACGACGGAGTCAATACCGCGTACATCGATGACCTTGATACCCCGTGCAGAAACCTGCAGGGTTACATTACGGCGCAGGGACGGAACCCAGTAGCGCTTCTTCTGAATGTTCGGATCGAACCGACGCTTGTTGCGGCGGTGCGAGTGCGAAATGCTATGTCCGAAGCCCGGCTCGGCTCCAGTCACCTGGCAATGTGCTGCCATGATCACTCCTAAAAAATGAATGGAAACGGTTCACTGCTGTAAACCGTGCAACGAGGCAGCGTCCGCCCTTGGACAGCATTGTTCCCAACCGCCATTTACATGATGATGAGGAAAAGGCCATCGAAGCGAATACCCGAATGCACGCAACTTGAGCCCCTAACTACCGGCCAACGGGAGCATAATCACCGCAAACCGGAGCAATTGCACACGCTCCGCGCTACCTAGCGCCTACCCAGTCTAGTTGCTGGGGGCCGTTTTACCCTAATTGGCATACCACACCGGCCCGATGAACGCGGAAGCCGGCGCTGACGTGATGTCCCCGTCGGCCCTGCACAGGCCAGGCTCCGGCGTCACACCTTAGTCTTGGGGAAATGTGGGCGGGCGCAGGGAGGGCCAGCGGGCGCTGAGGTTATCTCCGGAGGACACCCCGCGCAGGCGCCGGCTCACCCAGGGACCAACGTATTCCTTGGTCCAGGCGGCATTGTCCCTGAGGGTTTCCGCCGTCGTCCTGACGGTGATGGGCGGCAGTGCGGGCATGGGGATGTGCACTGTTTCACCCAGCTGCTCAAGCACCCTGTTGGCCATGTTGACGTGGCCCGGGGTGGACATGTGCATGCGGTCGATGCCCCACAGGCGCCAGTCGTCGTACTCGCGAAAGCGCCAGTAGTCGACAAGTTCGGCGCCATGGTTTTCGGCCACTTCGCGGACAAGTTCGTTGTAGACGGCCGTGCGGCCCCGGATGCTCGCGAACACCTTGGAGCTGCTGGCGTCGTACCCGGTGAAGATGAGGATCCGGGCACCTGTCGCCGCCAATTTGGCGATGCCATCTGAATAGTTGGCGATCATGGCATCAATGTCCACCTTGGGGCGCAGGATGTCATTGATGCCTGAGTAAATGGTGACAAGTGTTGGATTCATGGCCACGGCTGCATCGATTTGCTCCGTGAGGATCTGGTTCATTTTCTTGCCGCGGATGGCAAGGTTTGCGTACCCCAAGGACTCCTCCGGGTGGGCCAGGGCAAGCTGCTGGGCCGTCCTGTCCGCCCACCCGCGGACCTGGTTGGGAAGGGCAGGGTCGGTGTCGCCCAGGCCTTCGGTGAATGAGTCGCCCAATGCCACGTACCGTGCCGAGAATTCCACGCTGCTCCTTGCCGCGGGTCCGGCCCGGGGCCGGTTCCACGTGCGGTCTCTTTTTCGCCCAATCGTTAACTAGGCTAATCCTATGACTTCGTTTCTCTCATTCCCCGCGTGAGTTCCCCGGCCACCATTTGGGGCAGCCAGTACCGTGGCGCCACGATGGGATTCTTCGGCCTGGCCTTCATGGTCGCCTATTCAACGGCGGCCATCACCACCGCAATGCCGGCGGCCGCCAGGGAATTAGGCGGACTGCCGCTGTACGGACTGGCCTTCGGCATCACCATGGCAACCTCCGTTGTCTCGATGACGCTCGCGGCCCTGTGGATTGACAGCTCGGGGCCGGCGAAACCGCTGCTGACAGGTGTCGGCATTTACGTTGCCGGCATGTTCCTTGCCGCGTTCGCACCCACCATGGAATTTTTGGTTGCCGCACGGGCGCTGACAGGGCTGGGTTCCGGGCTCGACGGCGTGGCCCTGTATGTGGGCATCGCGCGGGTGTTCCCGGCCCACCTGCGCCCCAAAATGTTCGGCGCGCTTGCCGCCGCCTGGCTGCTGCCATCCGTTATCGGGCCGGCCCTGAGCGGTGTTGTCACGGACCACTTTGGGTGGCGCTGGGTGTTTGGCACGGTTCCGGTCCTGGCCCTTGTCGCCGTGGCCATGGTGGTGCGAGGGAGCCGTGGAACGCGGATGAACGAGTCCGTTCCGCTGGCCGGGGACCGTCCGAGGAAGCTGTGGCGCAAGCCCCAGTGGGCCGTCGTGGCCTCGGCGGCGGTGCTGTTGCTCGGCCATGCCAGCGCACGCACCCAACCGTGGTGGCCCGCCCAACTGGGCGCCGCCGTCGTGCTTCTTGCCGTGGCGGTGAACATCCTCCTGCCCAAGGGCACGTTGCGGGCGGCGCGCGGGCTGCCGTCACTGATCCTGATGCGCGGGCTCATGGGCACAGCATTCACGGTTGCCGACGTCTACCTTCCGCTGTTCATGATCGACCAGCGGAACCTGACCGCGTGGCTGGCGGGCTTGTCGCTGACAGTGGGCGGGGTGGCCTGGGCCGTGGGTGCCGGCCTCGGCGCCCGCGGAAAACTCGCGCCCGGGACGTGCATTCGGTGGGGCGCGTCGTTCATGCTGCTCGGCATGCTGATTTCCGTGCTCGTGCTGCTGCCCGGCTGGCCCGTGTGGATTGCCTGGGTGGGCTGGGCCGCGGCGGGATTCGGCATTGGTGTTGCGTACCCGACCCAGTCGGTGCTGGTGCTGGCCGAGTCGGCCCCGAGCGAGCAGGGCACGAACGCGTCGGCGCTGCAGCTGAGCGAGACCCTGCTGACGGCAACTGTCCTTGGCGTCGTGGGGGCCATTTTTGCGGCCCTGCTCGGAATCGGCGAGTCCGGCTACATCATGGCGTTCGCGGTGGCCTGCGCCCTGGGCCTGGCGACAGTGCTCGTCTCACGGCGGGCGGCTGCAGCGTAGGGACAGCCGGGACGTCGAAACGGTCATCCGCTGCTGATATATCAACCGCGGATGACCATTTCGGTGTCATGGGCTCCTCGGCGGGTCGTTTACGCGACCGGTTCGAGCTCCTCGCCCGCTGCAATGAGTGCGGCGTACGCTCCCCCTGCACCCTGCAGGTCCGACGGCGTGCCGACTTCAACGAGTTCCCCGCCTGCGAGCACGGCGAGCTGGTCCGCGTCCTCCACGGTGCTCAGCCTGTGGGCAATTGTCAGCGTGGTGCGGCCAAGGGCCAGATGGTCAAGGGCGAGCTGAACTGCGGCCTCCGTGGTGTTATCCAGGGCCGAGGTTGCTTCATCGAGCACCAGTACCCGGGGGTTGCGCAGGATGGTCCTTGCAATGGCCAGCCGTTGCTGCTCGCCGCCCGAGAAGCGGTGCCCGCGGGCTCCCACCAGGGTGTCAAGCCCTTCGGAAAGACCTGCCACAAGGTCGTCAATTTGGGCCGATGCGAGGGCCTTCCAGAGGGTTGCATCGTCGGCATCCGGGGCAGCCAGCTGCAGGTTTTCGCGGATAGAAGCGTGCACAAGGTAGCTTTCCTGGGACACGACGCCCACAATCCGGGCCAGCACGTCAGGGGCGATGTCCCTGACGTTCACGCCGTCAATCGTGACGCGCCCGGCCGTGACATCGTGCAGACGGGGCAGCAGCGCACCCAGCGTTGACTTGCCCGAACCTGTGGGGCCAACCACGGCTGTGGTTGTGCCCGCGGGAAGCGCAAGGTCGATTCCACGCAGGACGTCAGGGCCGTCGTCGTACGCGAAATGGACGTTGTCAAAGCGAACCTCACCGCGCACCGTGGCAGGATCCAACTCAACCGGCGCGGCAGGGGCCGTGATATCCGGAACCATGTCCAGGTATTCGAAGATGCGGCTGAACAAGGCCATGGCGCTGACCCACTGAACGCCGAGGTTGAGCAGGCCCATGATGGGGCGGAAAATGGTGGATTGCAGTGCGGTGAACGCCACGATGGTACCGATGCTTAACGTGGTACCGGGCAGTCCGCCGACGAAGTAAATCAGCGCGGGGATGGCGGAAAAGATGATGCCCATGGTGGCCATCCGCCAGCGGCCGGCCAGCTGTGAACGTAGTTCCAAACCGATCAGCCGCTGGGAACTTTCGGTGTAGCGGGCGGCGTCACGGCCGGTGGTGCCGAGCGTTTTGGCCAGGCGCACCCCGGAGATGCTCAGGCCTTCTTCGACATAGGTGTTCATGGTGGCCAGTTCGGCCTGCATGGCCCCGGTAATGTCGCGCCGCAGCAGGGCCACGCGGCGGGAGAACCAGACCGACGGCGGGATCACTATCAGGGACAGCAAGGAGAGCTGCGGGGAGAGCACGATCATGGCCGCGGCGGTGGCCACGGCGGTCGTCACGTTCGAGGCAATGCCCGTGGCGGTTGAGGTGATGACGGACTGCATGCCTGAGATGTCGTTGTTCAGGCGCGATTGCACCTCGCCGCTGCGGGTCCTGGTGAAGAACGCGAGCGACTGCTTTTGCAGGTGCGTAAACAGCCGGGTGCGCAGCGTGTGCATGATTTTTTGACCCATGTCCGTTGTCATCCACGTCTGAATAACGCCGATAAACGCTGTCAGGGCTGCCACGGCGATCATGGCGCCAGCCAGCAGGGCCAGCAGTGGCAGGTCCTTGGTGGGTAGTGCGGTGTCGATGATGCCGCGGACCAGGAAGGGTTGCGCCAGTCCAACAAGGCTGGAGACACTGATGAGAAGTACGACGACGGCAATTCTCGCCTTGTGCGGCGCGAACAGGGCTGCGATGCGCTTCAAGCCAACGGGGTGAAGCCTGATCTGCTTCCTGTCGGCGGGATTAATGCGGCCAGGTCCGCGGGAGTTGAGGTCTCCGCGAGCGTTGAAATTTGTGGGGCCGGGGTCTTCACGGCCGGTTTTTTGAGAACGGGTTTTTTGTGTGCGGATGCTCTCCGTCATGGGCGCCACCTCCAGATGGTGTGCGGGGCGCGTTGCTCGCACCAACTAATGCAGAGGTTACCTCACTATGTGGTTGGGTGTCAAACTTAGTATGCTTACGTGCATGGCACCCACCGACGAAACGCCCGACCTTGGCGACCTGTTTCACGCAGCATTCCGCGGATTGCGCCGCACCTGGGCCGAGCAACTTGCCCCCTGGGAACTGACCCCGCACCAGTGGCGTGCGCTCATGACCTTAATGCGGCGCCGGCCTCATGCGGCGGTCCCCGGCGATGCCGGCTCCGGTTCCGACTCCGGTTCCGGTGATGTCAGGCTCAAGGACCTGGCGGAACGGCTGCGCATCGCACCGCGCTCGGCCACAGAGGTGGTCGACCAACTCGAGGCCAAGGGACTGGTGCGCAGGGACCCGGACCCCACAGACAGGCGGGCCACCCTGATCGTTGCCACTGATGCGGGGAAGGAACTTTTCGCGGACGTGCAGGCGCAGCGGCGCGACAAGGCCAACGAGTACTTTTCCCGTCTCAATGAAAACGACCGCGCCGAACTGGCGAGAATCCTGGGCCAGCTCCACGACTGAGCGCACCCATGCCAGCACCGAAACCACTTTTCGCGCCCGTCCCCCGTTTATGCGCCCGGTCCACGGGGCGCATAAACGGGGGACGGGCGCGGATGTCAAAAAAGCCTCAGGCGGCGCAGCGCGAAACACAGCAGCTACGGCAGCGCCTGGCCCCGGCGCCAATAGCCCATGAACGCAACGGAGTTCCTGTCCATGCCGACCTCGCGCACCAGGTAGCGGCGCAGGTCCCGGATGGTCGCGGCCTCCCCGGCCAGCCAGGCATAGAGTCCATGGCCGGGGGACGCGCCCGGGGTCTCCCACAGGATGCCGCCGTCGATGTCCACGTCCTCGGGCTCCTGGCCCCGCTCGCACGCCGCGGGTGCAATGATCGAACGGACCTGCCTGGACAGCTGTTCACCGTGGGGCTTGTCCCCGCGGGCCAGCCAGCAAATTTTCACGTCTGAGTCCGTTGCAAGGTCAAGGAAGTCCGACGCCGATGGCACCTCAAGGACCACCTCACCGCCGATGTGGGCCGGCAGTGACTCCACGATGGCAGCAATGGCTGGAACGGCTGTCTCGTCACCCACGAGCAGGAGGCGCCGAGCGTCGCCGGGGGCAAACTCAATGCCAACGCACTCGCCCCAGCGCGCGCAGGGGCCGATGATTCTCATGGTGTCCCCCGGCTTCGCCCCTGCGGCCCACTCGGCCGCAGGGCCCGACCCGCCCTCGAGGTGCAGCACAAAATCAATGTCCAGTTCGGCGCGGACACCAGGCTTGAAACCGCCGGCCGGAGCCCCCGGCCGCAGGGCGCGGACCGTGTAGGTGCGCATCACCCCGCGCACCGACTCATCCAGGGCGCGCCAGTTTTGGTACCAGTCCTCCTTCAGGGAACCGCGGACATGGTTGAGTTCGGGCAGCTCACGGCCCGGGGCGGGAATCATGACCTTGACCCGAAGGTCCAGGGTTTCCCCGTCGGCGTTGGAGCCGAAGAGTTCAAGGTCGGAACCTGTAAACGTGATCCGGCAAAAGTGCGGGGTCAGCTGGTGCACGGAACTGACACGCAGCTCAAAGGCCCGGAGCGGCCGGACCTCATCCTCCTCCGCGACAGTGCTTTCCTGGACCATTGAACTCATACCCGCACTTCCTCCGCTTCGGCAACAACGTCAAAATCTGATATCTTCCGTGCGGCCGCATCGGCCAGGAGCGCCGCACGCCGGCCAATGGGCACCACCATGGGCGTGCCCACCACGGGGTCGGCAACCACCACCGATTCCAGCCCGAACACCTCCTGCACCAGCCCGGCCGTCAGCACCTCGCCCGGCGCGCCCTGGGCCACGATGGCTCCGGATTTCATGGCGATCAGGTGATCCGCGTATCTGGCGGCGAGGTTCAAATCGTGCAGCACAATGGCCACGGTGATGCCGCGGCGGGCGTTCAGCTCGGAAACAACATCCAAAACCTCCACCTAGTGCGCCAGGTCAAGGTAGGTTGTCGGTTCATCCAGCAGCAGGACATCGGTTTCCTGCGCCAGGGCCATCGCAATCCACACGCGCTGGCGCTGCCCGCCGGACAACTCGTCAATGCTGCGCCCGGCAAGGTCCGCCGTGCCCGTGACGTTCAGCGCGGCGGCCACGGCGCCGTCGTCGGCCGTTGTCCACTGCCTGAACCAGCCCTGGTGCGGGCTCCTCCCCCGCCCCACGAGGTCCGCGACGGTGATGCCGTCGGGCGCCGTCGGGGTTTGCGCCAGGATGCCCAGTTCGCGGGCAAGTTCGCGGGTGGGGACCTTATGGATGTCCCGTCCCTTCAGATGCACGACGCCGGCACTTGGCTTGAGCAGCCTGGCCAGACCCCGCAGCAGGGTCGACTTTCCGCAGGCGTTGGCGCCGACGATGATTGTCACCTTCCCGGCGGGCAGCTCCACGCCCAGGTTCTCCACGATGGGACGCTCGCCGTAGCCGAGCGAGAGATCGCGGGCTGACAACGTTGCGGGGGATTGTGAATCGCAGGTGCGCGGTGACGGCTTGGTCATCTCAGCTTCCTTGGTCGGCACGGTTGGCGGAGATCAGCAGCCACAGCAGGAACGGTGCACCAAGAGCCCCGGTGACGACGCCGACGGGCAGGGACGTCCCGGGAATCGCGTTCACCGCGGCAAGGTTGGCGGCCAGGACAATCGCGGCGCCCACCAGGGCGGCAAGCGGCAGCGAGGCGACTCCCCGGTTCAGGCGCTTGGCGATGGGACCGGACAGGAACGCCACGAAGGCGATCGGACCGGCGGCGGCTGTGGGGAAGGCGGCGAGCAGGACGCCCACAAGGGTCAGGAGCAGGCGGGCGCGCGGCACGTTGAAGCCGAGCCCGGCGGCTGTGTCGTCACCCAGGGACAGCCCGCGCAGTTTGCGCGACCCTGCCGCGGTGAAGGGGACGAGCACCAGAATCGCCACAGCCAGGACGGAAACGCGCTCCCAGTTGGCCGAGTTCAACGAACCCGTCAACCACACCATGACGTCCTGGGCGTTGTTGATCTCTGCCCGCGAGAGCAGGAACGTGACGGCTGCCTGCATGAACGCCGCAGCACCGATGCCGATCAGGATCAGCCCCGTGCCGCCACGGCCGCGCGCCAGTGCCGTGACGAGCAGGGCAACCAGCAACGCGCCAACGATCGCGGCGGCCGATACACCCGCCCCGCTGGCCCCGAACAGCACCATGGCGGCTACGGCGGCGGCGCTGGCCCCGTAGCTGATGCCAATGATGTCGGGGCTGGCGAGCGGATTGCGCAGCATCGACTGGAACATCGCTCCGGCCATGCCAAAGCTGGCACCTGCCAGCAAGCCCAGCAGGGCCTGCGGCAGCTTGTTCTCCATGACGATGAAGCTCGCACCCGGGATGGTCCTTCCGCCGAGCATGGCGAAAAAGTCGGGAATGGTGACGGTGTAGCTGCCCAGCAGGATGTTGCTGGCCAGCAGCCCAAACACCAGCACGCCCAACGTCAGGAACGTGAACGCACGACGGCGGCGGGGCGCCGTGCGCTGCCCGCGCACCCAGGCGCCGGTCACGGCTTTTTGCACAGTGCTCACAGCTCGGCCCGCTTTCCCCGGCGCACCACGGCTATGAACACCGGGGCACCCATCATGGCGGCGAGGATGCCGGCGGGCACCTCGCCCGGCAGCAGGATCACGCGGCCCATGACGTCTGCCAGTAGCAGCACGGCAGGCGCCGCGAGAAGCGAGAGGGGCAGCAGCCAGCGGTAGTCGGGCCCGACCAGGGCGCGCAGCAGGTGCGGAACCACCAGGCCGATGAAGGCAATGGGACCTGCCAGCGCCACGGCCGAGCCGCACAGCAGCACGATCCCGACGGCGGAGACGGCTCGGCCCAGCCCTGGACGCTGGCCAAGCCCGCGGGCCATGTCCTCGCCCAGGGCAAGCGTGTTTAGAAGCCTGCCGGTGCACAACAGTATCGCGGTGCCGACACCGACGAACGGCAGCACCGAAAGGATCGAATCCCACGATTTTCCTACAAGCGCGCCCACCTGCCAGCTGCGGAACAACTCCAGCGAGTCGCGGCTTGAGACGAGCATGGCGCTCATGAGCGAGCCCATGCCGGAGGCAATCGCGGCGCCTGCCAGGGCAAGTTTGACGGGCGTGGCGCCGCTGCGGCCCAGGCTGGCAACCGCATAAACCACGACGGCGGAAACGGCGCTGCCGGCGAACGCGAACCACAGGTAACTGGACACACTCGCGGCACCAAGGAAGAAAATTCCGGCCACCACGGCAAGGGATGCCCCGGCATTTACGCCAAGGATGCCCGGATCGGCAAGCGGGTTCCGGGCCACGCCCTGCATCGACGTGCCGGCAAGGCCCAGGGACATGCCGACCACGAGACCGGCGACTGTGCGCACCACGCGCGATGCGACCACGGCATGGTCGCCATTGGCCGGGTCAAAGTGGAACACGGCATCAAGGACTGTTGACGGGGCGATGCTGCGTGCGCCAACGGCCAATGAGGCAAGGACAATCAGCGCAAGGGCCGCCGCCAGCCACAGGATGCGCCGGCGCCTGCTGTACCCGCGCGGCACCCCGTACCCGTGCGGCCCCGGAGGGGAAGGGCACGTGGCTGTTGCCGGCGTCGCACCTTCCCTTGTGGCAAGTGCTCCGATTGTCATGGGGCTGTCCCTAGGCCTTGTCTGCGGCAGCTGCCAGCTGCGGCAGGAAGGCGTCAAGAGCCCAGGGCAGGCTCAGCGGGGAGGAGGCGGAGATGGCAAGGGTCAGCATTTCGTTGGTGTCGGCCACGAAGGCGCCGCCCTTCACGGCCGGGATCTGGCCCAGCAGAGGATCCTTGGCTATCTGGTCCTTGGTCTTGGTGTCGGGAACCCAGCTGAGGAACACCTGGGAATCGAGTTCATTGGCCTTCTCCGCCGACCACGGGAGGAAAAATCCTGTTGCTTTCTTTTCAGCCTCCACCACGACCGGGGCAAGGACCATGCCGATGCTGGTGAGGAACTGGGGGCGGTTGTCGCCCGAGAGGTAGACGTTGACGCCGTCGCTCTTCTCGGGCTCCAGGTTGCCGTAGATGAAGGTCTTGCCGGCGATCTGCGGGTACTTTGCGGCCTGGTCCCTGACGGTCTTTTCGGTGGCGGCAATCAGCGTTTTTGCTGCCTCTGGGCGGCCAAGGGCGGCGCCGATCATAGTGGTGGAATCCTGCCACGAGGTGCCGTACGCCGCCTTCGGGTACGCGATCACGGGGGCGATCTTGCTGAGCTTGTCGTAATCTTCCTGCGTCACGCCCGAATAGGCGGCAAGGATGATGTCCGGGTTGGTTTTGGCGATTTCGGTGAAGTTGATCCCGTCGGCCTCCGAATACTGCGCCGGGGCCTTGCCGGTTCCGATGGCGGCACCCGCCTTTTTCAGGGCGGCGTCCTTCCAGTCGGTGGAGAAACTGGCGTTGCCGCCCCACTCGTTTTTGGGCATGCCTACAGGGATCACGCCCAGGGCGATGGAGATGTCGTCATTGACCCACGAGACGGTGGCAATGCGCTGTGGTGCCGTCTTGAGGACGGTCTCACCGTAGATGTGTTTGATGGTGACGGGGAATGAACCGGTTGCCGCGTCCGCGTTTTGCTTCTGTGGATCGGACCCGCCGACAGCACCCGTTGAGCAGCCGGTCAGGCCAACGCCCAGGGCTGCAAGTGATGTGATCAGGCCCAGCTTCAGGCCCTGGCGACGAGAGAATTCCATAGCAATTCCTAACGGTGATCCCACGATTTAGCGCTCACTTATTATGTAAGCCTTACCTACCTTACGGGATCAATTGTGCAATAGGGAACATTTTACTGACCTATTGTCCGCCTGTTTCATGTGACCATCGGCACGTGGACGTGCCCCGGGCGCGCCACAAGTGCAACCCGCTACGGGGCGGGTGTGCGGAGCGTCCAGTGCGATTCGTCGATGCCGCGCATGAGCTTGCGGCCAATGCGGGCCAGGTCGTCAACATCCCTTGCGTCCAGTGGGTCAAAGACCAGGGACCGGACGGACGCAACATGGACCGGGGCAAGGTCACGGACCAGCGCAAGGCCGGCATCGGTGATGGTCACCGAGGTGACGCGGGCGTCGTCGGCATGGACCGACCGGTCCACATATCCGCGCCCGGACAACTTCCGCACCACATGCGAAAGCCTTGAGAGGGACGCACTTGTCCGGGCGGCCAGCTCGCTCATGGGCAGGGTCGCCGACTCGGCCTCCGAGAGCATGGCCAGGACGTTGTACTCAAAGAGGGAGAGCTTGGCGGCCTGCTGCAGCGGGGCCTCCAGTGCCCCCGGCAGCAGCGTGGTGGTGGACAGCAGCGCCAGCCATGCGGCGCGTTCCTCGACGGTCAACCATTGCGAATCCAACTCACTCATGGAGCCATCTTTTCATGGCCGTGCCGTTCGAGGCCGCCAAGGACATCGTCACCGCTTACGGTGCCGCACTTGCCGCCCTGGTGTCCGACGGCGGAATGCGTCCCCGCGTGATTGGCCCCTCATGCGTCCACTGGGCGGGTGGGGGCCGTTCCGTTTCCGAAGGGTGAGCCGCCGAGCGTTTCCCGGCCGTGCGCCGTCGTCCATCCCGAGGTGTCGGGGCCCAGCGGCACAATTTGAGTGGGGTTCAGGTCTGTGTGGACGATGTAGTAATGCGCCTTGATCTGCTCAAAGTCCACCGTATCTCCGAAGCCGGGCGTCTGGAACAGGTCGCGGGCGTAGGCCCACAGGACGGGCATTTCGATGAGCTTGTTGCGGTTGCACTTGAAGTGCCCGTGGTAAACGGCGTCGAAGCGGACGAGCGTGGTGAACAGGCGGACGTCGGCCTCGGTGATGGAATCACCCATGAGGTAGCGCTGCCCGGCAAGTCGTTCCTCGAGCCAGTCGAGCGCGGCGAAAAGGCGCACATAGGCGGCGTCGTAGGCGTCCTGGCTGCCGGCAAAACCGCACCTGTACACACCGTTGTTGACCTCTGTGAAGATCCGCTTGTTGACCACGGCCATCTCTTCGCGCAGGGCCTGCGGGTACAGATCAGGCGCCCCTTCGCGGTGAAACTGGCTCCACTCGGTGGAGAAGTCAAGGGTGATTTGCGGGAAGTTGTTTGTCACAACGGCCCCGCTTGGCACATCCACGATGGCCGGCACGGTGATGCCGCGGGGGTAGTTGGGCGTGCGCTTGAAGTGCGCCTCCTGCAGGCGCGCAATGCCCAGCACGGGGTCCACCCCGCCCGGATCCAGGTCAAAGGACCAGGACCTCACATCGTGGGTGGGTCCGCAAACACCAATGGAAATGGCCTCCTCAAGGCCCAGCAGCCTGCGCACAATGGTTGACCTGTGCGCCCACGGGCATGCCCTGGCCACCACGAGCCGGTACCTGCCGGCCTGAACCGGATAGCCGTCAGCGCCGTCGCGGGTGATCCGGGTTTCGATGTAATGGGTGTCCCTGGTGAATTCATCGCCTGTCACATACGCGCCCCTGGTGCTGAATTCCGCTTCCGCTGCCTGACCTTGTGTGTCCATGGCACCAGCCTATTCCCGGCGCATCCAATCCGCCTACGGCCTCCGCTCCGAACGCTCCTGCGAAGCCGTACAGGGGGAAGGCCCCCGGTATTATCGCGGCGTGGGATCAACGCGTGCAGACGTCCGCTTTACTCTCGAATTTTTCCCTGCCTATGATCGAAGGCAGCAGGTTAGTGTCACCAACAGTGAGGACCCGCACATGGCGGCCCAGGAAACCAGTGCCGCAGCACAGAGCATCGCCACCGCAGCCCGGCAACCCGCCGGCACCGCGATGGTGGAATTTCGGGGTGTCAGCAAGGTCTACCAGGGCCAGGCGGCGGCCGTCGAAAACCTCAATCTCAACGTTGAAACCGGCAAAATCACCGTCTTCGTTGGCCCGTCGGGCTGCGGGAAAACCACGTCGCTGCGCATGATCAACCGCATGGTGGAGCCCACCTCGGGCACCATCACTGTTGGCGGGCGCGACGTCGGCACCATCCCGGCCCATGAGCTTCGGCGTTCCATGGGCTACGTGATGCAGCACGCCGGGCTGCTCCCGCACCGCACTGTCATCGACAACGTCTCCACCGTGCTGCGCCTGAACAAGGTGCCGCGCGCGCAGGCCCGCACGCGCTCCCTTGAACTGCTGGAGACCGTGGGGCTGTCCGCCGCCATGGCCTCCCGCTACCCCAACCAGCTCTCCGGCGGGCAGCAGCAGCGCGTCGGCGTTGCCCGGGCGCTGGCCGCGGACCCGCCCGTTTTGCTCATGGATGAGCCTTTTTCCGCCGTTGATCCCGTGGTGCGCGCCGAGCTCCAGCAGGAGTTGCTGCGGCTGCAGCGCGAGCTGGCGAAAACCATTATTTTTGTTACCCACGACATCGATGAGGCCACCCTGCTTGGCGACCGCGTTGCCGTGTTTGCGACAGGCGGCCGCATCGCCCAGTACGCCCCTCCCGAGGAGATCCTGCGTGCCCCGCTTGACAGCTTTGTCGCCAATTTTGTGGGCAGGGACCGCGGCTTCAGGCACCTGGCGTTCAGCACCGCCGATTCGGTGCCGATCCACCCGTCGAACGGGGTCGTGTGGGATGCCGATGCCCTGAGGAACAACGCCGTTGCTGCCGCCGGCTGGGTACTGGCGGTCAACGCCGACAACTACCCGCTCGGCTGGCTGGCTCCCGGCACGCATCCCGGATCCCGCGCCGCCGGCCCACACACACCCGAACTGATCCCCGGCGGTTCGCTCTTCCAGACAGGGGATTCACTGCGCAATGCGCTCGACGCCGCCCTCTCCTCCCCCTCGGGCCTTGGCGTTGCAGTCGATGCCGACGGCCGGGTCAGGGGCCTGGTCAGGGCGCCGGAGGTGCTGGCCGCCATTGACGCCGCACGGGAAGGCAGGCCCTGATGCAGTGGTTCCTTGATAACCGTTCCGAGGTCCTTACCCTCGCCGGTTACCACCTGGTGCAGGCGGTGGTCCCCCTGGTCCTGAGCGTCATCATCGCCATCCCCCTGGCGCAGCTGGCAAGGCTGAACAAGGTGGCGGGCGGCATCATCCTCTCCGCCGGCTCGCTTCTGTACACGGTCCCCTCACTAGCCTTGTTCGTTGTCCTGCCTGTCATTCTTGGCACCAGGATCTTGGACTTCACCAACATCATCGTGGCCCTGACCATTTACGCCGTGGCGCTGCTTGTCCGCTCGACCCTGGATGCCCTGAACTCGGTTGATGACAACCTGCGCCAGGCTGCCACCGCCATGGGCTACAAGCCGCTGCCGCGCTTCCTGAGCGTCGACCTTCCGCTGTCGATCCCCGTCCTCTTTGCCGGCCTGCGCGTGATCTCGGTCAGCAACATCTCGCTCGTGACAGTGGGATCACTCCTTGGCATTCCCAGCCTTGGCTTCCTGTTCACCGACGGCCTGCAGCGCAACTTCCCCACTGAAATCGTCGTCGGCATCCTTGGCACGCTTGTGCTGGCTCTGCTGATGGACGTGGTGCTGGTGCTGGTGCAAAGGCTGCTGACACCGTGGCTGCGCACCGGCAAGAGTGCACCGCGTACGACGGCGGTGCCCGCGTGAGTTTCCCCGTCACCGCACCGGCCAGCTCATATCCCGCCACGACCTACACCTCGGCCGACCCGTTCACCCAGGGCTGGCAGTGGCTCATTGACCCTGTGAACTGGCAGAGTTCGGCAGGCATTCCCACCCGCGTGGTGGAGCACCTTGGATACACCGGCCTGACCCTGCTGATCTCCCTTGCCATTGCCATACCGATCGGCCTGTACGTTGGGCACACCGGCCGGGGACGCGTCGTCGTGGTTTCCATGGCAGGGATGCTGCGTGCGCTGCCCACACTGGGCATCATGACCCTGTTTGCCCTGATCGCCACGTCCACGCTCTCGCTCATGCCTGCCATTTGGTCGCTTGTGCTGCTTGCCGTTCCGCCCATCCTGACGGGCACGTATGCCGGAATTTCGGCGGTTGACCGCGACGTGGTGGACTCGGCGCGCGCCATGGGCATGACCGAACCGCAAATCCTGTTCGGCGTGGAAGTCCCCAACGGGCTTGCCGTCATGCTGGGCGGTTTCCGCTCGGCGGTGCTGCAGGTGGTCTCGACTGTGGCGGTTGTCGCGTTCATCAGCCTTGGCGGTCTGGGCCGGTACATCATTGACGGCCTCGCCGTGCAGGATTACGGTCAGGTATTGGGAGGTGCGGTGGTGATTGCCGTGGTGGCAATCGCACTGGACGGCATTTTGGCGCTTCTGCAGCGTGCACTGGTTTCGCCGGGGCTGCGTAAAGTTTCACCCGGGTCGGGGCTCGATTCCCCGGCCGTGGCACCATAAGTGTGAAGCATTCAATCCGGTATTAGTGGGAGAAAAGTCATGACGAAGAAAACCGTACCTACCCGCCGCATCTTTCTGGGCACAGCCGCCGGGCTGTCCCTGGCCCTTGCCCTGAGCGCGTGCGGTGGCACCCCCCTAGCAACACCAACAACATCCGGAGCCGGCAGTTCAGGCGGGGACCTGGTGGTGGGCTCAGCGAACTTCCCCGAAAACGCCATCATCGCCGAAATCTATGCCGGCGCCCTGAACGCTGCGGGTGTGAAGACCACCACCAAACTGAACATTGGCGCCCGTGAGGTGTACGTCAACGCCATCAAGGACGGCTCCGTTGACGTGGTGCCCGACTACAGCGGCAACCTCCTTGGCTTCGTGGATGCCACCAACACAGTGGTCGATCCTGCTGGCATCGTGGCCGCACTGCCGGGCAAGCTCCCCGCAGGCCTTGGCGTGCTGGACGCAGCACAGGCCGAGGACAAGGACGCCATGGTTGTCACGGCCGAGACCGCCGCTAAATACGGCAACCTGAAAACCATTGAGGACCTGGCCAAGGTCTGCGACCAGCTGACGATCGGCGCACCGCCGGAATTCAAGACCCGCCCGTACGGCCTGCCAGGACTGGCGAAGATCTACAATTGCGTGCCCAAGGCGTTCACCCCCGTCAGCGATGGCGGCGGCCCGCTGACAGTCAAGGCGCTGCTGAAAAATGAAATCCAGGTCGCCGACATCTTCACCACGTCCCCTGACATTCCCGCCAACAAGCTTGTGGTGCTTGAGGATCCGCTGCACAACTGGCTGGCCCAGCAGGTGCTCCCGCTGGTCAAGGCCGACCGCATCAATGACACAGCCAAGACGGCGCTGAACAACGTCTCAAAGATCCTGACCACGGCGGACTTGATCTCCCTGCGCGACCAGGTCGAGGGCGACCAGAAGATGGATCCGGCGACCGCTGCGGCACAGTGGCTCAAGGACAAGGGCATCACCAAGTAAGGAGCTCCCATGGCCGCCTCGGATGAACCGGAGACAGTTGACGTTGTGGTGCTCGGCATGGGCCCGGGCGGCGAGTCCGTGGCAGGTGAACTCGCCGCCGCAGGTCTGTCGGTGGTGGGGGTGGAGTCCCGGCTGGTGGGCGGGGAATGCCCCTACTACGGCTGCGTCCCGTCCAAGATGATGATCCGGGCGGGCAATGTGGTGGCCGAGGCGCTGCGCATTCCCGGCCTCGCAGGCACAGTGGAGGTGACCCCCGACTTCTCCCCCGTGGCCCGGCGCATCCGGGCCGAGGCCACGGACAACTGGAACGACGCCGTCGCCGCCACGCGCTTCACCGACAAGGGCGGGGTGCTGGTGCGCGGCACGGGACGGCTCAGCGGGCCCCGCGAGGTCACCGTTTCACTGTCCGACGGCGGACAACGCACCTTTCGCGCCCGGCTGGCCGTGGTCCTGAATCCGGGATCCAACCCGGCCATTCCCTCTGTTCCCGGCTTGGCGGGGACGCCGTTCTGGACCAACAGGGAGGCCGTCCAGGCCGAGACCGCGCCGAAGTCCCTTGTTGTCTGGGGCGGCGGGGCGATCGCGGTCGAACTGGCCCAGGTGTTCACCCGTTTTGGCACCAAGGTGACAATGCTGCTGCGCGGGCCGGGGCTTTTGTCGCAGGAGGAACCCGAGTCAGGGCGTCTGCTGGAGGACGTTTTCCGCAGCGAGGGCATCAAGATCCTGCGGAACAGGTCCGTCGCATCCGTTGCGCATTCACGCGGGCGGTTCAGGATCAAGATGACAGGTCCAGCCGGCGCGTCAGCTGCCGCGGTTTCGCAACTTTCGGGCGAGAAGTTCCTTGTCGCCACGGGCCGCACCCAGGCACTGGGCGCACTTGACGTGGCCGCGGCCGGCATCGCCTGGGACGGGCGGTCGGCACCGGCCCTCGACGGATACCAGCAGGTCGCCGACGGGGTGTACCTGATCGGCGACGCCGCCGGTGCCGGGGCTTTCACCCACATGTCCATGTACCAGGGCAACATTGTTACCGGGCACATTTTGGCCCGGCATCATAAGCAGGCCGACAGGGGCACCGCCGAGTCCCATGCCGTGCCGCGGGTGACCTTCACGGATCCGGAGATTGGCGCCGTCGGACTGACGGAGAAGCAGGCCCTGGCGGCCGGCTTGTCCATCAGGGTGGGACAGACGGAGTTGGCGGCGTCCACGCGCGGCTGGATCCACGACTCGGGCAGCCAGGGCTTCATCAAGGTCATTGAAGACACCGCAACGGGTGTGTTGGTGGGCGCCACGTCCATGGGACCGGCAGGCGGTGAGGTTTTGTCGGCGCTGGCCCTTGCCGTGCACGCCCGCATCCCGGTGTCCACCCTGACGTCAATGATTTATGCGTACCCCACGTTCCACAGGGCCATCCCGGAGGCGCTTGCCGCCCTGAAGTAACCCGTCTTCGGTGAGTTGCAGTGTCAGCGGCGTCGGGGGGAGACTGGGTTGGCGCGTCCACGTTGGCCGGGGTGCGCCAATCCCGCAGGCTAGGACGCCAGCAGGGCACTCCGCACGGCTGCGCTGAGCTGCATGGCGCGGCCTGCCGTCTCGCCTTCCTCGTTACAGGCTGGCACATAACCGAAACCGATCCCGTACATTGGGTCGGCGTAGCCAAGTGAAGCATTGGCGCCCTCGTGGCCGAAGGCCTGCGCGCTGCCAAAGTCCATGCGCGGGTGGGATTTCATGAAGGTGATGGCGAACGTGCTGGTGTTGCAAAAGACCCTGTCCAGGCCCCAGACCTGTTCCTCGCTCATGAGGGCGACTGTTTCGGGGGTCAAATAGGCCGGCAGGCCGTCAATCCCCGTGATGGCAGCTGCATACACGCGGGCCAGCCCGTCGGCCGACCCAACGCCTGCGCCACTGGTGCTGCCCGCGGCACGCACACTGCGAATGTTGGGAAACGGCAGCAGGTTCCCCGCCTGGACGTTGACTGAGACGCCCGCGATGGAAAATGGGTCAAAGAACGCCGGGGCTGCCTCGTCCTTGAACAGCACGGGACGGAACCGTCCCTCCTCGGATTCGGGCAGGCCAAGGAACATGTCCGCCGCATACGGCACCCGGATCCTGCGGTTGTACACGTCCTGCAGCCGCTCACCCGTGACACGGCGGCACAGTTCCTCGAGGAAGACGCCCATGGTGAGCGCGTGGTAGCCAAAGGTTCCGCTGCCAGGACGCCACATGGGCGCCAGGGCGGCAAGCCTGTCTGCCACGGCGGGCAGGTCGTTGTAGTCCTCCATGGCGAATCCGCCCTGCACGCCGACCAGGCCCGCCTGGTGCGACAGGAGCTGGCGGACGGTGATGGCGCCCTTGCCGTTCTGCGCGAACTCGGGCCAGTACGTGGCCACTGCGGCGTCGAGATCGACAAGCCCGTCCTGGACCAGCAGGCTGAACGCGAGCGCGGCAACACCCTTGGAACAGGAAAACACCCCCGTCAGGGAATCGGCTGCGGAATCGGGGCCGCCCACCAGGTCAACCACCCTGGCTCCACCGACGTACACGGCGAGCTGCGCGCTGTAGCCGGGGTCGGCGTCGAGCATTGCGTCAAAGAGGTCCCTGACGGGTGCGAATGCGGGTGCTGACAAGCCTTTGGAAAGTGTGCTCATTGCTCCACTCTAGGACCAGCGGCCAGGTTCAGGGGCCGAAGCCGCGATCGCGCCGAATTCGCAATAGTCCAGCAGAAGTTCGGCGAACATGGAGTTGGCCCAGGAAAACCACGGCCGGGTGAACTGGGAAGGATCCTCGGGGTTGAAGCCCTCGTGCATGAAACCTGTGCCGCCCGTGGTGTCGCGCAGAAGCTGCAGGAGGCGCCATTTTTCGGCCCTGTCCGGCGTGCTCAACCCCTGTGCGGCGAGCGCGATGGGCCAGACGTAGCCGGGCGGAGTGTGCGGGCTGCCCATGCCGGCGGCCTGCGAACCCTCGAAGTAAAACGGGTTTTCACCGCTCAGGATGAAGGCGCGGGTGGCCAGGTACAGGGGATCCTGGGCCGCGATCCCGCCGGTGATGGGCAACGAGAGGAGGCTTGGCATGTTGCCGTCGTCCATCAGCAGCGCACCTCCCAATCCGTCGACCTCGTACGCGTACATGTCCCCGCGCACGGGGTGGCGCACCACGCCAAACTTCGCTACGCCGTCGGCAATCTCCCCCGCGAGCGCGGCTGCCTCCGCGGCGAGGCCGCCGTCGCCGTACACCTCGGCCGCAATTTCGGCCAGCAGGCGCAGCGCCTGGGCGGCGAACAGGTTGCCCGGCACGTTGAAGCTGTAGACGCAGGCGTCGTCGCTTGGCCGGAACCCCGACCACGTCATGCCCGTGATGCCCGACGCCGGGCCCCTCCCCTGGCGCGCCAGCGTCTCGCTGGGCAGGTCAGTGTTGCGCTCAAATCGGTATGTCGAGTTGTTCTCGTGGTCCTGCTCGAGCCGCAGCTGCTCCACAATGGTGCGCAGGACAGCGTGGACGGATCCGTCGAAAACGTCAGTGCGCGACGTCCGGCGCCACACCGAGTGGGCCAGCCAGAGAGGAAATGCCAGGGAGTCGATCTCGTACTTGCGCTCCCAGATCCAGGGGTCGTCGCACCCGTCGTCGGGGTCGTAGGAGGCGCCGTTTGGCTCCCGGTTGAACGCGTTGGCGTAGGAATCCTGCGCGATGCATTGGAATTGGCGCCTGCACAGTCCGGCAATCACGTCATACAGCTCACCGGAACCGCCGGCTTCGGAACCGCCGGATCCCAGGAAGCGCAGGAACGGCAGCATCTGCGCCGAGGAATCGCGCAGCCACATGGCGGGGATGTCGCCGGTGATGACAAAGGTTGTGCCATCGGCTTCCCGGGACAGCGCACTCAAGCAGCGGGCGCTCGAGGAACTCCGAGGCATCCCACACAGTTCCTCCGTCGGGGACGGTGTTCTCAGGGTCCACGTTTTCTCCTTCGCCGTTGGAACACCCCAGCTTATGCGGGCCGGAGGTGAGGTGCGGCACTAGACTTTCACAACAGCCGATCTTTTCCCACGTTTGGAAGGTTTCCGCCCATGCATGACAAACACGGCCTCATCCAGGACAGGGTCAAAAGGGTCCTGGTTGAGCGGATCGTCCCCGCCATCCACACCCCGTTGGCCCCGCTGGAGTTGTCGGCCTGGCATGTGGAAGGCGGTCAGGGCGAGCCTGTTTCGCCAAGTACTGCTTTGGACGGCTCACCGAACTACGAGCCGTTCCATGTGGGCCAGATGTGGGGCCCGCCGTGGGGCACCAGCTGGATCCATCTCACGGGCACCGTCCCATCCGAAGCCCGCGGGGAGAAGGTTGAACTCGTCGTGGACCTGGGCTTTAGCCAGTCGTGGCCCGGCTTCCAGGCCGAGGGGCTGGTGTACCGCCCGGACGGCAGCACGGTAAAGGGGCTGAATCCGCTGAACACCTGGGTTCCCGTCGCTTCCGAGGCCCGGGGCGGCGAGCGCATCGACCTCTATGTTGAGGCCGCGGCCAATCCCTTCGTGTTCACGGACAACCCCTTCATCCCCACGCAGCTGGGCGAGAAATCCACGGCCGGCGACACCCCCCGCTACACCATGGCCCGGGCGGACATCAACATTTTCAATGCCGACGTGTGGGAACTCGTCCAGGACCTCGAGGTCCTCGACCAGCTCCAAAACGAGCTTGACCTGGGCAATCCGCGCCGCTGGGACATCCTGTACGCGCTGGAACGCGCGCTCGACGCCGTCGACCTTTCAGACATACCCGGCACGGCTGCCGCGGCGCGCACACACCTCGCGGAGGTACTGGCCCAGCCTGCCAACGCCAGCGCCCACCAGATCACCGCCATTGGGCACGCGCACATCGACTCGGCGTGGCTGTGGCCCGTGCGTGAAACTGTCCGCAAGGTCGCCCGCACCACCTCAAGCGTGGTGAACCTGCTCAACGACAACCCCGAGTTCAAGTTCGCGATGTCCTCCGCCCAGCAATACGAGTGGCTGGCGGAGCACAGGCCGGAGGTGTTCGCCAAGGTGAAGGACGCCGTGGCGGAGGGTCGTTTCATCCCCGTGGGCGGCATGTGGGTTGAGTCGGACACTAACATGGTGGGCTCCGAGGCCATGGCCCGCCAGTTCGCCTACGGCCAGCGTTTCTTCCGCGAAAACTTCGGCATGCAGTGCCAGGAGGTGTGGCTGCCCGACTCCTTCGGATACTCCGCAGCACTGCCGCAGATCGTGAAGCAGGCAGGCGCCAAGTGGTTCCTGACGCAAAAAATCTCTTGGAACACCGTCAACAAGTTCCCGCACCACACCTTCAACTGGGAGGGCATCGACGGCACCCGCGTGTTCACACACTTCCCGCCCGTCGACACCTACAACTCGCAACTCTCAGGCGGCGAGCTGGCACACGCAGTCCGCAATTTCCGCGACAAGGGCGCCGCGAAGAATTCACTTGTCCCCTTCGGCTGGGGCGACGGCGGAGGCGGGCCCACGCGCGAAATGCTGGCCCGGGCCAAGCGCACCCGCAATATGGAAGGATCCCCGCAAGTCACGATCCAAAGTCCCGCGGAATTCTTCACCGCGGCGGAGGCAGAATACCCCAACGCCCCCGTATGGAAGGGCGAGCTGTACCTCGAACTGCACCGCGGCACCTACACATCACAGGCACTGACAAAACAGGGCAACAGGCGCAGCGAACACCTGCTGCGCGAGGCAGAGCTGTGGAGCGCCACGGCCGCCGCGCGCGGGCTCATCCACTACCCCTATGACGAGCTGGAGCGGATATGGAAAATTGTCCTGCTCAACCAGTTCCATGACATCCTGCCCGGTTCATCCATCGCGTGGGTGCACCGCGAAGCTGCGGAACAATACGCCCGGATTGCTGAGGACCTCAACGAGATCATCTCCGCGGCGCTGAACGTCCTGGTGCCCCCGGCCCCGGATCTTCAGCCGGGCACGGGGGTTGACTACGGGAGCCTCGTCCATTTCAACGCCTCCCCCTACCCGCGCCGCGGCATCGCCCCGCTCAGCGCCGGCATCCCGGCCCCGGCCACAACGGAGGTGACGGTTGAGCGGGACGGTGCTGACGTCGTCGTACGCAACGGGATCATCACCGTCCGCTTCGGTGCGGACGGTGTCATCGACTCCATCGTCGATGTTGCGGCGGACCGCGAACTGGTGCCGGCCGGGCAGGGCGCCAACCTGCTGGCGCTCCACACCGACTTCCCCAACATGTGGGACGCGTGGGACATTGACGAGTTTTATAAGAACACTGTGACCGAGATCCGCGAGCTCGATTCGCTGGACGTGGAAACACAGGACGGCCTGGTCGAGGTCACCATCAAGCGCAGTTTCCGGAAGTCGCACATCAGCCAGCGCGTGCGGATTTCTCCGGATTCGAAGGTCATTACCGTGTTCACCGACGTCGACTGGCACGAGCACCAGACGCTGCTCAAGGCAGCCTTCCCGCTCGATGTGCACGCCGACCACGCGCGTTTTGAGACGCAATACGGGCACCTCCAGCGGACCACACATGAGAACACTTCATGGGACAACGCCCGCTTTGAGGTGTGCGCGCACCGCTGGGTCCACGTGGGTGAGCCCGGTTTCGGGGCGGCCGTCATCAACGATTCCACCTACGGACATGACGTCTCCCGCCACCCCGGCACCAGCGGCTCAAGCTTCACCACTGTGCGGCTCTCGCTGCTGCGCGGGCCTCGCTTCCCCGATCCGAACACCGACCAGGGGCCCCATTCCTTCGCGTACGGCTTAGTGGTGGGCGCCGAGGTGGCCGATGCCGTGGCCGCCGGCTATGCGCTGAACCTGCCGTGGCGTGGCGTTCCGGGCGAAGGTTCCGGCACAGCTATCGAGCCGCTTGTCCGCACCGACTCGCAGGCCGCCGTGATCGAGGCCGTCAAGCTGGCCGATGACCGCAGCGGCGATGTCATTGTGCGCCTCTACGAACCACTGGGCGCGCGGGCTGCCGTCACGTTGTCGGCGTCGTTCCCGGTCGCTTCCGTCGTGGAGAACAACCTCCTCGAGCAGCCGTACGACGCCGGATCCGTCACCGTGGGTGCCCCGGTGGGCGGCGCAGGCGACTTCCAGCTTTCCCTCCGCCCTTTCCAAATCCTCACCCTTCGCTTGCGGAAAGCCGCTGGCTGAACGTGCACGCGCCCGGCAACCCGCAAGCGGGGTAGGTCCATCACGGCCCTAGCCGGGACCCGTACCGGGGAGTAGGCTCGCAGCAAGCAATGCGATAACCAGATCCGCAAGCCGGCAGGGTCCGCGCCACCGGCGGAAATGAGGACGTCATGAGCACCAATGTTGCTACGGGTGGGGTTCAAGTCACTGCCGAGGAGGCCAGAAATGCGGCGGAGGCCGCAAGGGAAACCAGCTGGGAACGCCCCAGCTTCGCAAAGGGCCTGTACCTCGGCGACTTTGACGTCTCCTTGATCCATCCACACCCGCAATCCTCAGCCGCGGACACCGCCGCCGGGGATGCCTTCCTGCAAAAGGTTCAGGCCTACGCAAGGACCATGGACGGGGCCCGGGTTGAACGTGATGCGAAGATTCCCGACGAGTACCTGGCCGGGCTTGGAGAGTTGGGCGTGTTTGGCATGAAGATCCCCGTTGAGTACGGCGGTCTGGGCCTGAACCTGACCTACTACGGGCGGGCCCTGGCCATCCTCGGCAGCGTCCATCCGGCCTTCGGCGCCCTCGTCTCGGCCCACCAGTCAATTGGTGTGCCCGAGCCTGTCAAGGTTTTTGGTACAGCTGAACAAAAACAGCGTTTTCTTCCCCGTTGTGCGGCAGGGGCCGTCACGGCATTCCTGCTGACGGAGGCCGACGTCGGCTCCGACCCCGCCCGCATGGGCTGCCAGGCGGTGCCGTCGGATGACGGATCGGAGTACATCCTTGACGGCGTGAAGCTATGGACAACGAACGGCGTCATCGCCGAACTCGTCGTGGTCATGGCACTCGTCCCCTCCCGGGGACTGGACCCCGCAGGGCGCAAGACAGGGGGCATCACCGCGTTCGTAGTGGAGGCCAATTCCCCCGGCATCACGGTTGAGAACCGCAACGAATTCATGGGGCTGCGCGGCATTGAGAACGGCGTGACGCGCTTCCACCAGGTGCGGGTGCCGGCCGAAAATCGCCTGGGCCGGGAGGGACAGGGCCTGAAGATTGCCCTCACGACGTTGAACACCGGGCGCCTGTCCATCCCGGCCATGGCTGCGGGGGCGGCGAAGTGGTCGCTGAAGATCGCGCGTGAATGGTCGGTGGCCCGAACACAGTGGGGACTCCCCGTGGGGCAGCATGAGGCAGTCGGCAAGAAGTTGGCGTTCATGGCAGCCACGGCTTTCGCCCTTGAATCGGTGTTTGAGCTGTCGGCCGCGTTGGCCGACGCGGGCATGAAGGATGTGCGCATCGAGGCCGCGCTGGCAAAGTTGTGGTCCTCCGAATTCTCCTACAAGTGCGCCGATGAACTGGTCCAGATCCGCGGCGGGCGGGGTTATGAAAAGGCGGAATCGCTGGCAGCCCGCGGCGAACGGGCCGTTCCCGCCGAACAACTCCTGCGGGACCTGCGCATCAACAGGATCTTTGAAGGCTCAACGGAGATCATGCACCTGCTCATTGCCCGCGAGGCGGTCGACGCCCACCTTGCCGCAGCCGGCGACCTGGCCTCCACGACGGCAACGCTTGCCGAAAAGGGCAAGGCCGCCGTGGGTGCAAGCGGCTTCTACGCCAAGTGGTTGCCGCAGCTCGTTGTCGGCAAGGGCATGGACCCGCGCTCCTACAACGAGTTCGGGCCGCTCTCCAAGCACCTGCGCTTTGTTGAGCGTGAATCACGGAAGCTGGCCCGGCAGACGTTTTACGCCATGGGCCGCTGGCAGGGAAAGCTCGAATACAAGCAGGCATTCCTGGCGCGGATCGTTGACATCGGCGCCGAGCTGTTTGCCATTTCGGCCTGCTGCTCCCGGGCTGAAATGCTCCGCCTGAAGGACGCAACCCAGGGACGGTCGGCGTTGACGCTTGCCGACGCCTTTGCCTGGCAGTCGCGGCTGCGTGTGGAGGCCTTGTTCAGCGAGCTGTGGCACAACACCGACAACGCCGACAGGGCACTGAGCGCCGAACTGCTCGCTGGCGGCTTCGCCTGGCTTGAGGAGGGCGTGCTCGATCCGTCGGAAGGCACCGGTCCCTGGATCGCCGACGCCACGCCAGGTCCATCAACCCATGAAAACCAGCACCGCACCTACCGCTGACCCGTGGCTTGGCGAAGACTGGGTCAACCCGCGAAACACCTCACAACATACGCTGTCTTCGCGGGTTGACCCCGTTTTCGGCGGACGGCTGCCGGGGTCTTTTACGAGGCGAAGGGGATTAGCCGTCGGTCTTCACGATGTACACGTCGCACGGGGCGTTGTGTGAAACAGCGTTCGCAACGGAACCGAGAACGCGGGCCAGGCCCTGCATGCGGACGTTTCCAACAACGATCATCTCAGCCTTGAGCTTGGTGGCTTCTTCCAGCAGGACGTCGGCAGGCTTGCCCAGTGCCGAGGAGTACTCGGTCTTGACGCCGCTGATCTTCAGCTCTTCGGCAACACGCTGCGCAACACGCTCAGCCTCATCCGCGGTGGAGAGGAACCATTCGTCATTGCCGATGGCGACCTTTTCGGTCTTGTCCTCCCCGAATGCCGTGACAACACGCAGGGTGCGGCCCGTGGCCTTGGCCAGCTCCGCGGCTACGCGGGCAGCCTTCATGGACGTTGAGTTGCCGTCTACGCCGACAATGATGATTCCAGCCATTTTTTCATCCTTTGGTTGCTACTGAAGCACCGGCGCATTGCGCGCTTGTGCCTGTCTTGTCCCCCACTTTAGCCACAAATGTGCACTTTTAGGCCTAAACGTGGGCGAACTTACGCCCCTATTACGCCGGCAAGGATTTCCAGAACATGGCGGTAATCCTCCCCCGTGGCGCGGGTCATGCCCAGTTCGCAGGTCCTGTTGCACGAGGCATGCACGACGGCGCCCATCGCCGCTACATCCGCGGCCTGCGCCGCCGTGGCCGACTCCGTCAGTTCGGGGTGCAGCATGCCCCTGTCCCCGGCGAAGCCACAGCATCCCCAGTTCTCAGGCACCTGCACCGATTCCGCCGCGGCCTCCGCCACCTGGACCAGCGCAGGGTTCAGCCCCATCCGCACCGATGAACAGGTGGGGTGCAGTGCCAGCGATTCAACCCGGGCCCACTTCCCGTCAAGGAGCGGCAGCAGCCGTTCGGCTGTAAACGCGACGGCGTCAACCACGCGCAGCGGCCGCTGCGCGGGGGCCAGCTGTTCGCTTTCAATGGTGTGCAGCAGCCCCTCGGTGCAGCTTGAGGCGTCGCAAATGACGTCCAATTCGCCGTCGCCTGTGGCCTCCCGCAGCAATTTCAGCGTCCGCGCGTGCATGTCAGCCAACCCGGCAGCCATGCCCTTGGAGGACCACGGCGTCCCGCAACAGGCACTCTCAATGCCCTCCGGAACCAGCAGTTCCACACCCGCCTTGGCGCACAGCTGCTCAAAACTCGCCTGCACCCCGGCCGTATCCTCCCCGGCGGGCCCGAACATCACGTTCACGCAGGCCGGGAAATACACGGCCGCCGCAACACCGGCAGGCGCGGGCCGCCGTCGCGCCTTCCCACCCGCGGGAAGTTCGGGGGAATACATCGGCAGCGTGTCAGCACCCAGCACGGCCCGTCCAAGCTTGTTCACGGGAAGCACGACGGCGGGCGGCACCCTCGCGGCAACGCCCAGAGCCAGCCCGGCCCCGTGGGTGAGCGCACCCCAGTGCTTGGCGGCACTCCCCCACACGGCGCTTTCCACCTTGCCGGCGGCGTCGGTGCGCAGGCGCCTGACGAGCGTTCCGGTGTTGATGTCCACGGGGCAGGCTGTCTGGCACATGCCGTCGACGGCGCAGGTCTCCACTCCGGCGTAGTCGTAGTCGGCGGCCAGGGCATCGGCCAGCGCTGCATTGCCGGCGGCGCGGGCCTGTTCCATGTCGCGCAGCGTGACAATGCGCTGGCGCGGGGTCAGTGTCAGGTTCTTGCTGGGGCACACGGGTTCGCAGTAGCCGCAGGATACGCAGCGGTCCACCTCGGGGTCGACGGCGGGCGGAGCAAGCTTGATATGGCGCAGATGTGCCACGGGATCGTCGTCGAGAATAACGCCGGGATTGAGCATGCCGGCCGGGTCAAAAAGTTCCTTGATCCTGCGCATCACACCATACAGCTCATCGCCGTACTGGCGGCGCACGAACGGCGCCATGACGCGGCCGGTGCCGTGTTCGGCCTTCAGCGAGCCCCCCTCGCCGAGCACCACGTCGACCATATCCTCGGTGAACGCGGCATAGCGGTCCAGCTCACCCTTGCTGGCGAACTTGTCGGTCAGCATGAAGTGGATGTTGCCGTCCTTGGCGTGCCCAAAAATGACGGAATTAGCATAAGCGTACTTCTTAAAAAGGGCGTTCAGTTCACGGCACGTCCGGGCCAGCGCGGGGACTGGGACCACCACGTCCTCCAACAGCGCGGTGGTGCCTTGCGGCCTGGCGCCGGCCACCGATGCATACAAGCCCTTGCGCAGGTGCCACAGCTCGGCGCGGATCGTGGCGTCGGAACTGAATTCCGCCGCACTGTCCAGCCCCAGCGACCCCGCAAGGGCCACGGCCCCGGCGCTGAGCCCGGCCAGCTCGTCCTTGTCACCGCCCTGGTATTCCACCAGCAGTGCCGCATGGTTTTCAACCTTTAAATCGCGCACGACGCCGGGCACCTGCGTGAGCCCCTGGCCCACCTTGAGCGAGAGTGCGTCCATGAGTTCCACGGTGGCGGCGCCGCTGTCAACGAGCGCCGGCAGTGCGGTGTTGGCTGCCTCGAGGCTCGCGAAGACGAGCAGCCCCGACGTGGCGTGGGCCAGGCGGGGAACTGTCCTGAAAACAGCCTCGGCCACAAATCCAAGGGTGCCTTCGCTGCCCACCACCAGGTGCGCCAGGATGTCCACGGGGTCATCAAAGTCGAGCAGGGAGTTCAGCCCGTAGCCCATGGTGTTTTTCATGGCGAACTGGCGCAAAATCGTGGCGCGGGACGCGGGGTTGCCGCGCACCCTTTCGGCCAGTTCCCCCAGGCCCTTGAAGAGTTCGGGCTCAAGCGAGCACAGTCGCGCCGACGCGTCAGCGGCACCCGTGTCGATGACAGTTCCGCTAGGCAGGACAAGTGTCAGTGATTCAAGGGTCCTGTAGGCGTTGTCGGTGGTGCCGCAGGCCATGCCGGATGAGTTGTTGGCCACAACCCCGCCGATGGTGCAGGCCGCCTCGCTGGCAGGGTCGGGGCCGAACTTTCGTCCGTATCGCAGCAGCCTCGCATTGAGGTCCCGCACAGTCACCCCCGGCTGGACGCGGACCCTGGCTCCGCCGTCGAGGACGTCGATGCAGCGGAAGTTTTTGCGCACATCAACCAGCAGGCCCCCGCTGACGGCCTGGCCACTGAGGCTGGTGCCGCCGGATCGCAGGGTCAGCGGCAGGCCCCGTGCGGCGCTGACCCGCATCAGGTTGGCGACTTCCGCGGCGCTTGCCGGGACGGTCACAGCCTGCGGGATCAGGAGGAAGTGGGAGGCGTCGTGCGCGTTGGCATGGCGGTCAAGGGCGCGGGTTTTTGTTTGCTCGGCAGTTCCCATGGTGGCGGTGACCTCAAGCAGCAGCTGCCCGGCCAGCGCGTCCTCTTGCGTGGTTTGCTCTGTTCGCGCCGACATTCATGCCCCTCGTGGTCATTCAACCGCTGTTGTGTTGTTCACACCGCATCTTGCCCAAACACGGTCAGTGACCAGTCTCACGCGCGGTTCCCGGCAATGCAAACAACACCAATGGGCACAGTTTTCCACTTCCCACCGAGGGCAGCGGCCCTCAGGCCTTGAAGTTTGCAGGGCCATTCATCGACTCCAACTGATTCTTCTTGTCAGGCGAAAGCCGGACGAGTGTTCCGCTGGGCTCATGGAAGAACGTCAGGACCGTTTCGGCAATGACGCATTTCGTCTCGGTCACGGGATCGTAAATGTCGTAGGCAACGGTAAAGCTGGCGCCTTTCACGGAGCTGATCCAGACGTGCACGGCTGCTGGAATGTTGCGGTAGTTCAGCGGGGAAAGATACCGCACCCGGTGTTCGACCACCAACGCCTGGATGTCCGCCTCAAGGTCGGAAAAGATGGGCAGCTCGACGCCAATGCCCGGCATGCCCGTCCCCGCGGGCGGCCCAAAGGCATGCACCCGCGCCTCCTCAAGGATCCGCAGCACCTCAACATTGTTGATGTGGCCGTAAGCGTCCATGTCTCCCCAGCGCATGGGCACCTGCAGCGTGAGTCGCCGTCCGACGTCGGGCTTTTTCGTTGAATCGTTCATAGGGATCGATCTCTTTCCGCTGGCATCGCTGCCAGTACTTGGGCCTGCGCCGTGTCAAGGTATTCACCGAGTTCGACGGCGGCCGTGGCTGCCTGTCCGTCGCTCCACAGGCTGAAAATCCGCGCATTTTCGACGCTGAAGGGGGCATGGAAGCCGGGATCGTCGGCCATGGTGTGGAACACCAGCCGCATTTCCGCCTGGACGTGGGCCATCAGCGCATCGAGCCTGGGACTCTGGGCCAGGGCGACGACTCGGGCGTGGAATTGCTGGTTTGCGGCTGCCATTGCGGCCACGTCGTGCCGCTCCCTGGCCGCAAGCCCCTGCTGCACGGCGTCGGCGAGGGCCTGCGCCGCCTCCTTCGGCGAGGCGGGCTGGAGCAGGGCCGCCGGCTCCAGCACCCGCCGGATCCTGTACATCTCGCGCACATCGGCGGCTGACGGCCTGGCCACAAACACGCCCCGGTTGGGAATGCGCGTGATGATCCGCTCCGCACCCAGCACGGTGAATGCCTCGCGCAGCGTGTTCCGGGAAACACCCAGCGCCGCGCCCAGCGATGTCTCGGACAGCTTCGCGCCGGGGCGCAGCTCGCCATTCATGATGGATGCCCGTAGCTTTTGCGCCACCACCGAGCCCGCGAGGGCCTGTTTGGTCTCAGTTGCGCCCATGGGCTTGCCATTCGCGATTCAGGATGGCGTAGTGCCGCAGCGTGATCCACTCGCCCTTGCTCCAGTCGGCCTCGACAAAGGTGGCTTCAAGCCGCATGCCAAGCCTGACCATCAAGGCGGCGGACTTTTCATTGCGGTCATCGCAAATGCCCTCCACACGGTGCCAGCGGAAATTTTTGAAGGCAATCTCGAGGGCTGCGGTGCATGCGGCAAAGGCAATTCCCTGGCCCTGAACGGCGGGGTTGAAGGCGAAGCCAAGCTCCCCGAGCTGCACATTGGCGGCATCCCACTTCAGCAGGACCTCCCCGACCGCTTCACGGGAGGGACCGCGTTCAACAGCAAGGTCCAGCCACTGCCCCGGGGTGGTGAGTCCCTGCTGCGCAACCATGCAGGACACTGTCAGTTCGGTGTCGGCCACTGTCTGTGGCCCGTGCGGCAGGTAGCGCGCAACCTCGGGCAGCGACCTGTACGCATTGACCGCCGCGACGTCGGCCATGGCAACCGGGCGCAGCCGGACGCCGTCGGCCGCGGTGCCACCACCATGACCCGGCACCGCAGGGAAGGGATAGGGGGGTTGGGCAGGGATGGAGGGAGCATCGGAAAGCATGTACAGATCCTAGTATTTTCCGCCGACGGCTGCCGGGAAGAGCAATGGAAATTTGCGGGAAACGGTCAGAGTCGTTGGGTACGATGACTGCATGCCTGCAGTCCCAAGTACCCGCCGCCGTGTGGAACTCGTCCTGGTTCCCCTAGTCGCCGCCTTCTGTATGGCCGTCGTGATTGGAACCATTGTCCTGAATCGGGAGGGAAGTCCGTGCCCTTCGCCCAGCTGGGACAACCATGTCTCACTCTCCCTCAGCGGCAGCGTGGCCGACGCCGCCCACGCCTCCGCCGTCACCGCCTGCACGGGCGCGGAATGCGTGCCCGCACCGCCGGCGTTCGTGATGGAATCCACGGGAAACACCAGCGTCCTGTCGCATCAGCTGGACGGTTCGTGGCTTATGACGGTGGGGGCTCAGCCGCCCTCCGCCGTGAGCTTTCGGGTGTATGACCACAGCGGCAATGTCCTGGCCGCACAGACGACGGCGCTGAACTGGACACGCGTAAGTGGCGACGAACGCTGCGGCGGGCGCATGGCAGGCATCAACGTTGTGCTGGCCGTTCCCTAATACCGTCCCCTATTGCTGTTCCCTTTCAGCCGGCTCCCTTTCAGCCGGCCGCGCTGAGGCCGCCGCTATCGGTTCAGGAAATACACCAGCACCCCTGCGGTCCATATTCCCGCCGCAAGTGACGCAAACCCAAATTCAACCAGGATTCCCAGCCCTGTGGCCTTCAGCGCCGCCACGGACGAAGCCACTGCCGGGCGAACCTCCTTGTGCCGGGCCAGTTCCGAGAGGAACAGGCCTAGCGCAAAACCAATCAGCAGGCCCACCACAGGAATCACAAAGAACCCCACGATGCCCAGCACCAGGCCGAACGCCACCGAGCGGCCGGGGATGGAGCGCTTCTTCATCGCCTTGCCCGTCAATATCGCGCTGGAGGACATGCCCGCAGCAACGAACAGCACTCCGATGCCAAAGACAATCCAACCCACCGGTGATCCGAGCGCCAAGGCCCACGTCAGCAGGCTGATGCCTATCAGCACGCTTCCGGGTAGCACCGGAACGACCACCCCCGTCACGCCGACCATGATGGCCAAGCCGCAAACAACCGTCCATATGATCTGAGCATCCATCCTGCAATGGTGCCATTGATCCTTGGCATCTGCCGATCAGAGCGCTCTGCCGATGAAAATTAATTGGAATATATATCTGGGAAACTATTGCGTTTCCATATCACCGATCCTATGCTTGATACATGAGTATTCGGGAGGATTTCCCCGGGGACCGGGCTGGCGGGGCCACACAGGATGTGGCCGCGATCCTCGCCGGAATTGCTCTTCCCACCATTGAACCCTTCGGGTCTGACAGTCCCGTTTTGGCCGGCGTTCCTCCGTATATCGTGCCCGCCGTGCCGGGGGTGGTGACGCGGCTGGAAGTGGCCCGGTCAGTGTATGACGCAGGAATTGCCGCCTTGACTGTCTTGAAGCGGCTTGAGGACGCGATGGCTGCGTGCAAAGCGGAGCTGGCCGCAAGGGTGATGGGTGCTGCGGTGCTCGAAGCGGCTGAGGTGGAGCTGAATGCGTGGCAGGGCAGCGTTGCAGAGACTAGTGCCGCCAGCAATATTGCGGTGGCACTACAGATCCCGGAACTTACCGCTTCAGCACTGGCACACCACAGCGTGGACCTCATCAGGAACCACCCGGACACCTTGGCCGCACTAAAGAGCGGGACACTCACCTGGCCGCATGCGTGCATCGTCCTCAATGAGATCGGCACGCTGCAGGAAACCCCGGGCGTCTCCGTTGAGCAGTTGGCTTCCTTTGAGGAACTGTTGCTGCGACTGGCTGTGCGGACTACGGCGTCGGCGTTTTCAGGCAAGGCACGGCGGGCCCGTGAATCCATGTTTCCGGCCTCGATTTCCACCCGCACCAGGCAGGCCTTCGCGAAAAGGAAGATGGTCCATGAGCCCGGCAGGGACAACATGTCCTGGCTGACCCTGCATCTGCCGTCCCTGGCAGCCGAGTCGATCATGACCCGGTGCACCAGGATCGCGCGTGCGGTCAAGGAAGACGCCCGCAATCAGCAGCTGAACACCACCGCTGACGGGGGCGGAGGTGCCACCGCTGACGGCGGCGGCGAGTTTCGGACGCTGGCGCAGCTGCGCGTCGACATCGCCGCGATCCTTCTCATGGGCCTGGATCTGCCCGTCAATAGCTATTCCACCGCCGAGCGCGCCTCTGGCACCGGCACCAACACTGGCACCGGCACAGACAGCACCCCCGGATTTCCTTTCGGTGGGGCATCGGCATTTGGCGTGGTGTTGATTGATCAGGAACCGGTGTGGGCCCACAAACTTCCGGACCGGCCGACAGGACCGCCACACACCCCGACCACAGCTTCCACAATGACATTCACATCCACAGGTGAAGCCGATCCCGCGGGTTTCGAAACTGAGTCCACCGACGGCCAACACCCTCCCGGAGCGCTGACCTCCGGCACGGCTCCGCCTCGCCTGGTCGTTTCAGGTGAACACATCGCGCACCAGGACATCGCCATGGAGGATGATCCTGTGGCGGGATTGGTACTCGGCGACGGTTCCGGGTACGCCGATGGGCTGGTCGACGGCATCGAGGAGAACCCGATGCAGGAATACCTGGACCAGTTGGAGCTGTTGCGCCTGGGTGCGGTGGTGTCAGGGCCGCCACTGCCGCAGGCCGAAGTCCTGCTCAAGGTCCCGTTCCTGGGATTGCTGGGCGTCACCGATGAACCCGCCGAACTCGTCGGCACCGCCGCAGGTCCTGTGCCGGAAGAGATCGCCCGGAAGCTTCTGGCCGGATCGGCCACGTTCCTGCGGGTATTGACGGACCCTGTCACCGGAGAGCCCCTGCCCCTGAACCCGCAACGCTACACACTGCGGGAGGCGGAGCGCGCCGTGCTTCAGGCAATCGCAGGTGCCTGCTACGTGCCGAACTGCCCCAATCCCGTGACTGACACGGATCTCGACCACCTGCGGGCCTTTGAATTCGGCGGACCCTCGACCCTGGAGAATCTGCGTCCGGCGTGCGCCAAGCATCATCTGCTGAAGCACTTCAAGGATGACAAGGACAGGAACGGGAACTACCGGCGCATCCGTGAGCCCCAGCGGTCGGACATCCAGCTGCGAGGATGGACGCCGAAACCATTGGCGGACGGTCGAGTCGGGTGGATTACACCCACCGGAGCGTACGAACCTCCCCCCTACGCCGAGCCGCAACGCACTATGTATCCCAAATGGCTGAAGAAGCGGTTGAACAAGGCACTCCGCCAGACCGCGCCCAGCGCTGACACCATCATGTTCAGCCTCTTGGAAGAGCGCATCATCAGCTACGTCAACCAGCACGGCAAAAACAGCGACCCGCCTTGCTGAGGAGCCAGGCAAACGCATGTGACCCAGCGCTTCAAATGACCCAGCGCTTCAAATGCACCCAGGGCGGCCTTTGCGCCAGAACCGGCATAAACCGTCCGTCCGGATTGATCGGGCCCCGGCCATTGGTGCACCTCGCATCACCGGGAAGGACCGGAGCAGCAGGTGTCAGCGGCACGGCCGGAATAGCTTGCATCGGGGAAATGGAAGGATCAGTTGGGATTGTTGGTCACAACGCCACTGGTTATGATGTTTCCCTTGGCGTCGAAGGACAGCTCGGCTGCGGGAGTGAAGCCGGTTCCCTTGCGCACCACGGCCTACCGGCCGAAACACTGCCGGCACCCATCTCCAAGGAGGGTGGGGGCATTTTTGGATCAATGCTGGGAGCGGAGGGATCGGCCCAGGCCAGGTCAACACACGCATCCTGGCAGCGATCAGCGGACGCGAACCAGCGGGAGCAAGATTGCCCGCAGGATAAAAAACCAGTTTCCGTGAGAACAATCTTCGTGCCCTCGGCAACAGCACCCGTCAATGTAGTCTGGCCATCAGCAGCAAAACCGTCACAGAAGGAGCCCACCCAGGGGCAGTGGTTTCCGGTGCAGTCACGGTCAGGACCGCAACCGGAACAACCGGAACAGCGGAACAGCGAAGGAAACGGCAAAAGTTACCGGGTCAAAGACTGTCCCTGCTCGGTAGAAATCGGCAAGAGTCAGCGCTACAGCTGCGGAAAGCGCAGTGCGATTCATCTGCCCGTCGCCGACGAAGGCACCAGAACCCAGGGTGGCGACGTCGACGGCGTCGTAGTTAATGGTGCCTACGCCACTGGCGCGCCGAGGAATTGGCCCTGCGATGGGCCGCGGCTACCAGCTCGGGATCGACGTCATGGCCCATCTATGAGCGGTAGGACCGATGTGCTCCCCCGCCGTTAGGCGGATCCGGGCGCATTTAATAATGCCCGGAATAGCCCGGCCCCGGCCTAGACTTTCCCTGTGACCACAGAGCAGAAAACCAGACCCCGGGCCACGCCAACACCAGCGCCGGCCGGCCACCACCGACTGGCCGATTTCCGGCGCGCAACCACCACGCCATTGGCTGTTTCCGGCGTCGTGGGCGCCCTGGCATTCGTTGTCTATTCGCTGTTCTCGTGGCTCCAGTGGCAAAGTTTCACCATCCGCTCCTGGGACTTGGGCATCTTCACCCAACTGGCCAAGGATTACGCTCATTTCCAGCCGCCCATCGTCAGCCTCAAGGGGCAGGGCTACAACCTTCTCGGCGACCATTTCCACCCGCTTCTTGTCCTGCTGGCGCCGTTTTACCGCCTGTTCCCCAGCGCCTACACCCTGCTCGTGGTGCAAAACATGCTGCTGGCCATTTCGGTGGTTGTGGTCTGCCACCTTGCCATCAAGCGCCTCGGCACCATCACAGGCGCCTGCATCGGCGTTGGCTACGCGCTGAGCTGGGGCCTGCAATCCGCCATAGAATCGCAGTTCCACGAGGTCGCCTTTGCCGTGCCGTTGCTGGCCCTGGTTCTGGTTGCCCTGCTCGAGGAGCGTTGGCGGTCGGCCTGGATTTGGGCCTCGTTGCTTGTTTTCGTTAAGGAAGACCTCGGCCTGACAGTGTTTGTCATCGGCCTGGTCATGGCCTGGCGCGCCCGGACCGCGGCGGGCCTGTGGCTCTCAGTCTGGGGTGTCGGCTGGTTCGTCCTGGCCACGAAGGTCATTTTGCCGGCGATGAACCCGGGAGACACATGGGCCTACCAAAGCCAGCTCAACATCAGCGGGCTGCTCAGCGATCCGGGATCACTCTTCCAGGCCGACAAGGTCACCACCGTGCTCCTGCTGGCGGCAATCACCGCAGGCTTGTGCCTGTTCTCGCCGCTGACACTGATCGTCCTGCCCACGCTGGCGTGGCGTTTTCTCTCCGAGCTGCCCGTGTACTGGGGCCAGGAATGGCAGTACAGCGCGGTGCTCATGCCAGTGGTTTTCTGCGCCACCATCGATGCACTGTCCCGGCGCAAGGTCCTGAACTCCGAGCGGCTCAGGCTGCTCCTGGGCACCACCATCTTGCTGATTTCGGTGGTGTTGACCAGCCAGTACGCCTTTGACAAGCTGGGCGACCCGGGAAAGAGCTTCCCGCTCACTAGCGTGGAATCCGCTAAAAACGCCTTGGCCGCCGTGCCCGACGGCGTCACGGTGGAAACCGACATCTCCCTCATGAGCTACCTTGTCGACCGCACCGAGGTGTACTGGATCGGCAACAAGAACCCTGCGCCCCAATACGTTCTGATCGACGTTTCCGGCCGCCAGGGCGCATCCCCCACCAGCGCTGCCGCCGAGGCCGAGCAGCGCTTCCCCGGCTCCCGCTTCGTCACAGTCTTCGCCGACACCCGCTACCAGGTCGCCAAGCGCCAGTAGCCAAGGCGCCCCTTACCCAACCCCCCGCCTGGGGAAAGAACGACGCCGGCACTTATGGGCCGCCGTCGTTCTTTACTCAAGCGTGCGGCTAGGCAGCCAATGCGGCCTTGCGGGCGGCCTCCAGGTCAACGAACACCGCACGGTTGAGCTCGAACGACTCGGCGGCGAAGTCAAGGATCGCGTTCTTCTGGGCGCGGCTGAAGTCCGTGGTGTCCAGGAGCTCGCGGTAGGCGTCCTTGTACGGCTTGGGTTTGGCAATCCCGTCAAAGGCGTAGAAGTTCAGGCCCTCGTCGGCAATGCCGTAGTGGCGCTGCACCATGCGGGCAATGATCATGCCGCCGGAGAGGTCGCCCATGTAGCGCACGTAGTGGTGGGCCAGCAGGAACTCGATGGACTCCCGTCCCAGCGTGAGGAGTGCGTCGGCGTAGGCCGTCGTGGCGGGCACAATGACAATGCGTCCCTCGGCGAGCTGCTCTTCCCAGTCAGCGCCGTGATGGTAGGCCATGTCCGCTTCGAGGGCAGCAACTCGTGCCAGCTTGGGATCAATGAACGCACCGAGCTGGGGGTGGTCGACGTGGGCGGCCAAGGCTGTCTCCAGGGCTCGGTAGATGACCAGGCTCTGGTCAAGCAGGGCCACCATTGCCGCGACGTCAAGGGTCCCGCCCATCAGCTCGGCCACGAACGCGGCGTCCTCGGCGGCCATGTGGGCTGCTGCGGTGTGGGTCTTGAGCTCCTGCGACAGGGCGGCGGGCGCCTTGGGCAGTGCGGATGCAACGGCAGGTGCTGACATGACTGACTCCGTGATTAGGTAATGATAACCTTAGCTAATCAAAGTTGGTGACACTGTGTCAAGATCTTAATGACACACTGTCACTGATTTCGGTCACATTCTTGTTCGCTTATTCCACGCCCTTGATCCTCACGACAAAGACGGCGCCGAGCAGGCCGATGATGGCCGCGGCCACGTAGAGCGTCACGTAGCCTCCAAGGATGGTGACAAGGGGCCATGCAATGACAGGAGCGATGACCTGCGGCAGCGAGTTCGCCACGTTGATCACCCCCATGTCCTTGCCCCGGCTGGCCGCGGACGGCAGCACCTGGGTGAGTAGGGCAAAATCAACGGCTAGGTAGACGCCGTAGCCGGTGCCAAGGACGGCTGCACCAATCAGTGAACCCGTCCAAGTGGGGAAGAAGGCCAGGATCAGTGCGGCGATGGCAATGATGATGGATGAGGCAATGACAAACGGCTTGCGCTTGCCAACCTTGTCCGTCCACAGTCCACCGATGACGGCCGTGACAAGCGTCAGGACGGCATATATCCCGGTGAGGATCAGGACCCCGAATTCAGGATTGGCATAGCCCACGGCGTCCGTGAGGAAGAACAGCAGGTACAGGGTCACCATGTGGTTGCCCACGTTGACAAGAAAACGGGTGATCCAGGCCCACCCGAAATCGGGGTAGCGCCTGGGCGAGATCCAAAATCCCATGGCAAAGTTGCGCCAGGTGAAGGCCGCCTTGTCCCGTGGACTAAGCACGGGGTCGTTAGCAAGGAAAAGGTAGGGCACCATGCCGGCCAGCAATGCCACGGCGCAGATGATGAAGCCAAGGGCGAAGTTGCCGGCCACTGCGGCACCGATGGCCGCACCCACAAGGATTCCTACCGTGGTGCCCATGGAGGCAAGCCCGCCAACGCGTCCGCGCTGGCGCACGGGAACCTGGTCGGGAATGGCGGCCGTGGTGGCTGCGAGCGCCCCGTTGCAACCGAATTGGACTAGGCACCACAGCAGGGTCATGGCGGCCACTCCCGGTGCGCCGGCCAGGCCGACAAGCCCGATGGCTCCCAGCAGCGCCCCGATGAAAACCCAGGGAACCCGGCGGCCAAACCTCGACGTCGTCCTGTCACTGAAGGTGCCAAACAGCGGGTTGGCCACAAGGGACACCGCGGCACCTGCGCCGGTGACGAGGGCCAGGATACCTTCCTTGTCGGCCGCACTGAAGGCTGCGGCCTGTTGTCCAAGCAAGACCTGGATGGGGCCGAAGAAGGCGGCATTGATGCCGATGTTGATCACGACAATGGACGTGGTCCACCGGTTGCGGACATTGGCTGTTGGTTCGGCCAGGGCGCGGTTGTCCGCTTGTTGCGGGGCGTAGCCGCCACTCTCGTTTCGCCTCACGATGGCTTCCGTCTTCCCCGGTAGTTATGCTGCTGTCGTCTACTTTTGCTCCAGCTTACGCGCTAGCACACGCCCGTTTCCGGGAGTCGCGGATGCGCTCAATGATGCGGAGCCCGGCCACTGAATCCGCCGGATCCACGGGAACGGGCGCCCCTTTCAAAATTGCGTCGGCAAGCAGCACATAGAAGGTCGTGAAGTTTCCCGGTTCGGTTGGCACGGCGGTGGTGCTTCCGTCCCTGCCCAGGGCACCCCAGCTTTCCTGCGGATCAATGCCATAGCCCGGATTTCCGGGCAGGATGCCGGCCTGGATCTGACTTTCCTGGATGTCGGCACCTTCCTTCACATAGGCCGCCTTCGACCCCAGGACACGAAGCCTTGGGCCCTTTTGGGCGGCACTGAGATTCATCCACAGGTGTGAAATGACGCCATTGGCGTGTTCAAGAGCCACGAAGACGTCGTCCTCGGCCGGCTCCACCGGGCGGCGGGCCGCGAGTTCTCCATAAACGCCCCTGACGGGGCCGAACAGCTGCAGCGCCTGGTCGATCAGGTGCGTGCCAAGGTCGAAAAGCAGCCCGCCGCCGTCGGCCGCACCTGATTGGGCCTTCCACTCCTTTGTGATGGCAGGCTGCCAGCGTTCAAGCCTCGACTCAAAGCGGCGCACCTCCCCCAGGGAGCCTTCGGCCAACAATTTTTGCAGGGTCAGGTACTCCCCATCCCACCGCCGGTTTTGGTAAGTGGTCAGGATCTGCCCGCGCTCCTTGGCCAGCGCAATCAGGGCATCCCCCTCGGAGCTTGTGAGCGTGAATGGTTTGTCCACGACCACGGCACACCCCGCCTCCAATGCGTCTGTTGCGAGGCCGACGTGCGTGGCCGGCGGTGTTGCCACGACCACGAGGTCTATGTTTCCCATAATTCCCGTGCCGCCACCGGCACAGCTGTCCGCCCCGCCCCGGGCCCATTCCTCACGGCTGAGCACCCTGGCACCCGGATGGTCGGTCCGTGCCGCGGCCTGCCGCTGCGGATCCGATGTCACGATGACATCCAGGGAGAACTTGTCAACGGAGGTCAGTGACGGGGCGTGAAAAAAGCTCCCCGCGTGGCCGTAGCCCATGAGTGCAGTGCGGATTTCTTGTGCCATGGGTCATACCCTACAGGCCGCGCTACTATGTGTTCCATGACATTAGACGCCACCAAGGTCACGTCCCCGCTCGCGCCAGGGGAGCAGGCAGCCTTGGCGCGCACCCTTGCAGGCAGCAGCGACGTGACCGTCTTCGTTGATGGCACCGCCCACCGCCTTGACGACGGCGCCCGCGGGGCAGTGCTCGACCTCCTGCACCGGCTCTCCCGCGGCGATGCGGTGACGGTGTCAAGCGTCGCCGACCTTCTCACCACATCTCAGGCAGCCGAGCTGGCCGGAATATCACACACGTTCCTGCGCAATCTCACCGACAGGGGTGAGATTGCCGTCCAATACCGCGGCTCCCACAGGCGCATCAGCCGCCGGGACATCATGGCCTGGCTTGCGTCACAAAAACTTGCGTCACAAAAACTGGCATCACAAAAGCTGGGCGAATAGTCCTGCTGCCCCGTCCGCCCTGCTAGGGTCAGCCCCATGGACGATGTCTTGGGGAAATTTTTCACCGATTTCAACGAAGTTGCGGACCTGGCCAGGCAGGCGTCCACCGCCGTGCCCGACGGCACGCGGCTGCTGCGGGACCTGGAGCGCCACCTTGGCACCCCCGCGGCCGGGCTGAGCGTTGTGGTGGAGGATTTTCCGGCCCACCGCCTGGTCGATCTTGATATTTTGCTTGCCGAAATGGCGGCAGAGGACCCGGGTAGCCGGCTGGTGGGAATCGGCGGCGGCGACCAGCGCAACCACATGTCCTTGAGCGACATGATCCAGCAATCGCTGATCTGGGCCCAATTTCCGCTGTCCCAGCCCGACTACAGCAATGTTGCCGTCGGCCCCGACGAACAGCGACAGGTGGTTTCCCTCGGGCTGCGGCTGTTCAGCCGCGCAGGCTCCCCCGCAGCGGTGATGCAGCGCGCGGCGAACCCGCAATTCGGCCGACAGCAGGCCACCCTTGAGGTTCTCACGGCTGAGCCCGAAACTGCCGCCGCACTGCTGACGGAACTGCGCGAAGGCATGGAGACACGCAGCGTATTCAAGGGCCAGGTCATATCCCTTGCTGTCAGCGACTACGGGCCAAGCGTGGGCGGGGTGGCCTTCCATGCACGGCCGGACCTTGGCAGCGGTGATGTCATCCTGCCCGACGGCGTCCTGGCGCGGGTCGAGGCGCACACCCTGGGGATCGGGCGGAACGCGGCCGCCCTCATGGCCCACGGCCAACACCTCAAACGCGGACTTCTTCTCTACGGCCCGCCCGGCACGGGAAAAACACACACTGTGCGGTACCTGCTCAGCCGCAGCGAAGGCACCACCGCCGTACTCCTGTCCGGTGCTTCCCTGGCCCGGATATCCGAGGCGGCCAAGCTGGCCCGTGCGCTTGCTCCCTCGATGATCGTCTTGGAGGACTGCGACCTGATCGCCGAGGACAGAAGTTTCAGCTACGGTCCGCAACCGCTGCTCTTCGAGGTCCTTGATGCCATGGACGGCCTCGCCAACGACGCCGACGTGGCCTTTGTCCTGACAACAAACCGCGTGGACATGCTTGAACGTGCCCTGGCGCAGCGGCCCGGGCGCGTCGATTTGGCCGTGGAGATTCCACTGCCCTCCCTTCATGAGCGTGAGGGACTGCTGCGCCTCTACTCGCAGGGGATCGGTTTCTCCCCCGATGCGTTGGCAGCGGCAGCGGCACAGACCGCAGGGACAACGGCGTCGTTCACCAAGGAGCTCGTCCGCCGGGCGGTGCTCGCCGCATCCCTGACAGGCCAGTCCCCCGGGGACGGGCACCTCAGCCGTGCCGCAAGCGAGCTTATGGCCGACGGCGCGGCACTGACCCGCAGCCTGCTGGGCAGCGGACCGGCGGGCCGTGGATCGGCGGGCAGCAACAGTGAATTTGGCAATCATCCAGGCAACGATTTTGGCGAGGAAGTACCATCATGATCATCGGTGTTCCCGAAGAAGTGAAGAACAATGAATTTCGCGTGTCCATGACGGCCCCCGGGGTGCATGAGCTGGTCCGCAACGGCCACACCGTGCTGGTCCAAAACGGTGCGGGTGTGGGCTCGGGCATCACCGACGTCGAATATGTGGCGGCGGGCGCGGAGATCGTGGTTGACGCCGCGGAACTGTGGGCGCGCTCCGACATGGTGGTCAAGGTCAAGGAACCTGTCAGCAGCGAGTACGTGCACTTTCGCAAGGGGCTGGTGCTGTTTACCTACCTGCACCTCGCCGCGGAGCCCGAGCTGACCCACGCCCTGCTCACTTCCGGCGTCACCGCCATTGCCTATGAGACGGTGCAGCTTGGAAACACCCTTCCGCTGCTGGCGCCGATGTCTGCCGTTGCGGGGCGCCTGTCGGTGCAGGTTGGCGCGCAGTACCTGACGGCCCCGTTCGGCGGCAAGGGCATGCTCCTGGGCGGTGTCCCCGGGGTTCGGCCTGCCAATGTGGCCATCCTCGGCGCCGGGGTTTCCGGCACGCACGCCGCAGCCATGGCCATCGGTGCCGGAGCCGACGTGACAATCATGGACATCAACATCGCCCGCCTGCAGGAACTCGACGACCACTATCAGGGCCGGTTGAAGACCGTGGCTTCGAACGCCTTCGAGATCGAGCGGTCGCTGGTGCAGGCAGACCTGGTCATCGGATCGGTGCTCATTCCCGGCGCCAAGACCCCCAAGCTTGTCAGCAACGAACTGGTGTCCCGGATGTTGCCTGGCTCGGTTTTGGTGGACATTGCAGTTGACCAGGGCGGCTGTTTTGCCGATACGCACCCTACAACGCACGCAGATCCAACGTTCAAGGTCCACAACTCGCTGTTTTACTGTGTGGCGAACATGCCCGGCGCCGTCCCCAACACATCAACCTACGCGCTGACCAATGTCACCCTGCGCTACACGCTGGCCTTGGCCAGCCTTGGCGTCCGCGGGGCACTTGGCTCCGATCCCGTCCTGCTGGCCGGACTGAACGTTGCGGGCGGATCGGTCACGCACCATTCGGTGGCGACGGCGCACGGCCTGGTGCTGTCCCACGACTGGAAGTCGCTGATTTAGTCAGTTTTCGCGTCCGCACCGATCAGCAGCGAAAGCAATCCACGGCCTGACAGCAGCGAATCGTGGGCCTGCGCTCGGGTCCGTCGTCGGCGCCGAAGGTGTCGGGTGCGCATTCGTCGGCGGATGCACAGCGAGAGCGCACCATGTAATCCTGCACCAGGCGCCCGGCATAGGCGGTAATGATTGTGCCAGCCTTCGTAGCAATCATGGCCGGAATGCGGTACTGCCAGCGGAGCCCTTTCTGCGTTACCCAATTCGACGACGTTTCCGGGGGAATTCATGGACATGACCCCGCCCGGGCAGTAGCGTCACTGGTGAAGGGCGCTGCCCGTCAAATCGACCCGAACGGCCGCCGGCACGCCTCAGCCACGAACAGTCAAGGAGCTTTGATGAGCAGCCATGTCACGTCCGCGGACGGAACCCGCATCGCGTACGACTCCCAGGGCGCAGGTCCCGTCGTGCTACTGGTTGGGGGCGCAATGCAGTTCCGTGCGTTCGATTCAGCAACATCAGCAATGGCCGCACTGTTGGCGGCCGAGGGTTTTACGGTGATCAATTTCGATAGGCGGGGTCGCGGCGAAAGCGCCATCGCGCCGTCGTTCACCCTGGCCGACACCATTGAGGATCTCCGCGCCCTCATCGCCACTGCCGGGGGCCCCGTAACGTTGGTGGGAAACTCATCAGGGGGCGCCATCAGCCTCGCAGCAGCCGCTGCGGGGCTCGGGATTTCGGGCCTCGTGCTCTTTGAGGTGCCACTGGGCGAAGAGCTGGGCACCGACGGCGCCGAATTTTTGGCCGGGCTGCGCGAAAGGATTGCCAGCGGCACGCCCGATGAAACCATCGAGTACTTCATGAAGGACATGCCTCCGGAATGGCTGGACGGGGCCCGCCACAGCCCCGGCTGGCCCGTCATGACGTCCATGGGGCCGTCACTTGAGCCGGATTCTCAGTCGCTGGCCTGGGCCCAGTCCGCCCCGCGCGCCGAGCTCTTTTCCGCCATCAGTGCGCGAACGCTTGCCCTGGTGGGCGAACAAACCGAGCCCATCATGACCCCCGCCGCCGAATCCATCGCCGCGAACATCCCCGGGGCCAAGTTTGAGCGGATCCCGGCCGCCAACCACAGCTGGGAACCGGCTGTCCTGGCGGAGCGGATTGCCCGGTTCCTGAAGGACACACCTGCGGAAACATCCTCCCAGTGACGGCGTGGCCGCTGCACGGCAGGCCGCGGCTGAGCAATGCGTCGCAGAAGTCAGGATGTGGCAGTGTCCTCCATTGGGAGATCCGGCAGCCTCGCCATCAACGGGAAACCGTTGAGTAGGGCGCTGAACCCGCAATGGCAGGCGCTTGCTAAAAAACTTTTGATGCCTATTTAGCAACAATGGTTATATCCTGAGCACGTGAATACTCAAGCCTCCGACGCCAACGCCGCCGCAGAAGTCCTGTCAGAAGAAGCAGTCGATGCCCTCTCCCGGGCCCACTCCGCCTCGCCCGAAACCGGCAGCCACAGGCACGAAGCCCTGTTGTCGGCCCGGGCCGCGAACATCAAGCAGTCGGCGGTGCGTGATGTTTTCGATATTTCCATGCAGCCCGGTCTCGTTTCGCTTGCCGGCGGCAACCCGTACCTACAGTCGCTGCCGCTGGAGCGCCTAGCCGCCACTGCCGCATCAATCATTGCCGACCACGGCCTTGAGGCGCTGCAATATGGCGGCGGGCAGGGCACGCTTGAGCTGCGCACCCAGATTTGCGAGGTCATGGCAGCTGAAGGCATCCTCGACGCCGATCCGGAAAATGTGGTCATCACGGCCGGGTCCCAATCGGCACAGGACGTTGCCGCAAAGGTCTTTTGCGACCCGGGCGACGTCATCCTTCTCGAAGACCCCACCTACGTAGGGGCCTTGAATACGTTTGAGGCGTTCGAGGTCGATGTCCAGGCTGTCGCCGGCGACGAGCACGGCATCATCCCGTCAGCACTGCGGGAGCGCATCGCCGACCTGCAGGGCCAGGGCAGGCGCATCAAGCTGTTGTACACAATCCCCAACTTCAACAACCCCTCCGGCGTGATGCTGGCACCCGAGCGCCGCCAGGAAATCGTCGACATATGCCGCGATGCGAATATTATGGTGCTTGAAGACAACCCCTACGGCCTGTTGAAGTTCGACGGCGTCCTGCCGGCACCCCTGCGCGCGGCAAACCCCGATGACGTGCTGTACTTGGGGTCATTTTCGAAGATCTTCGCCCCCGGGCTCCGCATTGGCTGGGCGCTGGTCCCGGCACATCTCAAGCAGCGCTACTACCTGGCCAGCGAGGCCGTCACACTGTGCCCACCCACGTTCAACCAGCTGCTTGTCAGCGCGTACCTGCGCGACTACGACTGGCGCGGCCAGATCGACACTTACCGCGCCCTCTACGCCGAGCGCTGCGCGGCACTACTGTCGGCGCTGGAGGAATTCATGCCCGCAGGGGTCACCTGGACCCGACCCGAAGGTGGCTTCTTTGTGTGGCTGACACTTCCTGAGGGCATCGACACCTACCCGCTGCTGCACAAGGGAATTGATGCGGGGGTTGTCTTCATTCCGGGTGCGGCCTTCTCCAGCCACCAACGCCCCAGCAACAAGTTGCGCCTTGCCTTCAGCGCCGTTCCGCCGGAAACCCTGCACGAAGGCGTCAGACGGTTGGCGCCGGTGCTGGCGGAGGCCATCACGGTAAAATAGGCTGGGCCGCCGGGCGCCTGTGCTTCCCTAACCCGGCTGAAACGGCGTCGGTGGAAATCTTCCGGCGCAGCTGGTCCTGGAGCATGGCCGACTTGATGGCCGGCGCCAGGATGGCGCCCATATGCTGGGCAAGGTACGTTTCGCCTGCGACATTGGGATGCTCGAGGTCGCTGCTGAGGAACTGTGCTGCGGTTCCCTGGAACCAGCCAAGGGCAACGGGGTCAACAAAACGGGCGCCAATGGCGGCCCCCTGCTGGGACACGACCTGGCGGATCTCCCCCAGCGTTTCACCGGGGTCCCCGGATTCGGAGGTCGGCCCGACCACAATGACAGTTGCATGGGGGGCGAGTTCCTTGACCCGTGCCAGCGTCGCCTGCGCCGCTGCGGCCAGGCCGGGGTCCCCGGTGTCGTTGTCGGATCCAAACAGCACCACCACCTGGGACTGTGAATTGACGATCCTGTTCACGAGGTCCTCAAACACGTCGCCCAGCTCACCCGGCTGGACGTAGCCTGCCCCGTTCTCTGAGGCGTTCGTGATGTCGGCCTTCAGGCCCATGTTCTTGACAAGCGCCTGCGCCTGCCCCGGCCAGGTGTCCCCGGGCGTCCTGAAGCCCGTGCTCAGCGAATCGCCAATGACATCGACCTGGACGGATTTGACGGCCCCCCACGGCGGAACGTCGGCGTAGGCGACGGCAGCCAGTCCCACGACCGCAAGCACCACCACAAAACCGGCCAGTACCGCCCGGCCCTGCCAGGCAACGATCCGGGCAAGCGACAGGGCACCTCCCCGGCGCAATCTGGAATGCGCCGAAGGGTCCTTCCCTGATAAAGGGTTGCCTCTCATGGTTCCAGAATGCGGCGGCTGTTTGCGGTGCTGCCGGACGTGCGCTGGATGTTTGCTGTGAAACCGCCGCCATCCAGCAGATCCTGCCAGTTCAGTCCAGCAGGAGTGCGGGTTCCTCCATGATGGCGGCGACGTCGGCCATGAAACGCGCCGACAGGTCGCCGTCGACCACACGGTGGTCGAACGAGCCGCCCAACGTGGTGATCCAACGCGGGACAACCTCGCCATCGACAACCCACGGCTTTTGCTTGATGGTTCCGAAGGCCACGATGGCCACTTCGCCGGGGTTGATGATCGGCGTGCCGGTGTCGATGCCCAGGACGCCGATGTTGGTGATGGTCAGCGATCCGCCCTGCATGTCTGCCGGTCGGGTCTTGCCCGCACGCGCGGTGGCGGCAAGCTCGTTCAGCGCAAGGGCCAGTTCCTTCAGGGACAGGTCCTGCGCGTCCTTGATGTTCGGCACCATGAGCCCGCGCGGGGTAGCGGCGGCAATGCCGAGGTTCATGAAGTGCTTGACGATGATCTCATCGCCAGCCCACGTCGCATTGACCGATGGGTTGCGTGCCGCGGCCCAGATGACGGCCCTGGCCAGGATCAGCAGCGGTGAGACCTTGATGCCCTCAAAGTCGCGCGATGCCTTCAACCGCTTGACGAATTCCATGGTGCGCGAGGCGTCCACGTCGACAAAGATGCTTACATGGGGTGCCGAGAACGCGCTGTCAACCATGGCCTTTGCCGTCGCCTTGCGCACGCCCTTGACCTTGATGCGCTCAATGCGGGGGTCATCGAGGATGGCAGTGCCGGCCGACGGCGTCCAGAACGATCCTGCCCGCCCGGTCTCGGCGGTGCGCTGGTCCTGGTAGCTGAACAGGTCCTTCTTGGTGACCTCGCCGCGCACACCTGTCGCGGGAACGTCATTGAGGTCGATGCCAAGGTCCTTCGCGGCCTTGCGGACAGGCGGCTTGGCCAGGACGCGGTTCGATTTGGCCGTCACGGGCACCGCAACGTTCGACGCCGGGACCGGGGCGGGGGACGTCGCTGCGGCAGGCACGGCGGATGCCGCCGCAATCCGCGGGCGGCGCCTGACGGCGTCGGCTTTGGGTCCGGAACCGACAAGCGGCTTTAACTCCGGCTCATCGGGCTCGGACTGTGCAGCAACAGACGACGCAGCAACGGACGGTGCGGCAACGGACGGTGCGGCAACGGACGGTGCGGCAGCGGGTGCAGCAACGGCTTCGGCAGGCGAGACCGGGGCGGAAACCTCTGAACCAATGGCGATGATGGGCGTGCCAACATCCACTGTTTCGCCCTCGGCGACCATCAGCTGGGCCACGATTCCCGCGTAGGGCGAGGGGAGCTCAACGATGGACTTGGCTGTTTCAATCTCCACAATGACGTCGTTGACGGCAACGACGTCGCCTTCCTTGACTTTCCAGGAGACAATTTCGGCTTCGAGCAGGCCTTCGCCCACGTCGGGGAGGTTGAAAAGTGACGGCTTAGACATGGTGCGGCCTTCCTAGAATGCGAAGGCGCGGTCCAACGCCTCAAGCATGCGGTCAATGTCCGGCAGGTAGTGTTCTTCAACGCGCGCCACGGGGTAGGGCATGTGGAAGCCGCCGACGCGGATGGCGGGGGCTTCGAGCGAGTAGAAGCACCGTTCGCTGATGCGTGCGGCGATTTCGCCGCCGATGCCGCCAAAGGTGGGTGCTTCGTGGGCCACCACCAGCCGGCCTGTCTTGTTGACCGATGCTTCAACAGTGTCAAAGTCGATCGGGGAGATGGAACGCAGGTCGATGACCTCAACGCTGTGCCCGTCCTCGGCCGCGGCATTGGCGGCGGCCAGGGCAACGGGAACCAGGGGGCCGTAGGCCACAAGGGTGGCGTCGGTGCCTTGGCGCACAACGTGGGCCCTGAACGGGTCGCCGGGTGAGTTCTCGGTGTCGACCTCGCCCTTGAGCCAGTAGCGGCGCTTGGGTTCAAAGAAGATCACCGGATCCTTGCACTCGACGGCCTGCTGGATCATCCAGTAGGCGTCGTTGGCGTTGGAGGGGGTGATGATGCGCAGCCCTGCCGTATGGGCAAACAGCGCCTCGGGCGATTCGGAGTGGTGCTCGATCGAGCCAATGCCGCCGCCGTAAGGGATGCGGATGACGACAGGGGCGCTCAGCTGGCCGTCGGAACGGGTGTGGATCTTCGCCAACTGCGTGGTGATCTGGTTGAAGGCCGGGAACACAAAGCCGTCGAACTGGATCTCGCAGATGGGCCTGTGGCCGCGCAGGGCCATGCCAAGGGCCGTGCCGACAATGCCCGACTCGGCCAAGGGGGTGTCCATGACGCGGTGGGCGCCGAATTCCTTCTTCAGCCCCTCGGTGACGCGGTAGACGCCGCCGAGTGAACCAATGTCTTCACCCATGAGGAAGCTCTTGGGGTCCTTGGCCAGCGTGGCACGCAGGCCTTCGTTGATGGCCTTGGCAATGGTCATCGTGGTCATGCGGCACCGCCCTGCGTGTTGGAATTCTGTGGTGCGGCGTCGGCGAAGGACGCCTCGTAATTTTCAAACCAGGCGAGCTCTTCGGCCACCAGCGGGTGTGCCTGGGCGTAGACCGTGGCAAACTTTTGGCGGATGTCGGCCCCACCCAGCGCGAGCGTTGCCTTGCGGACGTGGGCGGCCAGCTCGTCGCCGTCGTTCTTGACTTGTTCAAAGAAGGCGTCATCGGCAAGGTTCTCGGCGCGCAGGTAGGTTTCCATGCGCGCCAGCGGGTCCTTGGCCTTCCAGGCTTCCTCTTCGGCGTTCAGGCGGTACTTGGTGGGGTCATCGGCCGTGGTGTGCGCGCCGATCCTGTAGGTGGAGGCCTCAATCAGCACCGGCCCGTGGCCATCGCGTGCATGGTCAAGCGCCCATTTGGACACGGCGTACACGGCAAGGACGTCGTTTCCGTCAACGCGGATGCCCGGAATTCCGTACCCGCCGGCGCGGTTGACAAGCGGAACCCTTGATTGGACCTCGAAGGGTACGGAAATGGCCCAGTTATTGTTCTGACAGAAGAATACGACGGGCGCGTCGAAGGAGGCTGCGAAGATCATCGACTCGTGAACGTCGCCCTCGCTGCTTGATCCGTCACCGAAGTAGGCCACGACGGCGGCCGGTTCCGTTGCGGGGTCGGCAGCCAGGTCGCGGGAGATGCCCATGGCGTAGCCGACGGCGTGCGGTGTCTGGGCTGCCAGCACCAGCGTGTAGAGGTGGAAGTTCTTCTCGCGGGGGTCCCAGCCGCCATTGGTGACACCGCGGAACAGTTTCAGCAGGTCGGCCAGGTCAAGTCCGCGGGTCAGGGCCACGCCGTGTTCGCGGTAGGTGGGGAACGCGTAGTCGGCCTTGTTCATGGCGCGGCCGGAGCCGATCTGGGCCGCTTCCTGGCCGACGACAGGGACCCAGAGGGCCAGTTCACCCTGGCGCTGGAGGGCGGTTGCCTCGGTGTCGAAGCGGCGCACGGTGGCCATGTCACGGTAAAAACCGCGCAGGACATCCGGGTCCAGCGCCTCAATGTAGGGGCTGAAGGTCGCATCGTGGCGGGGCTCCCCGTGCTCGTCAAGGAGCTGGACGGCCTCGTCCGGGCCTACGGCGTTCTCTTGCAGCACGCCGGCGGACTCCCCCGCCTGCGGGCGCACTGGTGCGTCCGAAGCTGTGCTGGCTGAATCACTGGCAGCCTGATGGGCGGCGCCCATGCTGTCTCCTCGTCTGCCGATTCCCAGGGGCATCATGCGCCCTGTCCCGACTCGCTGGTATCGATATATGCCCCTTCGGGAATACGTTCCCGAAAGCGCATATATATACGTTTTCGATTTACAACTGTAGCGGTACAGATAGGCAAACCATGCCTCCGTTAACCGCTAGGAACGCCGTGGCTGTTTTGTATAGGCCGCACAGATTTCAAGGAATCGCGTATTTGCCTCAACTTCGCCGATGCTGACGCGCACGCCCTCATCGCCGAAGGCCCGCACCGAAAGGGCATGCTCAAGGGTCAAAGCCGCAAACTCCTGCGTGTTCGGGCCAAGTTCAAGCCAGACGAAGTTTCCCTGGGCGTCCGGGACGTCCCAGCCCAGGTCCTTGAGCCCGGCCACGACCCGTGAGCGCTCATCCACCAGGCTTTGTACTCTTTCCACAACCTGGCTGTAGTTTTCAAGCGATGCAACGGCGGCCTTTTCGGCGATGCCCGACACAGCGAACGGCGTTGCCGCTGCGCGCAGGTACTGCGTGACCTCCGGCTGCGAAATGGAATAACCGACACGCAGGCCGGCCAGTCCATGCGCTTTCGAGAATGTCCGCAGCACCATGACGTTGGGGTACCTGCGGTACAGCTCGACGCCGTCCACGGCATCGTCGGCACGGACAAATTCCTGGTACGCCTCGTCAATGACGATCACCACATTGGAGGGGACGCGGCGGATGAAGTCCTCGGTTTCCTGCGAGCGCAGTGCCGGCCCCGTAGGGTTGTTCGGGGTGCACAGAAGGACAACCTTTGTGTGTTCGGTGACTGCCTCTGCCATGGCGTCAAGGTCGTGGGTTCCGTCGGCGCGCACCGGGACCTGGACACTCTTTGCGCCGGCCAGGCCGATGCAGATGGGGTAGGCCTCAAAGGAACGCCATGCGTAAAGAACCTCGTCCTGGGCGCCGTCCTCGTTCTGGCCGGAGAATGCGGCAAGGATCTGGTTCAGCGCGCCCAGGCTTCCGGCACCCGTGACGATGTCCTCGGCTGGGACGTCAAGGAAGTCTGACAGTGCGTTGCGCAGGAGGGTGGAGCTGGTGTCGGGGTAGCGGTGGACTTCGAGTCCGCTGCGCAGCAGCTCCAGGACGGCAGGAACCGGTCCAAGCGGGTTCTCATTGGACGCGAGCTTAAAGCTTTCAAGACCAAGCACGGCCGCCGGCGGCTTCCCCGCCGCGTATTTGGGCAGTCGGCCCACAACGGGGCGTGGCTGAACGCCGGAAGGTGCTGTGTTCTTTGTCTCGGTCATGTCACTAGCTTATGACAGTGCCGGCACACCAGCTTGCGGTCAGCGGACTGTGGAATCATGAACCCATGCAAAGATTCATCCTTCAAGTAGTGATCAATGCCCTTGGCCTGTGGATTGCCAGCTGGATCCTCCCGGGGATGAATATTGCCTCCACCACGATTGTTGCCAACAACGTCGGCGGCACCGAGGGCAGCGCGAACACCATCAACACCGTCCTGGCGTACTTGTTCATCGGGCTGGTCTTTGGTGTGGTCAACGCCCTGGTCAAGCCGGTGGTGAAGCTTTTGAGCCTGCCCGTGACGTTTTTGACCCTTGGCCTGTTCACCATTGTCATCAACGCCGCCATGCTGTGGCTGACCGCTTGGGTCACTTCCTTCACGCCTGCGCACCTTACGATTGATGATTTCTTCTGGACCGCGATTTTCGCCGCCTTGATCATCAGCCTGGTTTCCTTGGTGGTCGGCAACCTGGGCAAGTCCGGCTCACGCCGCTAGCGAGCACCGGGTCTGGGCCTGTCCCTGGCGTTGGCGGGTTTGTTGTCTGTGGCTTTGCCGCTGGCGGGCTTGTTGACTGCGGGCTTGTCGTCGACGTCGCGGCCCTGATAAACCCATTTGGTCCCGCCGACGGCCACCCCCGCGGCGCCAACCCCCAGAAGTGACCTGAGAGCCCGACCTGAAGCGGCAACGGACGGTTCCTCACTCTGGTCAAGCGCCGCGGCATCCCCCAGGTAGTTCTCCAGGGAGTGCGCCTCCCCCAAAGAAGCGCCCAAGCCGCCACCTTCAGCCATGGGTGGCCGGTGCGAGGTGGCTGTCACCCAGTTCCTAGAAGGTGCCGGCGGCCCGTAGTCCGCGGCTGTGACAATGTCGTTCTCATTTTGCAGGTCAATCACGGGGATGTCATCACCCACACCGGAATTCTTCGCCGGCGATCCGGCAATGACGATCATTTTCACGTTCACATCGGCCAGGAATGCCGGGTTGGCCGCTGCTGTAGCGGCCTGGATGCCGCCACCACTGTGTCCTGTCAGCAGCACATCCTCGCCGGGCAGCGCGCCCGATGCCTTGAGGGCTTCCCTGATCAATTGCTGCACAACCACCTCGTGCTGTTTGAACTCTTGCTGGCGGGCCGCCGTGAGTCCTTCCATGTTGCCCTCCATGTCAAAGGGGTTTGAACTGTCGACCGTGGACCAGTCCTCCGTCCCCGGCAGGTGCACCACCCAGACGTTTGTTCCGTCCGGCCGCACGATCCGCACGACCCCGATGGAACCGGGCGGGTATTTGTAGGCGTCGTTGCTGCCGCTCAGGACGCCCCGAATGCCCGCTTCGATGGTCCACGGTTGACCACCTGATGGGATCGCCTGCCCCGGCTGGTGGTACGGCGCAATGGACGGCTCCCATTCCGCAGCCGGCACCTGCCGCACAGCCAGGTGTCCGGGACGGGCCAGCCCTGTTGCATCGAAGAATTTCCGGAGGACGAACGCCGTACGGATGCCGTCAGCACCGGCATCCCTCCTGCCCGGTTCGGAGAGCAGGTACATCATCGCCACTCCAGGGCCCATGGCACCGGCCGCATAGGCACCGCCCTGGTTGAGAATTTGCTCCACGGCATCCCGCAACCCGTCCCGTTTGGCGGTGTTCAGCCACCCGACGAGATCGGCCCCGAGTTTCAAGGGGAACAGCGGTCCCCACCTCCATGCGCCAAGGCCGTCTCCCAGCGCCTTCATGCGGCCGGCTCTGCCCACAGCGTTCATGGTGCGCACCTCCGTATCGGCATAGTTGGCTGCCGCCTGCGTGGCCTGGGCGGCGAGCGCCATGATTCCGCCTTGCAGGCCAAGGCACTGCCACCAGGCATCCCGCATGGCCGCCAAACTTCCATGCGGTTGGACGGCCGCGCCTGTTGTCGCTTCGCCCAGCCACAGCCATTCAGACCTCAGCCTGTCCGCAAGCAGGTCAAGGAGCTGCGCGATCCTGTGCAGCGCGGTGCCGGCACCGGTGATTTCCGCAACGGTAAAGCTCGCGGAACCGAACCCGCCCGTGAAGTCGAACGTCGTTCCATCCCCTGATTGATCCACCATGTCGAACCCTCCAATCCCAGCTAAAACTGCTGCCAGGCCCTGCCCATCCCCAACGCGCCGCCCCAGCCCGGACCAATGCCCGGATTCTCCCGCCACGTAGCGCCGGCGCCCCCGGAGGGATCGGCTGCAGCACGCAGATACATGCAGTACCCGGTCAGTGCATCAACGGCAGCCTCAACCTGCCGCCGGGTCGACGTGAAGGCAGCATCCTCCTCGGCCAGGGATGTGCGGAACGCGGCGGCAGCGGCCGAATTCCAATCGACGCTGTCAAGACGCCGCAGGTCCCCCTGCAATGCTTGAAGTTCCTGGGCAACCCCCGCCAGCCGCTGGGCCACAACTGACACGGCGTCGGCGGGCGGCCCAGCCGCGGCGCCGAGCCCAACACCTGCGCTTCCCGGCGGCCCCGTGGCAAACATTCCCAACTGCTCCATCGACCCCTCCTGTCCGTGCGGGCCTGATCTGTGAAGGCAGCCCCAGACCCCTGCACCCTGCAAATCAACCCCGCCACCATGGCCAGCATAGAAAGCCCCGACTTGCCGCACCAGCGGAACCGCCCAGATTGTTGATTTCCCTGCGTCCTGCCCCGGCTGTGGAGGAATCGGCGGTTCATGGAAGAATTGGGCCATGTCTGATTCCGCTAACGCCACTGCCCGCATCCCTTCCGGCCGCAAGTCCCTGGCCGCTTCATCCGAGCGCATCGCCCTGGGCCCGCTTGACGGTCGTTACTCGGGCGCTGTCGCGCCGCTGGTCGACTACCTGTCCGAGGCCGCCCTGAACCGTGACCGCGTTGCCGTCGAGGTCGAGTGGTTCATCCACCTGACAAGCAACAACGTCCTGCCCGGCACGGAGCCCCTGACTGCCGAGCAGCAGGCCGGCCTGCGCGCCATCGTGACCGAGTTCGATGCCGCATCCGTGCAGGAGCTGGCCGACATTGAAAAGGTCACCGTCCACGACGTCAAGGCCGTGGAGTACTTCATCGGAGACCGCCTTGCCGCCCTGGACCTGGAGCGCCTGAAGCCGCTTGTCCACTTCGGTTGCACCAGCGAAGATATCAACAACCTCTCCTACGCCGTGGGCGTCAAGGGTGCCGTCGAGGATGCGTGGCTGCCGGCAGCACGCACGCTCGTTGCAAAGATTACTGAAATGGCGCAGGAAAACCGTGCCGTGCCGATGCTCTCCCGCACGCACGGCCAGCCCGCGACGCCCACCACCTTGGGCAAGGAACTGGCAGTTACGGCGCACCGCCTGACCCGCCAGCTTGACCGCATCGCCAAGACCGAGTTCCTGGGCAAGATCAACGGCGCCACCGGCACCTACTCCGCCCACTACGCCTCCGTACCGGAAGCCAACTGGGAAGACGTCGCCAAGTCCTTCGTTGAGGCCCTGGGCCTGACCTGGAACCCGCTGACCACACAGATCGAATCCCACGACTGGCAGGCCGAGCTGTACGCCGACATGGCACGCTTCAACCGCATCCTGCACAACCTGTGCACCGACGTGTGGAGCTACATCTCCATCGGCTACTTCGCGCAGATCCCGGTTCCGGGCGCCACGGGTTCCTCGACCATGCCGCACAAGGTCAACCCGATCCGCTTCGAAAACGCCGAAGCCAACCTTGAACTCTCCAACGCCCTGCTTGACACCCTGGGTGCAACCCTGGTCACCAGCCGCTGGCAGCGCGACCTCACCGACTCCTCCAGCCAGCGCAACATCGGCGTGGCGTTCGGCCACTCGCTGCTGGCCATCAACAACGTCCTGGGCGGCCTGGGCCGTCTGGACACCGCCGAGGCCGTGCTGGCCGACGATCTCGACCACAACTGGGAGGTACTCGCCGAGGCCATTCAGATGGTCATGCGCGCCGAGGCCATCGCCGGCGTCGAGGGCATGGAAGACCCCTACGAGCGCCTCAAGGACCTGACCCGTGGCCACCGCGTGGATGCAGCCCGCATGCAGGAGTTCGTCTCGGGCCTTGGCCTGTCGGCAGGTGCGCAGGACCGCCTGCTGGCCCTGACCCCTGGCAAGTACATCGGCATCGCCGAGTCCCTGGTGGACCACCTGAAGTAGCAGGTCCCTCTCCCTGGGCATCGCTCGGAGAAAGTTCAAAACCGGCACCCAAGTTTGCGATCAACCGCTCACTTGGGTGCCGGTTTCGTTTGTCTTGCCTTGCCGCCGGGCGTCCGATTGCCTATTCTATTGACCGAAATGCCCAGGGATAAATACCGTCAAGCTGGCTGCGAGCGCTGGTCCGAAAGCAAGAATGGCGACCACAATTGCCGCCATCCCGCCCCAGCCCCACATCCTCCGGCGTGACCGCGCTTTTTCCACAGCCTGCTCGATGCCCTTGAAATCGGCCATCAACGTGTCGGTGTTTTGCTCCGCAGCCGGTTCCTTGTGCCACAGCTCGGGGTGCTGGGCGAGATCCGCCAAAGTGGCCAGATCGTCCGGCGAGAGCATCACGGGTCGGCGTTTGAACCAGCGCAGGAGCGTCTTGCTGTCCAATACTTCCACCGTGTCGGGCTTCTTCTTGATGTTCAGTTTGGATGCACCCACCAAAACGATCATCGTTGTCACGTCCACCGGATGCCCTACGGCCTGGCTCAAAAACTTTGCCGCGCGTTTGCCTTCAGACACGGAATTGCGAATGTGCGGCTCCTTGGAACCGTTGACCATCAGTGTGCCGCCCGCCACCCACACGTCCTTCTTCTTGTGGTGTTTCGTGTTCAAGGTAAAGACACCCGGAGGGCCAATCACCACATGGTCAATGTCGGAACTGCCGGCGCCCACGGGAACTGCGTGCAGGACTGTGTAGTCCGGGCCGAGCCGGGCGAGGATCCGGCCCACCTCGATCTCACCGAGTGCGCCTGCGAACCACGCCTGAGCCTCCTTAGACACCGGGTCGACGCCAAAGAGGCGGCCTAGGAAATTCTGGGGCGTCCTCTGTCCCTGGATCCGCAGCAGTTCGGTGATCACCGACTGTCCGGGCACCCGCTCCCGCAGGCTTGCCCCTGATGCCGGAGCGCCGACGTTTTGTTCCATGCTGTGCTCTCCCCCAAATGGTGGGCCCGATGCCAGAAAACAGGCGGAGCCGGTGTGCATTGCTGCACCGAACCTTACGTCACCACGGGGATTGATTCCCCAATTCCCCGGTTCGTGACGCCGCCGCAGGAGCCCGGACGGATAGGAAAGGCAGGGGACGGCGGGTCTTTTAGTAGTTGGGGGCCAACCACGCATCAAACTGTTCCCGTTCAACGTCGCGCCGCCACCGCCAGAGCTTGCACGGTTGGGTGGAGCCCAAGCGCACCTCAAGACAATCCGGCACCTCAACGGGAATGCCGCAATCAGGGCAGCGGTCGGCCTCCCAAATGGCATCGTTGACAACCACCCCACGTTGGAGCAGCTGGCAGTCACCGAAGATTCCCATTTCCGAAAGCCGGCGGCCCAAATTTGTGGCCCGCGGTGCGTTGAATTTTCGGTAGGCGGCCGTCATGGCGAACCCGGAGGTTTCCAGCAGGGGCATGGCTCGCATGAGAAAACAGATCATGCATTCATTTCGATACGGCACCATGAACGACTCTGTCATTTCCCTGAATTGGCGCCGAATGTCAGCTTCGGGCCCGTCGCTCCCTGCACCGTTGCATTGTTCCATGGGATTTCCTTTCCACGCCTCCAAACTCCCAGTTCCCGGACCGGCGTAAAAGGGCTGGACCGCGTTTTGTGGATGACACCGAACGCCGCTGCTCCGTGGGAGGAATGAATGCCGCACCACTGGTCCCGTGTGGGACACACCATGGCTGTGTTCCCGCCAACAAATCGGGACTACTGGGCCCTGTTACCGAGTAGATTTGCCCTCATGAGCAATGGTGATATTACGTTCCACACCCGCAAGTGGGTCCGCCCGGAGGATCTCAACGCCAACGGCACCCTCTTCGGAGGAAGTTTGCTGCGCTGGATCGATGAGGAAGCGGCGATCTACGCGATCGTCCAACTCGGCAATGGCATGGCCGTCACAAAATACATGTCGGAGATTAACTTTGTCTCCTCCGCCGAACAAGGCGACCTCATTGAAATGGGACTGACCGCAACCCAGTTTGGCCGCACGTCGCTGACCATGCGCGCCGAGGTGCGCAACATGTTCACCCGTGAATCAATCCTGACCATCGAGAAGATCGTCTTCGTCAACCTCGGCACCGACGGAAGGCCGGCGCCGCATGGCTTCGATTCCATCACCTACGACCGGGACAGGATCCCCACTAAGCACCTGAAGCATTTCGGGACCAAAGAGGCACTCCCGGATGCACAGCAGGGCTAGGTCGTTGCCTCTGTCTGCCGGGATTGCTGGAAGGCAACGATCCGCTCGAAACCTTCCCGGACGGCGTCGTACCCTGCCGCGAAGCTCAACCTGACAGTGTTCCGGCCGGCCACGTGGTCAAAGTCGAGTCCAGGCACCACCGCCACTCCGGCTGATTCAAGCAGCGCGGAACAGTAGGCGGCGGAATCGGCAAATCCGTCCATGGCTGCGCCCAGGTTGGCGTAGAGGTAGAACGCACCGTCGGCCGGTGCGGCATCGCCCCAGCCCAGCCTGTCCAGATTGGCCAGCAGGTACTGGCGCGTTCGGGCGAACTCGCCAACGCAGGCGTCAGCCTCGGCGTACGCCTGATCGCCAAACGCCTCAAGCGCGGCCATTTGGGCCGGCGCCGGCGGGCACAGCGCCACGTTTCCTGCCAGCGCATCCACGGCGTCGATAAGGTCGTCAGGCACAATCGCCCAGCCAAGCCGCCACCCCGTCATGCCCCAGTATTTGGAGAAGCTGGACACCACTGCGCCCGAACGTTCCAGTTCCCAGGCACAGACACCCCGGGGGTCCTCGGCGCCCGGGGCGGGGTACGTGATGCCGTGGTAAATTTCGTCACTGACAAGCCGCACCCCGTTGTCCGAACACCAGCCGGTCAGGACCGCCAATTCGGCGCGCGAGACCATGGTTCCCGTCGGGTTGGCAGGGGATGCCAGAACCAGCCCCGCCAGCGGCCCGTGCTCCCTGGCTGCCGCGTCCAACAGGGCGGGGGTGGGCTGGAAGCGGGTGTCGGCCCCGGCGTCGAGCTCCACCACCTGGATGCCCAGGGCCTTGAGGATGTTTTTGTACGCGGGGTAGCCCGGCCGCGCAAGCGCCACCTTGTCCCCGGGGTTGAACGCGGCAAGAAAAAGCAGCATGAACGCGCCGGATGATCCCGTGGTGACAGCCACGTTCCTGACTGGAACGTCGATTCCGTACCAGCGCTTGTAATGGCCGGCAATGGCCTGGCGCAGTTCTGCAATGCCCAGGGTCGGCGTGTAGCTCAGCGGCATGCCGGAGCCGTGGATGGCCGCAGCCCGGGCCGAAACAGCACTGGGCGCGCCGCCGCCAGGTTCGCCCGCGCACAGGGAAATGACGTTCCGGCCCTCGGCACGGAGGTCTGCAACACGCGCCAGGATGTCCATGACGGCGAAGGGCTGCACCTGGGCACGGCTGGCAACGGTGGGTGGCTTGCGCATGGGTCTCCTGGAATTGCCGGTGCACACGGGGTGCAGCTGAAACGGACCAGGTTCCAGCTTGTCATACGCAACTGCCAATTCCCCTACGCTTAAAGGGTGAGTGAATACATCGATCGCAGCCCGCAGGAACTGGTCCAACCCATCATTTTGCTTGTTGACAGGGAGGAACCTGCCAGCGAACAGCACGGCATCGCCGCGGCGGCGTTGGCCTCGGTGCAGGCTTACTTAAACGATCCGGAAAATCCCGACTGGCGGGTTTGGGCCGACGGCCACTTCGCAAAGTCGGTGCGCCGGGCAGACGCCAAGACGTTCGCCAAGGTCCTTACAGCCTTCCCCGACCATGCTTTGGCCACGGTGGGCGAGGGTACCGCCGCCGGCCTTCCCCCGATGCCTGCCGGGGAACTGCCCAAGCTGATCGCGAAATTGCAGGTTTCCGGCACTCAGTTGCCGCCCGGCGAGCCGCTTCCCCCGCAGCCGCTGACCATTGTCCTGAACGCCTCGCTTGAGATGTCCACGGGCAAGTCAGCAGCACAGGCAGCACATGCGCTCTTCGCCTGGGTCTTGGAAACCAAGCCCGCCACCGTCGAGGCCTGGATCGCTGCAGGGCGCCCTCTGGGCGTTCTCGGGCTCCCGGCGAAGGAGTTCCGCAAGGGTGCGCGGAAGTCGGCCGGCCCGGTCATCCAGGACGCGGGACGCACCGAGATTGAGCCAGGTTCCACCACCGCGTACGTCACGACGTCCAAATCGCGGTAGGGAATGTGCAACTCACACCGGGCGGTACCAACGGTTCACGTCCAGGGCGGCCCTGGATGGGGCCGGGTCCGAGCCCACATTCCGCAGGGTTCCGCGGTATACATACCCACACCAAGGCAGGAATGCACTTCGACCAGGGCATGCGGGGCAACGTACAGCCCCTTTTCGGTGCGAATCCGGTAAATGAATGGTTCAAAGACTGTGGTGACCACCTCGCAATCACACAGTGCGCCAAGATGTTCCAACCACGTCACGATGTTGAACTGCCCCGAAAGACGACAGCTCCCGAATTGCAGCATCAGGGACTGTCCCCGGCAGCCCGCAACCACTCTGCGGCGGATGAAGCAGGCCAGGCACTCCCCCGCTGCAGGCTCTGAACATTGAGGCAGCGTTGTCGATATTTGCAGTTCCTGCGGTGTGGCAGCCATGGTGGATTCCTTCCTGAAGAATCCAGCTTCGCTGAAGGCATGCCCTCCCACCAGTGGCCGGGCGCCGTAGGTGAACAGCTGCCCTGCCAGGCCCTGTTGTGGAGGAACACAACCACCGCTTAACGAAAGAACGACGCCGGAACCTGTGTTCCGGCGTCGTTCTTTCGTATCGCTTTACTCGGCTGCTGCGAGCTGACCGCAGGCGCCGTCGATTTCCTTGCCGCGGGTGTCCCGCAGCGTGGTGGGCACGCCGTGTTCGATCAGCGTGTCGATGAATTCCGCCATGACGGCCGGCTCGGAGGAGGTCCAGATGGAACCGGGGGTCGGGTTCAGCGGGATCGGGTTCACGTGGACCCAGCCGCGGCCGCGCGCATTGAGCTTCTTCGCCAGAAGCTCGGCACGCCACGGGTGGTCGTTCATATCCTTGATCAACGCGTACTCGATGGAAACGCGGCGGCCGGTGACCTTGTAGTAGTTGTACGCCGCATCCAGTGCGTCGTCCACCTTCCACTTGTCATTGACGGGGATCAGCTCATCGCGCAGCTCGTCATCAGGGGCGTGCAGTGACAGCGCGAACGTGATGGCGACACCTTCCTGGGCCAGCAGGTTGATGGCCGGGACAAGGCCAACCGTTGAAACAGTGATGCCGCGGGCTGACATGCCCAGGCCCTCGGGACCGTCGGCAACCATCCGGTGCACGGCCCGCATGACGCGCTTGTAGTTGGCCAGCGGCTCGCCCATGCCCATGAAGACAATGTTGGTGACGCGCTCGGCATCGTGGCCGCCGTCGCGGCGCAAGTTGCCCAGGCCGCCTTCTGCGATAACCCGGTTTGCCTGGACGATCTGGTCAAGGATCTCAGCCGTTGACATGTTCCTGGTCAACCCTGCCTGGCCCGTGGCGCAGAACGGGCAGTTCATGCCGCAACCGCACTGGCTCGAGACACACAAGGTGACGCGGCCCGTGTAGCGCATGAGCACGGACTCAACGAGGGAGCCGTCGAAGAGGCGCCACAGGAACTTGATGGTGTCGCCGTTGTCAGTGGTGAGGCGCTTGACCTCTGTCAACAGCTTGGGGAACATGGTGTCCACAATCTCGGCGCGACGGTCCTTGGGGAGGTCGCTCATGAGTTCGGGATCGGTGGTGTAATGCTGGAAATAATGCACCGAGAGCTGCTTGGCACGGAACGCCGGCAGGCCCATCTCCTTGAACTTCTCTTCACGCTCGGCCAGCGTCAAGTCGGCCAGGTGCGTCGGCGGCTGCGTCACGCGCGGAGACTTGAACTGCAGCAGCGGGCGGCCACCCGGGTCCTTGGCCTGCTTCCAGCCCTCCGTGGCAGGCATGACCTGCGCCGCGCGGCGAACGGGGCGCCTCTTGGCAGCGGTCGCGTCGGGGGCAGTCGTGGCGGGTGCGTCGACGGCGGGGCTGGGGGTGTTTTTGGGGGAAGTCATCCTTTCCATTGTCCCCCATGCGTCCCCGCGGTGTCCCGTGTTCGCCGCGAAGATCACATTAATGCTTTTTTGGGCAGGCGTTCCGGGATTTTTGCGGTGTTCCGGGCATGACTCCAACGGCGGCAGGGCGGTGCCGCCGTTGTGCCGGGTGCTCTTTAGTCCACGAATTCCGATTGGGTCACGATGAAGTCCCATTCGCGCTGCGTCAGGGACCCGCCGGTCAGGCTTCCACCGGCGGCTTCCACGGCCGTGAGCACATGACCCGGCACCTCGGATGCTTCCGTATTCTCACGCAGCCACTGCTTGGCCGGCAGGTCAAGCTCGCGCCACCACAGATGAATTTCCACTTCAGCCACCACCTTAGGATGTTATTCAACGCTATGCCTGTTTGGCGCTGAGTTCAACGGCTGGTGTCACCCTGGAACAACGACGGCGCGCGCCCAGCCCCTCGCCCGGCAGGTGCACCACGATGGCTGCTTTCACTACAACCACCCCTTGGTACGTGAACGTCGGAAACTGGGGCCCGTTCAGGCCAGCGACACGAGCGCGAAGACCACGGCGAGCAGCGGGAAGGCGAGCTGCACCAGTGCCGCCTTGGCCTTGGCCGGCGAGGAGATCAGCAGCACCAGGCCCGCGGCGAGGAACAGGTTGTAAAACCCCTGGTTGAAAGCCAGCTCCTTCGTGGCGTTTGCCTCCTCCTGGGAGGTGCCAAAGGTCTTCCGCGTGCCAGGCGCAGTCCAGCGCACCGATTCCAACACAAAGATGTACACGTGGACCAGTGCGGCAAGTGCGGCGAAAATCAGGGCTGTAAGAAGCATGTCGGGTCCTTGCGATCGGTGCGCTCAGCCGCGCGGAATGTTGCGAAGGTTCGATCGGGCCATGCTGACAACCTCGCCGGCGCCCTTATTAAGGACAATCTTGGACAATGCCGTGGCAAAGCCAAGCACCTGCCCGCCCTTGATCTTCGGCGGAATGGACAGTGCCTGGGGGTCGGTGATCAATTCCACCAGTGCCGGGCCGTCGTGGGCGAAGGCCGCCCTGTAGGCGTCTGCAATGGCAGCCGGGTCTGTGACCCTGACGGCATGGAAGCCCAAAGCCGCGGCGACTGCCGCATAGTTGACGTCAGGCACGTCCACGCCAAAGTCCTGCAGCCCGTCAACCAGCATTTCCAGCTTCACCATGCCAAGCGTTGAATTGTTGAACACCACCACCTTGATGGGCAGCTTGTGGGTGGCGGCCGTGATCAATTCACCCAACAACATGGACAGGCCACCATCGCCGGAGATGGAGATGACCTGGCGGCCGGGGTACGCCGACTGGACCCCGATGGCCTGCGGCAGCGCGTTGGCCATTGAACCGTGCAGGTAGGAGCCGATCAGCCGACGGGTCCCCAACGGGTTGATGTAGCGGGCACTCCACACGTTGCACATGCCTGTATCGGCGGTGAAGATGGCATCCTCGGCGGCAATCTCATCCAACAGGGACGCGGCATATTCCGGGTGGATGGGCACCAGCTTGTCGGCCTTGCGTGTGTAGGCGCCAACAGCCTTGTTCATGAGGCGGTCGTGTTTTTTCAGGATCGCATCCAGGAACCTGGAGTCCTTTTTCTCCTCGACCAGGGACAGCAGCGCCTCGATCGTGGGCAGGACGTCGCCGTGGACGGCAAGGTCCACATCCGTGCGGCGCCCGAGGCGTTCCGGTGCCCTGTCCACCTGCGCGGTGCGGGTCCCGGGCAGGAACTGGTCGTAGGGGAAGTCCGTGCCAAGCAGGATCAGCAGGTCCGCGCCGGCAATGCCCTCCGCCGCCGCCCCGTACCCGAGGAGTCCCGTCATGCCAATGTCGAAGGGGTTCTGGTACTGGATGAAGTCCTTGCCGCGCAGGCTGTGGCCGATGGGCGCCTTGATCTTCCCGGCCAGGGCCACCACCTCATCATGGGCGCCCTGCACGCCGGCGCCGGCAAAGATCGCCACCTTGTCCGCGCCGTTGATGGCTGCGGCGAGGTCCCTGACGCTTTCGGGGTCGGGCACCAGGGTAGCGTGCCGCAACGGGCGGGCCATGGGCGACGGCGCCGTGGCGGGCAGGCTTGCCACGTCGCCGGGCAGTGTCACGACGGCCACGCCACGCAACCCCACGGCATGTTGGATGGCGTTGTGGAGCACCCTCGGCGCCTGGTCTGAGGTACTGATGAGCTCCGAGTAGACGGAGCATTCCTCGAAGATCCTGTCAGGGTGGGTCTCCTGGAAGAAACCGCTGCCGATCTGTTTGCTGGGAATGTGGGATGCGATGGCCAGGACAGGGGCGCCGCTCCGGTTGGCGTCGTAGAGTCCGTTCATCAGGTGCAGGTTGCCAGGTCCGCAGGACCCCGCACATACGGCGAGTTCACCCGTCAGCTGGGCTTCGGCGCCCGCGGCAAAGGCGGCGGCTTCCTCGTGGCGGACGTGGATCCAATCGATCCCGCCATTGTTGGAGCCGCCGGTTTTTCGCACGGCATCCACAAGCGGGTTCAGGCTGTCCCCCACAATCCCGTAGATGCGCCGCACGCCGGCGGCCTGCAGCTGCTCGATCAGTTGGGTTGCAAGTTCATTGGCCATGGCCGGCTCCCTGGTGGTTGGGTGACTCCCGCGAACACTTAGGGCCAATATAATCCCCGACCTTGCCACACGGCGGGAAAGGCGCAGGCAATTCGCCCGCACCCGGCGGCTGAACTTGCGCAGCGGCGCACGGCACGGCCCTCGCCGTCGGCGAAGTCCTTGCCACAGTCACACTCGACGATGCCCAGGAAATCGCTAAGCTGGCAGTGTCGGCCACGAGCCCGGCGGACCCCCTTCCGCCATCACCACCCCGTCCCCAGGAGGAACCCATGTCCGAACGTAAAGCAACAGTCGCCAGCAGCTCAGGTCTGCACGCCCGCCCCGCCTCGCTCTTTGCCGCGGCCGCCGGCGAATTGGACGTTGAGGTCACCATCGCCATGGATGGCGCACCGGCCGAAGACGCCATGGATGCCAGCAGCATCCTGTCCTTGATGACCCTGGGCGCCGAACACGGCAGCGTGGTTGTCCTGCGCGCCGAGGGCGACGGCGCCGACGCCGCCCTGGATTCCCTGGTTGCCATGCTTGAAACGGATCTCGACGCGCTCTGAGAGGTTCAGCCGCCGGCCACGGATTGCATGATCATCACTTCCTGGCCGGCGGCAACGGGCGTTTTCAGACCTTCAAGGCGGCGGACGTCATCACCGCTGACGTAAATGTTCACGTACCTCCGCAGCGCCCCTGTCTCATCGCGCACGCGCCGGTTGAAAACGGGAAATTCGCCGCCAATCGCGTCCAGCAGTTCGGCTACCGTTGCGCCAGGTTCGGCGGCAAGGCGCAGTTCCGCGCTGCCTCCCACCAGGGGCCGCAGCAGGCTCGGGACCAAGACGTTTACCTCAGACACGGTTGCCCCGCTCACAGTTCGAGAACGGCGGCACGGACACACAGGACGTCGGGCAGGCGCGCCAGGACTTCGGCAAAGTGCTCGCCCTCATCGGCGCTGGCATAGACGGAGCCGCCGCGGGTGCCAAAGTACATCCCCACAGGTTCGGCCGTGTCCACAGCTGCCGCGTCCCGCAGGACCACGTTGTAGTCGGGCTCCGCCAGGCCCAGGGCCAATCGCTTCCAGGACGCCCCGCCGTCGTCAGTTCTGTGCACGGCAAGCTGCCCCTGCGGCGGGATCCTTTCACTGTCGGCCATGATGGGGACAACCCAGGCCGAGCCAGGACGGCGAGGATGGGCCACCATGGTGAAACCAAAGTCGGTGGGCAGGCCGTCGGCAATGGAAGTCCACGTGTCGGCGTTGTCGTCGGAGCGGTAGACGCCGTGATGGTTCTGCGCATACAGGACCTCGGCATGGACGGGATCCCGGGCAATTTTGTGCACGCATTGGCCAAATTCGAGCTGTTCACCGGGCATGAATTTGGCCCCGATACCCTGATTGCGGGCCATCCACGATTCGCCGCCATCGGTGCTCCTGTACACGCCGCCTGTGCTCATGGCCACGTGGAGGGTGCTTGGATCGGAGGGGCTCGGGAGAACGGTGTGTGCGGCCGCGCCACCGTATCCGGCACCCCATTCCTGACGGTGTGGATGGTTCCACAGGCCGCGGTTCAGCTCAAAATGCTCCCCACCGTCGGTTGATTTCCACACGGAAATGGGTTGGCAGCCTGCCCATACGACACCGGGTTGTCCAGCACTGTCGGGCTGGATCTGCCACACCCGCTCGAGCGCGGCCCCGGTGTCGGGCGGGAAGGTGATGGCGCCGTCGTCGGGTTCGGTCCATGTGGCGCCCAGGTCATCGGAGTGCGCCACCGTGGGTCCCCAATGTTCGCTGCGGACGCCAACCAGGATGCGGGTGCGCCCGTTGCGAGTGTCAATGCCGATGCTGGGGATTTCAAGCATCAGGAAATGTGGACCGGTGAACGTGTACGTTGCCCTGTCGGTGCTGGTGCCCAGCCACAGGCCCTTTTTCGTGCCAACGGCCAGAATAATCGTTTGTGCGCCATCGTTGCTTGCCATTCCTTCATTCGATCACCCCCGCCCCGGACCATCAAGGGTTTCGCGCCGGTAACTTCGCTGTCTGCTGCGCCAAGGATGGGCCTCCCGCACCGGTAGTTGACATCCTCCCCGCAGAAAATGACAGTTGGAACATGGCAGCATGCGCTGACTCGATGGACGCCACGATCGTCAACGTTGCCTGCCGACCATTGGGCGGGAACTGCACACGTCCAGATCGGCGCTGCAGTGGACGGTTGACGGGTGCCTGCCGACCCTGGCCAGTTTCCTGCTTCTATCCGGGTCCATGGCCTAGGTGGTTCCATGTTGAACCCGGTGACCATGTCGATCATCACCAACACCTTCACCGACCGCAAGGAACGGGCGCGGGCCGTGGATCCCCGCGCCGTTCATCGACCTGCGCTTTTCCACAGCGTCCCGTTCACATCCGCCACACTGACGGCCGTGCTCGCTTTCTTCTCGTGGGGCGCGTTCCTGTTCATCAATGCCCTGTACCTGCAGGAAGTTCGCGGCCTCTGCCCCTTGCATACGGGCCTCTACATGCTGCCCATGGCCCTGTCCACGCTTGTCTTTTCCCTGCTTTCGGGCCGCCGGGTGGGGAGGCTCTACACGCGCCCTTCCCTTGTCAGTGCCACCCTCCTGATCGCGGCGAGCGGTGCGAGCATGACATTCCTTGACGCGCATACATCCAGCGCGGCCCTTTTTGCCTCGTACATCCTGTTGGGTCCGCCTACATCCTGTTTAGTCTGGGCTTGCCCCAACGAGCCGGCAGGCCGGCATTTCCCTTGGCGTGGCACTGGCCGGGACGGTGACAGGGGCCGGCGCGGCGCATGCCATTACGGCGTCGTTCGCGCCCGCCACCGACCCCCTGTGGCGGATCGTGATCGGCTGCTGGCTGGCGATTGTTGCCCTGGGGATCGCGTCCACCACCGCATGGGCCCGGGGAAGCGCGGAGCGGATCAGTGGACTCTTGGCGGAACCACCGGCCGGCCACCCCTGAATTGATACCCCCATGGGGTAATTGACATATACCCTATGGGGGTATAGATTCGAAGCATGGACACAGAAGAGCGCACCTACGGATACTCAGAGGAAAAACAGGCCTACCTCCGCCGTCTTAAGAGGGCCGAGGGCCAGGTCCGCGGCATAGCCCGGATGATTGAGGAAGACAAATACTGCATCGACATCCTCACCCAGATGGCCGCCGTCAACAAGGCCCTGCACGCCGTCAGCATCGGTCTGCTCAACGACCACATCGGGCATTGCGTGGTCGGGGCAGCCAACGAATCAGCCCAGACAGGTAACCCGGAGATCGTCTCGGGCAAGGTCGCCGAAGCCACCGCCGCCATTTCCCGCCTACTCAGGAGCTAACACCATGAGCAACACCACCACCATCAACGTTTCAGGCATGACCTGCGGCCACTGCGTCAGCTCGGTCATCGAAGAACTGACCGAACTCAAGGGCGTCGAAAACGTCGCGATTGAGCTGAATGCCGGGGGCATCTCCGAGGTCACCATCACCTCCACCCTGACCCTTGACCCCGCGGAAATTGGCGAGGCAGTGGCCGAAGCCGGCTACCTCATGGTCGCCAACAACGCCTAACCGCCAATAAGTTAAGGAGCGCCATGAGCGCCTCAGGCATTTCGTCCCCCACCGCCACAACCGGTCCCCGCCTGGTCGAGATCGACATCGAAGGCATGACCTGCGCCTCGTGCGTCGGCCGGGTTGAGCGCAAACTGGGCAAACTCGACGGCGTCAGCGCGTCCGTGAACCTCCCGCTCGAGTCGGCCCAGGTCACGGTTCCCGCCGGCATCACCGACCAGCAAATCCTCGACACCGTCAAGGCCACCGGATACACGGCGCGGCTGAAGAATCCCCCGCTCCCCGCACCAACTCCAACGCACGACGTCGACCCCCGCTCGGCGCACGGCCCGCACCCAGGTGCCGCGCAGGACAGCGCTGCCGCACCGGTAGACCACGGCGGCACCACCGACACTCTGCGCCCGCGCCTCACCCTCGCCGCAATCCTGACCATCCCGGTCTTCCTGATCTCCATGTTCCCGGCCCTGCAGTTCCCGCAATGGGGCTGGGCCGTTGGTGCCCTGACGCTGCCGGTGGTGACGTGGTCGGCCTGGCCGTTCCACCGGGCGGCCGCCATCAACGCCAGGCACTTCGCCTCCACCATGGACACGCTGGTGTCGATCGGTGTTAGCGCCGCATTCCTGTTTTCGACCGTCACCATGTTCATGGATCCGATGCTGACAGCACAAGGCTCCGACATGAAAGGGCACGCGCCACTCTACTTTGAGGTGTCCGCCGTCGTCGTGACGTTCCTGCTGCTTGGCCGTTACCTCGAGGCGAAGGCGAAGGCGAAGGCCGGCGACGCCCTCAAGGCGCTGTTGAGCCTTGGTGCCAAGGAAGCCACTGTGCTCCGTGACGGCGTCGAGGTCAAGATCCCGGCGTCCGCGCTCGAAGTCGATGAGATCTTCGTGGTCCGACCCGGCGAAAAGATCGCCACCGACGGCATCGTCACAGACGGCACATCCGCCGTTGACACATCACTGATCACGGGCGAATCCCTGCCCGTGGATGTCACAGTCGATGACGCCGTCACCGGCGCGACGATTAACACCTCCGGCCGCCTGCTGGTGCGGGCCACCCGCGTCGGAGCCGAGACTACGCTCGCCCAGATGGGCAGGCTCGTCAGCGCCGCACAGGCAGGCAAGGCCCCCATCGCCCGGCTCGCGGACAGGATCAGTGCAGTTTTCGTGCCGATCGTGCTCGTCATCGCCGTGCTGACCTTCGCGCTGTGGCTGGTTTTCAGCGGCGACATCCAGGGTGCCTTCACGGCCGCCGTCGCCGTTTTGATCATCGCCTGCCCCTGCGCACTGGGCCTTGCCACACCGGTAGGCCTGCTGACAGGAACCGGCAGAGCGGCCCAGCTGGGCATCCTGATCAAGGGCCCGCAGGTCCTTGAGGACACCCGCACGGTGGACACCATCCTGCTGGACAAGACGGGCACCGTCACCGAGGGCAGGCTCGGAGTGGTGGACGTCGTCCGCCTCACCCAACTGCCCGAGGCCGAGGTGTTGCGTCTTGCCGGGGCAGTGGAATCCCACAGCGAGCATCCCATTGCCCACGCGATCGCGGAGTATGCCCGCACCCGCGGAGAGCTGCCAGAGGTTGCGGAGTTCAGCTCCTCCCCCGGCGGCGGCGTGCGTGCCGTGATTGAGGGACACACGGTGCTGGCCGGCCGAGCAGGGTGGCTGGAGGAAAACGGCGTCGAGCCTTCCGCCTCCGACCGCGCAGCCCTGCTCATCCAGCAACAGCGCGGCACCACCGCCATCTGGGTCGCGGTTGACGGCAAGGCTGCCGGGCTGATCGCCCTCAAGGACACCATCAAGGCCGGTTCCGTGGCGGCCATTGCCACGCTGAAGGGACTGGGCCTGCGGCCCATCCTGCTCACCGGCGACAACGCGGCTGTTGCGGCCCAGGTTGCTGCAACCGTTGGCATCGCACCGGAAGATGTGTTCGCCGACGTCCTGCCCGAAGGCAAGGTCGAGGCGGTCAGGAAGTTGCAGGCGGCAGGGGCCACTGTCGCCATGGCCGGCGACGGCGTCAACGACGCTGCAGCGCTGGCACAGGCGGATCTGGGCATCGCCATGGGATCGGGCACCGACGTCGCCATTGAGGCAGCGGACCTGACGGTCATGGGCAACGACCTCGGCCAGGTCGCCACGGCCATTGCCCTCTCGCGGAAAACACTTGGCACCATCAAAACGAACCTGTTTTGGGCGTTCTTCTACAATGCGATCGGCATCCCGGTGGCAGCCCTTGGACTGCTCAACCCCATGATCGCCGGGGCCGCGATGGCCGCCAGCTCAGTCCTGGTGGTCGCCAACTCGCTGCGATTGCGGCGCTTTGGCAGCTAGCCCCTCCAGAAATGGCCCCGTCTGATCGCCCTGGCTTGATGGAGATGCGCCAAGGTCTACAACGTATCCCGGTCCCCTCCGGACGGGCCCGCGAAGCTCGTCAAGTCGGACCATGACAACGCCAAACATAATGAACAGACCGCCAAGCAGCTGCACCAGCCGCGGCAGTTCGCCCAGCAGGATCCATGCCCAGACCACGGCAAATAGCACCTCAAACAGGGCGACGAAGGATGCAACCTTCGACCCAAGCCCCCGCGTTGCAACAATCCCCACAACGTAGGCGAATACGGTGGTGAGGAGCACAAGGCCAAGCACGGGAACCAGCCAGGACACCTGATGCCCGGCAAAAACGGGGCTGTCGAAGGAGAAGGCCATGGGCAGCGCACCCACCACGCCGAGCCCGATGATCATCACGGCACCGACGGCCATGCCGCCCCCCGCCATGAGGATCGGCGGCACGTTGTCACCTTTGCGGGCCGACATCACAAAGTACACGGCCGAGCACACCGCCGCGGCAAGCCCCCACAGAATGCCCTCAACGCTGACCTTCTGGCCTCCCACCAAATCAAGCACAAGCACCAGTCCGGCCATCGCACTGACGGCACCGGCGATTGTCAGCAGCCGGGGCCGCTGCCGCGTCATGATCCAGGCCCAGGCAACCAGCAGCACGGGCGAGAGGTACTCAAGCAGTAGCGCCACGCCCACCGAAAGGTGCTGGACGGCGTTGAAGAAGAACAACTGGCACAGCGCAATCGGCACCACGCCGTAGATGGCAATCCGCCCCAGCGAACCCTTCACATCCCGCCAATTGCGCACCAACGAGATGATGACGGGAACAAGAAGTACGACGGCGGCGCCGCCAATGCGCACTGCCACGGCCGCGCCGGGGGACCAGCCAACGTCAAAAAGTGACTTGGCGAAGGACCCCGACAAGGCAAATGCCGCGGCGGACACAAAGGCGAGCAGGAGGGCGGGCGAAGCCATAGCAGGGCGCCGCCCGGCGGCGGGCGCGGCGAAATTGGCTTTTGGCGAGGTCATAGGCATCCATATGTCAGCAGTGATAGGCGTTAGACTAATGACATTACGCCCGCGCAATGTCAGGAGTCAATGTGGTCTTTAGTCATGACACCGAGGTGGCCCTGCAATCCGCCGTCAATCTCATCAACACCGCACCCCTGGACGTCGACGCGGGAGGGAACGTAACGGGGACCGATTCGTTGGAAACCGTCGCCGACCTTGACCTCTTTGTGAGACAGGAACAATTCACCGGCTCACGGGAACATTCGGCCGCCGAGGTGGCTGCGGCGCGGGACATGCGCGGCGAATTGCGCACCATCTTCACGGCGGGCGAGGACACTGCCGTCGCCATGGTCAACGCCCTGCTGGCCCGCGCCGATGCCCTGCCGCAACTGGTCAGGCACGACCAATGGGACTGGCACCTGCACGCAACAGCGCCTGCCGCACCCCTGGCCCAACGCATGGGCGTTGAGGCGGCCATGGCCCTGGTGGATGTCATCCGGGGCAAGGAACTGCCCCGGCTCAAGGTTTGCGCGGCCCCCGACTGCGATGCGGTGCTGGTCGACCTTTCCAAAAACCGTTCCCGCCGGTATTGCGACACCGGCAACTGCGGCAACCGTGCCCACGTGGCCGCGTACCGGCGTCGTCAATCAGCCCGTAAATAAATCGAACGTACAGGTGATGGCAATGTTTGAGTCAAACACTGCCATCATCTGTACGTTCGAATGAGGGAAGTAAACCTTTACTTCATGGTTCCCGCGGACACCGAGCCCTGGAGCTGGCGCTGGAACAGGATGTACATGATCAGCACGGGAACAACAACGATGATCGCCGCTGCAAACAGCGAGCCGAAGTCCACCGCGTAACCCTGCTGGCCGGCGTAGGCCGCAATGCCCTGCGACAGCACGTAGTTCTTTGGGTTGGTATTGATGGCGACGGGGATCAGGTACTGGTTCCACAAACCCAGGAAGTTGAAGATCGCCACCGAAGCCATGCCCGGCTTGGCCATGGGCAGCATGACTTGGAAGAAGGTCCGCCATTCACCGGCGCCGTCAATCTGTGCAGCCTCGGCAATTTCGCTCGGGAGCGCCTTGAAGAAGGAGAAGAGGAAGAACACGGTGAACGGAAGCGCGAACGCAACGTAGACAATGATCAAACCGGGCAACGTGTTCAACAGACCCATGTTCTTCAGGATGAAGAACAAGGGCACGATTGCCAGGAAGATCGGGAACGTCAGGCCTGCGAGCATCAGGTAGTAGATGGCACGCGAGCCGGGGAACACGTAGCGGGCCAAAACGTAGGCACACATGGCGCCCAGCACCATCACAATGACGAGCGCAAAGCCCACCACGATAACTGTGTTGAAGAAGTATGAGCCAATACCGGCCGTGTTCCACGCATTGACGTAGTTCTCAAACTTCCAGTCAGCCGGGAGTGAGAACGGTGAAGCAAAAATTTCAGACGTCGTCTTGAAGGACGACATCAGGGTCCAGCCAAGCGGAATCAGCACCAGCAGGGCCCACAGGCTGAGCATGACGTGGGATACGCCCGCAACAACCTTATCCCCCTGGGTATCTTGCGCCTTGCGCTCGACATGCCCGGATGCGGAATGCTTCTTTGAAAGATTAATAGACATTATTCAGACACATCCTTGCTGCCGCCGGTCCAACGGTTCACCAGGAATACCAGTGCCGAGAAGATCAAGGTAATAGCTGCCAAGACCACGCCCATGGCACAAGCCAGGCCGAACTGGCCCTTGGAGAATGCCGTGGTGAAGAGCTTCTGGGACATGACGAGGGTTGAGTTGCCGGGGCCACCAGTGGAGTTCAGAACCGACATGTAGACGAAGGCGTCGAGGGCCAAAATACCCATGTAGACGTAGGCCGTCTGGATGTTGTCGCGAATCAGCGGGATCGTGATGCTGACGGCCGTGCGGAAACGGCCGGCGCCGTCAATGCGGGCTGCCTCAAACGTCTCGGCGGGAATGCCCTTGATGGCTGCGATGAATAGGATCATGTAGAAGCCCACAAAGCCCCACACAATGACGAACATCGAGGCGATCATGGCCGTGCGTGAATCACCCAGCCAGGCGTAGTCCTGGGCGGCATTGATGCCAATGCTTGTCAGGATGCCGTTGAGCAAACCGTTGCTGGGGTTGAAGATCTGCTGCCAAATGATGCCGATGACAACTGCCGGGATCACGTAGGGGAAGAAGGAGATGACACGGTAGAAACCGGAGCCCTTCAGGCCCTTGATCTGCCCGCGGCTGCTGCCGCCGATGGTGACCAACGTTGCCAGCACCAGGGACAGGATCACAGTGACGATAGGCAGGAATACCGCCAGGGTAATGCTGTTGCGTACCGAAATCATGAAGATGTCATCGTTGAAGAGCTTGACGTAGTTACCGAAGCCGACAAACGGCATCTTATTGTCGTAGCCACTCCAGCTGGTCATGGAGTAGTAAACGGCCTGAGCAAAAGGCGAGATTACAAAGACCAGATAGATCACCAAGGGCAGTCCAAGGAAGACTGCCATGAAGCTGACCTTGTCGAATGTCAGTTTTTTCCGGCGCCGCCGGGCAGCGGCGATGACGCCACTGCCCGACTTCACTTTGTTTGTTACTTGAGTCACTTCACTGCAATCTTCTTGACCGAGGAGTCGTTTGCAACCTTGTCGGTGATTTCCTGCAGCGCCTTGGTGAGGCCTGCAACATCGAGCTTGCCGTCGAGGAAGGAGTTCCACGGGACAAGCTGGTCGTTGTTCATGCCGTAAGTGTCAACGAAGTTCCAGGTGAAGATGTCCTTGCCGGCCTTCTCCAACATGGAGGTCTGTGAGACCAGTGCGGTGGAGCCGAAGCCGTCGGCGGGAACGGTGCCCTTGACGACAGTGGGCGCCAACTTTTCCTTGGCGAAGTTGGTTGCTGCTTCCTTGGAAAGCATGGTGCGGAGCAATTCCTTGCCAGCAGCAATGTTCGCACCCTTGCTGGGGACAACGAAAGGCTCGCCACCTGCTGAACGTACACCCGTCTGGGGGATCTTCGGGCTGGCGGAGACAACCGGCACGGGAGCGCCAGTCATTTCGAAGCCGGCCTTGGTCTGGTCCTTCATCTCGTTTTCGATCCACGAGCCTGACGGGTACAGCAGGGCCTTCTGATCGTTGGACCACTGCGCCTGCGCTGCGGTGAAGACGGTGCCGGCGCCACCGGGAGCGAACATTCCGGCCTTGACGATCTTTTCCATGGCGGTGAAGACGCTCTGGACGGCGGGCTGTGACCAGCAGTCGGGCTTCAGGTTTTCAAGTGACAGGCGAACTTCGTCGCCGCCTTCCTTGATGGCTGATTCGATGGCCATGGTCTGGTAGTACGTTGCGGCTTCCTTGCCCCAGACGAACAGGTACTTGCCCGCGGCCTTGGCCTTGACGCCGAGGTCGTATGCTTCGTCCCACGTGGTGGGAACGGTCCAGTTGTTCGTCTTGAACAGGCTTGCGGAGTACCACCATGCGTAAACGGTCAGCACGTAGTTGATGGCGGCGAGCTTGCCGTCGAAGGTGCCCGGCGCCAGCACGCCTGCGAACAGGGTGTCAGCAATCTTGGTGCCTTCGAGGTTGTTGGCGTCAACAACCGACTTGAGGTCCTCGAGCTGGTCCAGGATGGTGCTGAAACCGATGGACTTTGCGCCGGAGTTGTCGATCAGGTCCGGCGGGTTGCCACCGACGAAGCGGGGCTGCAGTTCCTGGGCGATGTCGGTTGACGGGTTGATGGAAACCGTCACTTCGGGGAAGTTCTTGGAGAAGATCTTGCCAGCAAAGTCGACGTAGTCGATGCCGTAGCCGCCCTTGAAGATTACCGCGTCGAGCTTGCCGGTCTTGGCTACACCAAACGGGTTCTTGGTGGGATCCACTTCGCCGCCGGGAGCAGCGCTGGTGGTGGTGTCACTGCCGCCTGCGCAGGAAGCCAGGGCTCCACCCAAGGGCAAAAGTACGGCGGTGGCCAGTGCTCCGCGAAGGAATCCACGGCGCTGCAGCGGCTTGTTCTGAATACTCATTCTTTGTACTGCCTTCCATTGATGATACGAGCGCTAAATCGGTACTACTTTGTACATTCACTGCGTTTCACTGCAACTCACTCGGCTGACTTCTCGCGCTGTAGCTTACGTCAACTACTGAGCTGCTGGAATCACGCCTCACGCCTGAGCCGGCCAGCATACTGGCCCACCAGTGCGGTATTGTGTTCGTCCCCGCCCGGGATATTTGCCGAAATATAAATGGGCGGTTTCTTCCCCGCACGGACCAGGCATTGAACCGTCTCAATCGTGAGCAACTGTGCAATGTATGCACCAGTGATCGATGAGACGGCACCAACACCTCCCCCGCCGGAAACTTCCAGGGTTGTGTCGCCAAACGGCGCCCTGTTATCGATAACAATATCTGCAATCTCACTGAGACGCATCCCAGAAGGGTGTTTTGTTTCGACAGCATTGGTGTGTTCGAGGCTTGTGACGGCAATGACCGTATGTCCACGTTCCTTGGCGGCAAGGGCCAGGCCAACGATGGAACCGTTCACGCCGGAGTTCGAGGCGATGATGAAAATATCTCGGGGGTCAACGAGCGACAGCTGGAAAAGCTCCTCGGCGACGCCGGTCTCGCGCTCCAGAACTGAGCCTTCAAGGGAGTCAAGTACCGCAACGTCGCGGTCGCCGTGCAGCACCAGGTCGCGCAGGGCAATCTTGCTCGTGGGGATCAACCCGCCGGCGCGGCCGGAAATCTCCATGGCAAAAGCCTCCGAGTGACCCGTGCCGAACGCCTGGATGACACCACCGGCGTCAAGCGCGTCGGCCATGGCGTTTGCAGCCTCATCGAGACCGCCGGCAACAGCCCATGCCGTGATTGCGTCAAGTCGTGCGGAAACTTCCAAACCAAAAATTGTCATTGAATCAGGCATGAACCTCGCCCTTTCCTGGGTTTCGCGGGGCCCTGTGGGCGCTGGCATCGGCACGTGCGGTCCGAGTCGGGCGCCTGTGCGGGGAAACGGCCATGGCTGAGGCCGCAAGTTTTGATGTGGTCTGGGCAAAGTTCACCTGGGCGACCAGTAAATAAATTAAGTCAATGACGAGCAGCTGCACGTGCTTGGCGGAAAGGTCATCCGGCTGCAGGAACTGCTCGTGGACGGAAGTGATGATGGACGCGTCGGCGCTGTCGGCCAACGGGGATCCGGGGTTGTTGCTCAAGGCCACGGTGAGGGCGCCCGCCTCGCCTGCCTCACGGAGCATTTGCAGAGTCTCCTCCGTGCGGCCCGTGTTTGAAATGCCGATGGCCACGGAATTCGAGTCCTGAATGGCCGCACTTGTCAGGCCCGCATGGACTTCAGACCAGTGGTGGGCGTTGATGCCAATCCGGTACAGGCGTGACTGCAGCTCCTTGGCCATGACGGCGCTGCCACCAATGCCGTAGATGTCCACGTGGTTGCTCATGGCAATCCGGCGGGCAATCTTGTTCATCAACGCCAGGTCCATGATGGCCGCCGTTTCCTCCAGCGACCGCGTGTGGGCATTGACAAGCGTGCTGAGCACATCACGCGCGGAGTCATCGGGGCCAAACGCGCGCCCGATGTCAGCCTTCCATGACTCCCTGGCGTCACTGCGCCCCAGGTCCGAGGCAATGCTGACCCTGAACGGGACAAATCCGGCGTAACCAAGCAGGCGGCAGAAGCGCGTCACGGTAGCGGGGGACGTTTTCGTCTTTTCCGCCAGCTCCATGATTGACAGTTCAAGCGGCGCCTGCGGGTTCTCCAACAGGAACGAACCGATTTTGGCCATGGCAGCCGGCATATCAGGTAGCTTTGCCTGAATGCGGTTCACGACGCCGGCAGCCGTTGCAGCTGCGGGAGGGGACGTGAAGACTGACATCTGAAAATCCGTTTCTTTTAGGGGGCTACGTAATGAAAACTATTATCATGCCCAATGTAAGTCAAGTCACACATCAGACACAGAATGGTAACGATGCTCAATTTCCTTGCAATTGATGCCGGCGGCACGTCCACCAGGGCGGTCATTTTGGACTCCGCCGGACACTGCCTGGGGTATGGTACGGCTGGGGGCGGAAACCCGGTTTCTAGGGGATTTGAGCCTGCTTTAGACGCTCTTTGCGAGGCCTCAAGGGAGGCCCTTGGCGACGTCCCGCGAACCCTCTCCGGGGCGCTTGTTGCCATGGCGGGCGCATCACTGGAACTGCCGTCACATTTGTACGGTCCCCGCTTTATTTCGCTCGGACTCATCGGAGAGGTCGTGATTGAATCTGATTTATTGGCGGCCTTTTACTCGGGAACCTATCAGGACGATGGGCGTGCCTTGATAGCTGGGACCGGCGCCGTTGGTGCGCGCATCAGTGGCAGCAGGCTCGCCGAAGTTGCCGATGGAACGGGCTGGCTCCTGGGTGATGAGGGATCCGGATTTTGGCTGGGCCGCGAGGTCGCGCGCGCCGTCGCGTCGGCGCTCGACGGCCGCGGCCGGGCCACCGCACTCACGGCGCTGGTCCTGACCGAGCTTGGCATCGCCGATGATCCGGGCACGCGCAGTCAGGGACGTTTTCGCACCCAACAGCAGCTGATCCTCAAGGTGTATGAGCGCAGCTCCATTGAGGTCTCGCGCTTTGCGCCGATGGTCTTTGCCGTCAAGGACGACGCCGTTGCCAAGGACATCATCGAGCGCGCGGCAGACGCCCTGGCGAGGACCCTGCTGGCTGTCAGCCGGACGGCCGAGGTCGGTGAGGCGGGAGGCGCGGTAACCGGGGAGGCGGGGGCCCCGCCGCTTGTTTTTGGCGGCAGTGTGCTCACCAAGGGAGGATCGGTTGCGGCCGGCGTGGTGGACCGACTGGCCGCGTCAGCCGGGTCGGTTGTGTCGCCCGTTTTGGTCGGGGACGGCGTGGTGGGTGCCGCCGTCATGGTGCTCAAGCGGCATGGAATTGATGTGGATGCGGCGATCTTTGCGCGTATCCAAGGCACCCTGGCGGGCTTGCGGGGCTAGCGCGGGCGGCTGCGGCAGTCGGCACACGGCCGGGCGCGCCACAGGTGGCGAAGCGGGAGGGGCACGGAAGGGGTCAGGCGGTGTCGCCCTCGGTCTTGTCCGCGTCCAAGGCAGCCTTCGCTGCGGCATCAGCCTTGTCCTGTGCCATGCGGTCCGAGGACCTGAGATTGACGCCGGATCCCTCGCTCAGGTGGGGATCATTTTCCTTGTGGCCCATGACCAGCAGGGATGCGACAAGCAGGGTTGCCACGAAGGCGATGCCAAAAGCTACGCCGCCAAGGTCCCAGCGAAGTCCATGCTTCGTGCCCCCGGCCGATACCACGAGGGTGACAAGGCCGGCCACTGCGCCCATGGCGAAGGAGAAGCTGAGGGGGAACTTGATGGAACTGCCTGGCTTCGGGTTCTGCGGCTCTACACTGCCCACAATTGGTCCTTTGACTTGTTTGGTGTTGCGCGCACCACGCGTTTCTACGCAAAGTAGAACATATGGTGTTTAGTTTACTGGGCTTTTGACTTGGCGGCATCATGGCGCAGCGTGAGCGCCGACAACATCCACAGTGCGCCCGACATCAAGGCTCCACCGCCCGCGACGCCCATGATCCCGTGAGGGCCGGCCGAGACGAAGAACGGCAGCAACAGCCCCGTGCCAAGGCCCAGGACGGCGGAGATGCTCCAGTCGCTGCGCAGTGGCGTCCTGCCGCCATCGGAGGACTTGTGCCGCGCCGAGAAAAGCTCGGCCACGCCCAGCGCTGCCAGCGCGGCCGCACAGAACCAGGCCGAGACCAAGGCGCTGACCGAAATGGCCACGACGACGGCGCTCATGGCCAGCAGGCCCGTGGCGCCAAGGAGTGCCAGCCTGCGGGCATCGCCGCGGGGCAGGTCCAGGGCACGCACGGTCAGGAACTGGGTGGCAGCCAGCGCCAGGAGGTAGATGGTGAAGGCGACACACAGGCCAATGGTGCCAGGTTCCGCCCAAAAGACCGTGACGAGGCCAAAAGCCAATGTGGCCAAGGCGCGCAACAGGATTGTTTGCCACAGCACGGGGCTCGCGGATGCGGCGGTGCGGGCATTGGCTGGCTGGGGAATGGCGGTTTCACTCACACATCAAGTCTAGCCGCGGCCGCCCGTTGCGCCGACCTGCATCCAACGGCCCGTACGGGCACGCAGCCCCAGCGTGAGCCCGCGCGCACCCATGTAGCCAATACTGAACGCCACCCAGACCCAGAAAAGCCCGGCGCGGGTGTCGCCGAAGCCCACGCGCGAGACCCACATGAGCAGCGGCACGTAGACCACAAGGTTGGCCAGGCCGGCCAAGGCAAGGTAGCGGGCGTCCCCCGCACCAATGAGGACGCCGTCGAGCACAAAGACGTAGCCGGCCAACGGCTGGCCCACCGCCATGACGAGCAGGGCGGCCGTTAGTGCGGCATGGACGCCCGGGTCGGTCGTGAAAATCCAACCCACGACGCCGGACACCGCGGCGAGTGCGATCCCCGTCACCACCCCAAAGCCGAGGCCCCATCTGGTCATGGTGCACGTCAACGCCCGCACCCCCAGGATGTTGCCCGCGCCGAGTTCCTTGCCCACAAGGGCCTGGGCTGCGATTGCAAGTGCATCGAGGGCGAACGCGAGGAAGACGAAAAGCGTCATGGCCAGCTGGTGTGCAGCAAGGTTTATGGGGCCCTGTGCCGTTACAATGACGACTGTGACAAGGATGGCCGCGCGCAGCGACAGGGTCCGCACCATCAGCCAGCTGCCAACCCGGGAAACGGCCCGGACTCCGGCCCAGTCGGGGCGCAGCCCGACGCCGTAACGGCGGGTCGCGCGGACGACGATGACGAGGTACACAACCGCCATTCCCCACTGTGCGATCACAGTGCCAAGCGCGGCGCCCGCCACCGACATCCCCAGCCCGTAGACAAAGGCGACGTTCATGGCTATGTTGACGGCGAACCCTGCAGTGGCCACGACCAGGGGTGTCCTAGTGTCCTGCAGGCCACGCAAGACGCCCATTGCGGCCATCACAAGCAGCATGGCGGGAATGCCGGCGAGGCTGATCGTGAAGTACTCGCGGGCATACCCGAGAACCTCGCCATCGGCACCCATGGCGCGGAGGATTCCACTGCCGCAAAATATGCCCGCGACCGCAAGCAACAGGCCCAGGACTGCTGCCAGCCACAGGCCGTCGCGCCCCACCGCGAGGGCATCGGCATGCCGGCCCGCCCCCAAAAGACGGGCGACGGCGGGGGTGGTGGAGTATGCCAGGAACACCATAAGTCCCACAATGGTTTGCAGGACCGTGGCGGCCAAGCCAACACCTGCCAGCTGCGAAACACCAAGGTGGCCCACAATGGACGAGTCGGCCAGGAGGAACAACGGCTCGGCAATAAGTGCACCAAAGGCCGGTATGGCCAGTGCCCGGATTGCCCTGGCCGTTGACTGGTTGGCCGTTGACTGGTTGACCGTTGGCCGGCCGGCGGATCCGGGACCAGCGTTCCGCGTCACTGTTTTGGGCATGGCTCAATTATATCGGGAGGGGCGGGCAGGTGGCCGGGGCGGCTAGTAGCCCCCGCCACCGCCGTCGTTTGCCATGTTGGCAAAGCGTGAATAGTGGCCCTGGAAGCCGACAACGATGGTCTTGGTCGGGCCGTTACGGTGCTTGGCCACAATCACGTCGGCCTCCCCAGCGCGGGCTGATTCCTTGTCGTAGATGTCTTCACGATGCAGCAGGATCACCATGTCCGCATCCTGCTCAATGGAACCGGATTCACGAAGGTCCGAAACCATCGGCTTCTTGTCGGTGCGCTGCTCGGATCCACGGTTCAGCTGCGACAACGCCACCACTGGAACCTGCAGTTCCTTGGCCAGCAGCTTTAGGGCTCGGGAGAACTCGGAGACTTCCTGCTGGCGCGATTCCACGCGCTTGCCGGAGGACATCAGCTGGAGGTAGTCAAGGATGACAAGTTTCAGGTCGTGCTGCTGCTTGAGGCGTCGGCACTTGGCTCGGATTTCCATCAGGGACATGTTGGGGGAATCATCGATGAACAGCGGGGCTTCGTTCATCCTGCCCATGGTCGTTGCGATCTTCGACCACTGGTCGTCCTTGACGGTTCCCTTGCGGAGGTCCTGCAGGCTGATGGTGGCCTCGGCCGAGAGCAGGCGCATGGCAATTTCGTTCCGGCCCATTTCCAGCGAAAACACCACGGTGGCCATGTTGTGGTCGATCGCAGCCGAGCGCGCCCAGTCAAGGGCGAACGTTGACTTGCCCACGGCGGGGCGGGCGGCGATAACAATCATCTGGCCCGGGTGTAGGCCGTTGGTCAGGTCGTCGAACTCGTAAAAGCCTGTGGGTACCCCTGTCATGCCTTCGCCCTTGTGCCCGGACGCCTCAATTTCATCCACCGTGGCTTCCATGACGTCCTTCAGGAGCACATAGTCCTCGGTGGTGCGGCGCTCGGCCACGGCAAAGATCTCGGCCTGCGCGGCGTTGACGGTGTCTTCAACCTCACCGTCCTGGGCGTAACCCATCTGGACGATCTTGGTTCCGGCGGTGACGAGCCGGCGCAGCACGGCCCGCTCGGCAACAATCTCGGCATAGAAACCGGCGTTGGCGGCAGTTGGCACTGACTGGATCAGTTGGTGCAGGTAGGCGGCGCCACCAATTTTGGTGATCTCACCGCGCTTGGTCAGCTCGTCGGCGATGGTGACGGCGTCGGCGGGTTCGCCGCGGCCGTAGAGATCAAGGATGGCCACGTAGATGCTCTCGTGCGCGGGCCGGTAGAAATCGTTTCCGCGCAAAACCTCAACGACGTCGGCGATCGCATCTTTGGAGAGCATCATGCCGCCGAGGACACTTTGTTCGGCCACGAGATCCTGTGGCGGGGTCCGGGCGAAGTCCGGTTCGTGGGAAGTTTTTGCTGATTCCTTGGCTGGAGCCGACATGTTTGGTGCCCTCTTTCTGCCCTGCTGGCCGGGCCCTTCACCGCCTGCTGGCGGTGCCATTCCTGGTGCGACTGCTCCTTGCCAGCTGGTACCGACAAAGTTGTCGTTGCGGAGAGGTCAATTGCAACGTTAGACGGTGGAGGGGCATCCACCAACCCCGTTGTCCACCTACCCTGTGGATAACCGGTGGATTAAACGCCCCTGCTTGTGCACAGGATGGGGACAAGCATGTGGATAAGCTGAGGAGTTGCTCACAATCGCGGCTCTGACCTGCGCAAACACTGTCCACCCCCTGTGGAGAAATACATTTTTCCCGGCGCGCCGCGCTTCGAACCCATAGCTTGACTCCACGCTTAAACACAAGTAGCGCCCGGGATATCCACAGATATATTCCCATCTGTGGATATCCCGGGCGACTCATGTGCGCTGCGTCATGCCACCCTATGCGCGCTTGGGCATGTACTTCCTTCGCGACCTCATGACCATGAACACACCGACCGCAAGGACTGACAGGTCGAGAACCATGGACAGGGCCAGCCCGCCGGTGCCCGTCGCGGGCAGATCACACGCTGACGGAGCCACTGCGGGGTCCGACGCCGCGGCTCCCGCAGGTCTCGCAGTGCCGGCTCTCGCAGGGGTGCTCGCCGGCCACAAATTCACCTCAGGCGACCCGCTGGCCCTCGAATGAGGTGACATCCGTGACGCGCCCATTGGCCGCGTCACGGCCCTGGACGCACGGCGAGATATGGATAACAAAGTGACGAAATCCACAGTAATGCATCCGATGTCTAAGCGTCCACGGGTTCAGTAACACCCGGCTTAGCGCTTCTAATAGCCACCTCCCCTGCGCTCGAAATCCGTTGGCGCTAAGCTAAACCGAACGACGAGGAGACACATCATGGGAAACGCTTCCGACGCCGGGAAGGCCACGAAAACATCCAACAAGACAGTGCCTACGCGGGTTGACCCGCTTGACTTCATCAGCACCGTTGACATCACCTCAACGCGCCGCGGCGACGCCCGTGCGTTGGTGGAGATGATGCGGGAAATTACCGGCGAGGAGCCGCGCATGTGGGGGCCGAGCATCATCGGCTTCGGCGAATACCACTACAAGTACGCCTCGGGACGCGAGGGTGACGCGGCCGCCGTCGGATTTTCACCGAGGAAGGCCAACCTCGTGGTTTACGGACTCACCTACCCGCAGGATGCCGCACCGCTGCTGGAGACGCTCGGAAAGGTCAAGACGGGGACCGCCTGTATTTACATCAACAAACTGACCGACGTGGACCAGGACGTCCTTCGCCAGCTCATCGACATGGCCTATAGGCATTTCACCACCGCTGACATTCAGTCGCTGCAATCGAAGAAACAGAAGGATTAACCAAAAAAAGCCCAACTCCCAAAAAGGGGGTCGGACTTTTTTTGAAGCGTGAAGCGGGTATTAGCCTGCAACAACGTTCAGGGTGATGACAGCTGAGACGCCTTCGTGCAAACGAAGTGTCGCAGTGTGCTTGCCAACCGTCTTGATGTGGGCGGGCAGTTCAACCTTGCGCTTGTCAATGGTTCCCAGACCTGCAGCGGCAACAGCCTTTGCAACGTCGTCAGCCTTGACGGTGCCGAACAGACGACCTGAGTCGCCTGCCTTGACCTTCAGGACAACAACGCTGGCCTGAAGGGCGGCAGCCTGTGCCTGTGCAGCTTCAACTGAAGCGTGCGCGTGGGCGATGCGGGCAGCCTTGATGGCTTCAACCTGCTTCTCGCCACCCTTGGACCAGGTGAGAGCGAAGCCGCGGGGCAGAAGGAAGTTACGTGCGTAACCGTTCTTTACCTCAACGATGTCGCCAGCGGCACCGAGGCCGCTTACTTCGTGGGTCAAAATGAGCTTTGCCATGTTTATTTATCTCCCTTAACCGCGGCCAGCGCCGGAGTAGGGCAGCAAGGCAACTTCGCGGGCATTCTTGATTGCCTGTGCGATCTTGCGCTGCTCCTGAACGGTAACACCCGTGACACGACGTGCACGGATCTTTCCACGGTCAGAGATGAACTTGCGCAGCAATGCTACGTCCTTGTAGTCGATGACAGTGATGTCAGCGGCCTTCAAGGGGTTGGACTTTGGTTTGGGCTTACGGAGTTCAGCCTTAGCCATCGTGGAGCTCCTTAGTATTCGTGGAGCCCGTGGATATTAATCCGCGGGATGGAGTGCGTACGGCGGTTGCCGCACATTTGTAAAACGTTTTTTAAGTACCATGCGCGATGTGTCGCGCACAGCGCTTTAGAAGGGAGGCTCGGAGTTGTCCGGGCCTGCGCCCCAGCCACCGGAGGAGCCGCCACCGGGCGTTGCCCAGGGATCAGCTGCCGGTGCGGATTGCTGCTGCTGGCCGCCGCCCCAGGGAGCGTTTCCGCCGCCCTGCTGGCCGCCGCCGAAGCCGCCTTGCCCTCCGCCGGCGTTGGAGCCGCCGAAGTTTCCGCCCTGGCCGCCATTGCCGCCACCGAAGTTGCCCCCACCCTGACCGCCGGAGCGCTGGGTGCGGTTGACCTTGGCATTGGCATAGCGCAGCGAGGGGCCGATCTCGTCGACCTCAAGCTCCATGACGGTGCGCTTTTCGCCTTCTTTGGTGTCGTAGGTCCGCGACTTCAGCCGGCCCGAAACAATCACGCGGGTTCCCTTTGTCAGGGACTCGGCAACGTTCTCAGCCGCTTCACGCCAGATCGAGGCACGGAGGAACAGCGTTTCGCCGTCCTTCCACTCGTTGGACTGGCGGTCCAAGGTCCGCGGAGTCGACGCAATGGTGAAGTTCGCTACTGCTGAACCGCTCGGGGTAAACCGAAGTTCGGGATCACCGGTGAGATTACCAATGACCGTGATAGTGGTTTCGCCTGCCATCTGCTCCTGCTTCCTGCTTGGTGTTTTCCTACAATGAAAGATTTAAAGTGAGTGAACCGAAATTACTCGGCTACTACTTTCTGCTCTTCCGGACGGGTGATCTTGGTGCGCAGGATGGTCTCGTTGAGGCCAAGAACGCGGTCAAGTTCCTGAGCGGTAGCAGGCTCAGCGGTGAAGTTCACCACTGCGTAGATACCTTCAGACTTCTTCTGGATGTCGTAAGCCAGTCGACGACGGCCCCAGATGTCAACCTTTTCGATGGTTCCACCATCGTTGGTGATGACATTGAGGAACTTCTGAAGCGACGGCTCAACGGTACGCTCATCAACATCGGGGTCGATGATTACCATCAGTTCGTAAGGACGCATATGTGAACCCACCTCCTTTGGTCTAGGCGGTTACGGCATTTCCGTAACAGGAGGTTCATTTGCATTGCCCGTCTGGTGCGAATCACTCAATGAGTGGACCCGGCGCCAGCACAGACTTATCCATCTTACCGCAGGCACGACGCCGGACAGTCACCCCTGTGCGTAACTCTCACCACACGCCGGACGCCGGGTTCCCTGACCCGCGATGCCTTAAAATGGAATGAACCCCGCCCCCGTTGCCGAAAGGCCCCGCCATGCGCTCCACCGACCACGCCGTTGCGCAGTGGCACGCGCAAAAACAATTGCGGCACAGCCCGGCCTGGAAGCTGCTGCAGGGCGCGCCCTGGACTGTCGCCTTCCTCAGGGCCGAGTTCACTGCCACGAAACAGCGTGTGCCGCTTGAAGCGTTCCACGCCGACCTTGCAGACTTCATGAAGGAACTGCGCGGGGAGAACCTGAGCCTGAACGAGGCCTGGCAGGCCTCCAACTACGCCGACTCCTGGGTGCGCAGCCAGTTCCTGGCCCGGCCAATGGTGGATGGGAAGTTCCACTACGAACCAACAGCCGCAACGGCGCGGGTCCTGGCCTTCGTTGACACGCTCACGGGCAGCCGCACCAATCTCAACAGCTCAAGGCTGAGCACGCTGCTGAGAAGCATCGAAACACTCTCCCTGCAAAGCGACCCGAACCCGGATTCCCGCATTGCGGCCCTCGAGGCCGAGATTGCCGATCGGCAAGGCGAGATTGCCGCATTGAAAAGCGGCGCCAACCCCGCTGTGCTCTCCGACGATTCCGCGGTTGCGGCAACCCGCAGCGTCCTTGACCTGGCCGCCAGCCTGCCCGCCGATTTCAAGCGCATGCGCGACGGCGTCGAGTCCATGCTGCACTCGATCCGTCAGGAAATTATGGAGTCCTCAGTGACGAAGGGCGTTGCCGTGGGCCAGGTGCTCGCCGGCGACAGGGCCCTGCGCGGCACCCCGGAGGGCGAGACCTTCCAGGGGTTCACCGAGTTCCTGAACGATCCCCGCCAGCAGGCGCGCTTCCGGCAGTCGGTCAACGAGGTCCTTGAACGGGGCTTCACCGACAAGCTCACAAGCGAGGAACGCGCTAACCTGGCTTCCCTGCTGCGCGAGATGCGCCGCCAGGCCGGCGACGTGCACGCCATTTACGGGCGCCTGTCCGAAAGCCTGCACGCCTATGTGCAATCCGCCGAGTTCAGGGAATCCGTCCTGCTGCGCAAGGCCATCCACGCCGCCGAGCAGGCCGTGGCAGCGGCGCCGCTGGGTTCCCGTACGGCAGTCGTCGGACCAATGCTGTACTCCCCCGACTTTGAAACGCTCGCGGGGATGGGAATCTTCAACCCCGAGGACCACGTCCCGCCGCCCAAGCTGGCCGCACCGCCCGCACTGAGTGGCGCTGACATCCACCGCACGCCCGTCACACCGGCACCCGACATGCCGGCGCTGCAGGCCGCCGTCGACCGCGCAAGGGAAACCCGCAACGGCTCGGCAACCCTGAGCGATGTCTATGCGAGCCTGCCGGACGAACTTCACCACATCAACACCATCCGCGGCCTGATCCTCGCCGCGCGCGGGTCCGGCGACAGCATTGACCCGCAGCGCACTGAAACGCTGACCTTCACCCAGATTGACGGGACCACGCGCACGGCCCGCGTCCCGCTGTTCACCTTCACAAAGGACACCCCGCAATGAGCACCACCCTCCAACCCACCGCCGAGCAGCGCCCGGGCGGCACCGAGCGGTCACTGTTCGACGGCGACACCGGCTCTTTTCCGCTGGAATTGCGCCAGGCATTGGTGCGGCTGCTGCGCGGACCCTATATCGACGGCGCGTCCGAGCCCGCGCTGTGGACAACCATCCTGAACCACGCGGTGTCGCTGCAGCAGTACCTCAGCGAGATTTTCCTGCTGCTCACCATCGATTCGGAACGCAAGATTGCGCTGCTGTCCCCCGCCGGCATTGACGCCGTGCACACGCAGCCGATCGTGGCCAGGAAGCCGCTGCGCCGCGAGGAAACACTACTGGCCCTGCGCCTGCGCGTGCTGCTTGACCGCCATGCCGGGACCGGAACCGACGTCAGCATTTCCCGTGCCGGGGCTCGTGAGATCCTGGCCGAGCACCGCCAGCCAGGCAACGTTGACGACAAGCGCCTCGACGAGCAGACGGATGCCGCACTGGCCAGGCTGCTTAACCTGAAGCTGATCCTGCCCACCGAACTTCCCACCGAGTACAGGGTGAGCAACGCCCTGGCCCTCGCGCTGCCCTTCGACTCGATCGAACAAATCCCGGCCTACCTTGCCGCCCTGGACAAGAGCGAACCCAACGAATCCCTCGACACCGAATCCAACGACGACGCCGCGCAGGAGGCCTTCCTATGAGCATTGCCACCACCTTGCCCATCGGGGAGGAAATCAACCCCGGCCAGTTCCGGCTGAGCCGGATCCAGATCATCAACTGGGGCACGTTCCACGGCCGCCACAGCATGTACGTCGACAGGGCAGGAACTCTGCTCACCGGGCATCCCGGCGTGGGCAAGTCCACCCTCTTCGACGGCATCCAGCACATTTTCTATGCGGCGCCGCGCCTGAACGAGTCCGCGCACGAGGCGTCAAACCGCAAGGACCGCCGCACCACGTTCAGCTACATGCGTGGTCGCAAGATCAAGACCGCAAGCGGCATTGAGTACCAGCGCCCCAGCGCCACATGGTCGGCAATGGCCCTTGTCTTCGAGGACGGCCTGGGACGCCACGTCACCATTGCGGCATTGTTCGACCTCCCGGCCAACGGACTTGAGGGGCAGGTCGGCAAGCACTACGTCATCCACGACAAGCCACTGGACACCGAGGCATTGGAGAAGCACGGGAGCCGCCGCTTTTCGCCGTCGTCCCTGCATGCTGCCCTGCCCGGCGCCGAGGCCTTCGACGTGCACAGGACATTCGCCGAACGCTTCAGGCGCAAGCTGGGCATCCACAACGACAAGGCGTTCAGCCTGCTGCGCACTCTGCAAAACGGCAAGGGCCTGGACAAGGGCGTCAACCGATTCTTCCGCTACGAGGTGCTGGACAAACCGGCAACGCTGACGGCAGCCGCGGACGCCATCGAGGACTTCAATCACCTGAGCGGCATCCACCGCCAGCTCGAGGATGCCCGCGGCCAGCGCGACGCCCTTGCCCCCGTCCCTGAACTGCATGAAAAATTGCGTGAACTCACAGCTTCACATTCCCGCACGGTCGAGCTAAAAAACATTCAGCTTCCCCTGCTGCGCGGGCAGTTCCAGGCAGAGCTCCTCGCCGCGAAGGCCGTGGCACTCGGGGAGGCACGGCAGCACAAGCAGCAGGAAATTGAAGCCGCAACGGTGGCCAAGGATGCCGTGGCCGAGCAGGTAGCAGCCCTGTCCGAACAACACGCCAACCACGGCGGGCGGGCCATCGAGGGCCTGGAAAAGGACATCCGTAGCGGCAGGCGTGAACTGGCCGAGCGCCAGCGCGTGGAAGCCGGCATGCAGGACGACCTTGCCAGCGCCGGACTAGTGCACCACTGGAGCACGCAGGGACTTGCGGCCGCGCGTGCTGAGGCCGCGTCCGGCGTCGAACTGCAGCTGGCGGAGACCGAATCGGCACGGACCCGCGAGTACCAGGCCGTGGCAGCGAGCGTGAACCTGAAGGCGCAGGAGAAGGCGCTGCGGTCGGAAATCGAGTCGTACCAGCGCCGCGGATCCAACATTGACTCACGCAGTGCCACCGCCCGCCGCGCCATTTGTGCAGCGACGGGCCTCACACCCGAGGACATGCCGTTCGCCGGGGAACTCGTGGACATTGGCAGCGGCCACGGCGCGTGGCGTCCGGCGGCCGAAAAGGTGCTGCGTTCGCTGGCAACGACACTGCTGGTCCGCAGCGCGGACATTGCCGCAGTCACCTCCGCCATCGACGGCCTCGACGGACTGGGCAAGCTGCGCTGGATCAACCTCGGCGTGCCGGCGCGACCAGCCAAAGCCGGCAAAAACCACCTCGCAACGAAACTCGACTTCCACGATTCCGACGCCGGATCCTGGCTGCGCGAAAAGGTCACCGGTGATTTCGCCTTCACCTGTGTGGAGGAAGAAACAGCCCTCCATGACCACCCCAAGGCACTGTCGCGGGCGGGCACGGTGAAACTCAGCGCCGCCGTATTTGAGCGCGACACCCGCTCCATCAACCCCGCCGACTACCTGCTAGGCTTCAACAACGTTGCCAAGATTGCGCAGTTGGAGGAGCAGGCCCAGGCGTTGGCCGACGAGCATGCGGAGTCGGCGACCGCAGCGACCGTGAGCACCCTTGCCAAGGAACAGTCGGCACGCCGCCTTGCCGCGCTGAAGCGGATCGCAGCGGACACCCGCCCCTTCGAGGACTTGGACTCGGCGGGTCCTGCCGCACAGCTGGAACAGCTGCAAGCCGCCTTGGAACAGACCATCGCCGGCAGCGCCACCCTTGCCCAGCTGCGAGTCTCCCTGGCCGAGGCCAATGCCGACCTCGAGGCCGCCGTTGGCCGCGTGGCAGTGCTCCACCACGACCTGTCCGGGATTGACCGGGACCTCGTCAATGTTCGCGCCGTCATGGCCGGAAATGAGGACAGCGCGCAGGCGCAGGGTTGGGCGCTTGAGGCGTTTGCCCCGTACCTTGCCGACGGCGAGCCCGCCTCCCTGGATGAGCTTGAGGTGCTGCTGAGTGGCGTCGCTGTTGATCTGGGTGAGCGCATTGCCACCTTCAAGGAACGCATTTTCCGCACCGAAGGCGCCCTGGGCGACATCTTTAAGGCGTTCGCCCGCCAGTTCGGGCCCACCATGAGCGCCAGCCACGGTACGGGCGCCGATGCGGCACCGCATTATGTTGACTTATTTGAGCGCATTGTTTCCGACGGCCTGCCGCAGCGCCAGGACGAGTTTAGGGAGTACTTCAACAACCGGTCCTACGAGCGTTTTTCCGACCTCCTGCAGTTGCTGGAGGAGGAACGCCGCTCCATCGAGGAGCGCATCCTGCCGCTGAACCAGATCCTTGCGGATGTGCCGTTCGAGAAGGGCAGCCGCCTGCGGCTGGAAGTGAAGACCACGATTCCCGAGGAGGCCAGGGCCTTCAGGCTTGAGCTCAAGGACGCACTGGGCAATGCCTACACGAAGGCAACCGAGGAGACGATGGCCGCGAGCTACTTGCAGCTTGAACGCCTCGTCAATGCCTTGGCAGACCCCGCCCTGGCCCACTGGGCCGACACCGTCCTTGACGTCAGGCAGCATGTGACCATCAGCTGCAACGAGCACCGCCCCAACGGCGAGGTCGAGGTCGGCCTGGAGCCGGGAACCCTTTCAGGTGGCGAGGGGCAGCGGTTCACCTCGTTCATCATGGGCGCCGCCCTGGCATATCAGCTTGGCATCGACATCCAGGGGTACAGCACGTACGGCACTGTCATGATTGACGAGGCCTTTATTCAAGCCAACTCCGAATACGCTGGCGCAGGCATCAACGCGCTGCAGGAGTTTGGTTTCCAGCTGCTGCTGGCGGCTCCCGAGGACAAGGTCGATCTCTCCCGGCACCTGGGTTCCGTCACCGACATCATCAAACACCCGCAGGCCAATGTATCGGGGTTTGTTTCAACGGGCCAGTCCCCCGTCACGGCCACGGACATCATCCTTCGGTAGTGGTTGGGTTATAGCGATTCTTCGCTATGCGCCGCCCGGGATGGAATTCGTGGTTAAACAGCTGTGGCCGCCCCGGAAGGGGGCGGCCGTGGGGTGT